>DAIDJQ010000113.1 GCA_027451305.1 Cellulomonas sp.
GCAAGCTCCTGCGTCAGGGGCCCGATGTGCGTCTTCCCGCCCGCGTACTTGCCCTGCGACAGCAACGTCAGGGAGTTCAGCACCCGGAACAGTGCGAAGAAGATGGGGGACTGGGCCAGGATCGGCAAGCACGACGAGAACGGGTTCGTGTTGTGCTTGCGGTACAGCTCCATCGTCTCGCGGCTCATGGCCTCACGTGACGCGGGGTCCGTCTTCCCCTTGTACTTCTTCTGGATCGCCTGCATCTCCGGCTGCAGCAGCTGCATCCCGCGCGACGCCTTGATCTGTCGGACGAACAGCGGGATGAGCGCCACCCGGATGACGATCACCAGGCCGACGATGGACAGCGTCCACGCCGCGCCGCCGGACCCCTGGAGACCCAGGGCGCTGAACAGCTTGTGGAACTGCACCATGATCCACGCGACCGCGACCATGATCGGCCACAGCAGACCGTCGAACCAGCTCATGCGATGGGTCTCCTCGAGACTCAGCGGGTGGCCGGGGCCACGTGGTGATGCCGGCGTCCGGCACCGGCGGGAGGAACGTCGTCGACGCCGCCCGGGTTCCACGGGTGGCACCGGAGCAGGCGGCGCGCCGCGAGCCAGGTTCCCCGTAGGGCACCGTGTCGCGTCACCGCGATGACGGCGTACTGGGAGCACGACGGGTAGAACCGACAGGTCGGGGGCCGCATCGGCGAGACGTACAGCTGGTAGAACCGCAGGACGGCGAGCAGCGCGTACTTCGGGGCCGCCGCGAGAACGGTCACCACACGGCGAACGACCGACGGTCCGCCTGCTGACGGTGCCGCAGTCATGCCGAGGTCCGGGGAGAGCGCCGCAGTGCCGTTCGCACGGCGCCGTCCAGGTCGGACGCCAGCTCGCCGTACGCCCGACCGGCAGCTGGCGGCAACGCCCGCACGACGAGCGACGAACGCTCGGGCAGCACCTCGAGCCGTTCGCGCACCAGCGCCCGTAGCCTCCTCTTCACGAGGTTCCGGGTGACGGCGTTACCCACGGCCTTGGACACGACGAGACCGACCACCGGGGTCTTGGCCTCGGGGTCGGTCTCGAAGGTCAGGTGCACCACGAGCGAGTCCCGACCGCCGCGCGCACCGCGCCGCACCGCCCGCTCGAAGTCGGCGGAGCGGCGCATCCGGTGCGCGGCTGGCAGCACCGGCGCTGGCGTCAGGCGGACAGCTCCGCGCGGCCCTTGCGGCGCCGCGCGGACAGGATGGCGCGCCCTGCGCGGGTGCGCATCCGCAGGCGGAAGCCGTGGGTCTTCGCACGACGCCGGTTGTTCGGCTGGAAGGTGCGCTTGGTCACGTCGGTCTCCAAATGGCAGTCGGCGCGCGTGCCACGCGCACCAGGTGGTGGTGCAGGTCCGGTGCCGGGCTGGATGACTCCGCGGTTCTCGCGCCACACGTGCGCGATGGCGTCTGGGCGCGCCTACAGGAGCCTTCAGAAGGCTTGACCACGGTACGCCGCGGGGGTGAGAGGGGTCAAATGAGGCAGGCATAGGCCGACGTGCCACCCCGGCGTTGTCCAGCCGACACACCGGCGGATCGTCGACCTCACCCACTCGGACTCTCGCCCACCCCGCCGCACCGCATTAGCATCGGACGTCGTCGCGCGGTCCTACCGGCCGCCGCCGTCACCCCACGAGCCCCTCACGGCGACCACGCGTGCGCTCCGCGCACAGGTGTGGACAACCGTGTGGATGGCGAGCGCGCGTGCGAGACTCGGCGACCTTGGCGATCGAGCACGAAGGCGGGACGTGACACAGGACGACGAGCTGGCCGCTGTCTGGGGCCACGTGGTCGCAAGCCTCGGGCAGAGCCCCGACATCACGCCGCGACAGCTGGCGTTCGTCCGGCTGGCACGCCCGCTCGCGCTCGTCGACGGCACGCTCCTGCTGGCCGTCGGCAACGACCTCACCAAGGAATACCTCGAGACCCGGGTGCGCGCCGAGGTGACGGACGCGCTCGGTGAGTCGCTGCAGCGCGAGGCACGGTTCGCCATCACGGTCGACCCGTCCGTCGAACAGGGCCCGGCGAACCGCCCCACCGACGGTGCAGCCGCCGACACAGCGACCCGCCCGCCCCTGTCCCTGGTCCCACCGGCACCCGGTACCCCGGTCGAGCCGGAGGACGAGCGGCCGTCGGCGGTGCACCGCCGCCCTCCGGTGGAGCACGCCCGGCTCAATCCCAAGTACCTGTTCGAGACCTTCGTCATCGGCTCGTCCAACAGATTCGCCCATGCCGCGGCCGTGGCCGTCGCGGAGGCGCCGGCCAAGGCCTACAACCCGCTGTTCATCTACGGCGGCTCCGGCCTGGGGAAGACGCACCTGCTGCACGCGATCGGCCACTACGCACAGAACCTCTACCCCGCGATCCGCGTGCGGTACGTGAACTCCGAGGAGTTCACCAACGACTTCATCAACTCGATCTCCGAGGGCAAGGCTGGGGCTTTCCAGCGCCGCTACCGGGAGGTCGACGTGCTCCTCGTCGACGACATCCAGTTCCTGCAGGGCAAGGAACAGACGATGGAGGAGTTCTTCCACACGTTCAACACCCTGCACAACGCGAACAAGCAGGTGGTGATCACCTCCGACCTCCCACCCAAGCAGCTCAACGGGTTCGAGGACCGGATGCGGTCGCGGTTCGAGTGGGGGCTGATCACCGACGTGCAGCCGCCGGACCTCGAGACCCGTATCGCGATCCTGCGCAAGAAGGCTGGCTCGGAGCGACTCCAGGCGCCCGACGACGTGCTCGAGTACATCGCCTCGAAGATCTCGAGCAACATCCGAGAGCTGGAGGGTGCGCTCATCCGGGTCACCGCGTTCGCCAACCTCAACCGGCAGCCCGTGGACCTGACGGTCGCCGAGATCGTCCTCAAGGACCTGATCACGGACGACGACTCCGCGGAGATCACCGCCACCACGGTGATCGGCCAGACGGCCGCCTACTTCGGCCTCACCATCGAGGACATCTGCGGCTCGAGCCGCTCCCGCGTGCTGGTCACCGCACGTCAGATCGCCATGTACCTGTGCCGTGAGCTCACCGACCTCTCCCTGCCGAAGATCGGCCAGGCGTTCGGCGGTCGCGACCACACCACGGTGATGCACGCGAACCGCAAGATCCGCGAGCT
>DAIDJQ010000114.1 GCA_027451305.1 Cellulomonas sp.
TCCGAAGGCCCGGATCTCGTCGAGCGACGCACGGACCAACGCGGAGCCGACACCTCGGCCCTCGAACTCCGGGGGCACCTCCGTGTGGGTGAGGGTCACCAGGCGGTCGGCGGTCTCGTAGGTGATGAAGCCCGCGACCCGTCCGTCCAGCCACGCGGCGTACCGGTGCTCGCCGGGATCGTCCCGGACCACGACGCCGCTCGTGCGGCCGCTGCTCTGCCCCGACGACTCCTGCACCTGCCCGCCTCCCCCTCGCCTGCCCGGCTGTCAGGGTAGACGAGGCGCCCCTGAGGCACCGACCGGACCAGGGCCCTAAGTCACAGACGGGCTAGCCAGCGGGCCCTAACGTCGTCCCATCCACTGACCGTGCAGGTCAGACGTCTCGACGGCAAGGAGGCCGGCGCGATGAAGGTGAAGGCGTACCACTCGGCACACCCGTCCGACCAGCAGATCTACCACGACGACGACGAGTGCCCGGCCGGCCGCGAGATCCCCTGGTGGAACAAGCAGGTGGGCACCGACCAGCGCCCTCGTTGCGAGTACTGCATCTCGATCGACGCCCACCGTCCCGTCGCCCTCAGCGGGCGCTGAACGAGGCAGCGCGCGCCGCGACCCCGGTCGGGGCCCGCGGCGCGCGCTGCGCTGTCCGTACAGGCGTCGCCCTTACAGGGCGTGCAGGTGCTCCGGCTCCTCGCCGCCGATGCGGTGCACGACGACCGAGTTGGTGGAACCGGCCACGCCCACCGGCGTGCCCGCGACGACCACGACAACGTCGCCGATCTCCGCCAGACCCTGCGCACGCAGCGTCTGGTCAACCTGGTAGACCATCACGTCGGTGCTCTCGACCTTGGGGACCAGGTACGTCTGCACGCCCCAGCTCAGGGACAGCACGTTGCGCACCTCGTCCAGCGGGGTGAACGCCAGCAGCGGGATCGCCGAGCGGAGCCGCGACATGCGGCGCGCCGAGTCACCGGACTGCGTGAACGTCACCAGGTACTTGACGCCGAGCGCGTCGCCGACCTCGGCGGCCGCGCGGGTGATGGCGCCACCCCGGGTCTGCGGCGTGGAGCCGAGCGGGGCGATCCGCTCACGGCCCAGCTCCTCCGTGACCTCGATGATCCGGGCCATGGTGCGGACGGCTTCGATCGGGTAGTCGCCGACGCTCGTCTCACCCGACAGCATCACCGCGTCGGCACCGTCGAGCACCGCGTTGGCGCAGTCCGATGCCTCGGCACGCGTGGGGCGCGGGCTGGTGATCATCGACTCCAGGACCTGGGTGGCGACGATGACCGGCTTCGCGTTGCGCCGGGCGAGCTCCACCGCACGCTTCTGGACGAGCGGCACCTGCTCGAGCGGCAGCTCGACGCCGAGGTCGCCGCGGGCGACCATGATCCCGTCGAACGCCTGGACGATCTCGTTGAGGTTCTCGACGGCCTGCGGCTTCTCGATCTTGGCGATGACCGGGACGACCCGGCCCTCCTCCTCCATGATCCGGCGCACGTCGTCGTAGTCGGCAGCGTTCCGGACGAAGGACAGGGCGATGAGGTCGGCGCCGACTCGGACGGCCCAGCGCAGGTCCTCCTCGTCCTTGTCGCTCAGCGCGGGGACGGAGACCGCGACCCCCGGCAGGTTGAGGCCCTTGTTGTTCGACACCGGCCCCGGCACCTCGACGCGGGTCACCACACGCGGGCCGTCGACCTCGGTGACGCGGACGAGCACCTTGCCGTCGTCGATCAGGATCGGGTCGCCCGGCTTCACGTCGCCCGGCAGTCCCTTGAACGTGGTCGAGACGAGCTCCTTGGTGCCCTCCACGTCGTCGGTGGTGATGGTGAACGTGTCACCGACCTCCAGGAAGTGCTTGCCCTCGACGAACCGGCCCAGGCGGATCTTGGGGCCCTGCAGGTCGACCAGCACGGCGACGGAACGGCCGGACGCCTTGGCTGCCGCGCGCACGTTGTTGTACACGCGCTCGTGGACCTCGGTCTCGCCATGGCTGCGGTTCAGTCGCGCCACGTCCATACCCGCGTCGACCAGTGCCTGGATCTGCTCGGGCGACTCCGTCGCGGGGCCGATGGTGCAGACGATCTTCGCTCTACGCATGATTCGAGCCTATTCCCTCTCGGTTTTCGGGCCGCAGCCGAACGTCCTGGCCCCGCCTTGTGGGCAGGGGTTATCTCCGGTCGCGGGTGTCATCGTTCACCAGCTGGTCGTGCATTGTTCGCGCTGTGGTCAGGGGCGGAGCGCCTGGGTGCTCGCGGCGACGGGCGCCGGCAGCTCGGACGGACCGTTGAGGTAGGCGTCGACGGCGGCCGCCACGGCACGGCCCTCGGCGATCGCCCAGACGACGAGCGACTGACCGCGACCGGCGTCACCGGCCACGAACACGCCGGGCACGCCGACGGCGAAGTCGTCGTCGCGCGCCACCGTCCCCCGCCGGGTGAGCCGGACGTCCAGCTGCTCGGTGAGCGTCTGGGTCTCGGGCCCGGAGAAGCCCATCGCGATCAGCACCAGGTCGGCCGGAACGTCGTGCTCGGTCCCGGGCGTAGGGAGGCGGCGGCCGTCCGGGAGGTACTCCGTGCGCGCGAGCCGCAGCCGACGCACGTGACCGGCGTCGTCGCCCTCACCGCCCACGAAGGCCACGGTCGAGGCCAGGTAGGAGCGCTCACCACCCTCCTCATGGGACGACGAGACCTCGAAGAGCACCGGGTCCGTCGGCCAGGGCTGGTCCGCGGTCCGGTGCGTCGGGGGTCGCCTGCCGATGGCCAGCGTGGTGACCGAGCTGGCGCCCTGCCGCAGGGCGGTGCCGAGGCAGTCGGAACCGGTGTCGCCGCCACCGATGATCACCACGTGCCGGCCCTCGGCGCTGATCTGGTCGGGCACGACGCCGCCGGCTGCCACGACGTTGGCCTGGTGGAGGAAGTCCATCGCGTCGTGGACGCCGTCGAGCTCCCGGCCGGGCACGCGCAGCTCCCGCGGCACCGTCGCGCCGGTCGCCACCACCACCGCGTCGAACCGGGCGCGCAGCTCGCTCCAGGAGAGGTCGCGACCGATCTCGACGTTCGGCCGGAACCGGGTGCCCTCGGCGGTCATCTGCGACAACCGGCGGTCGATGTGCCGCTTCTCGAGCTTGAAGTCCGGCACGCCGTACCGGAGCAGGCCACCGATCGCGTCGTCCCGCTCGTAGACCGCGACGGTGTGGCCGGCCCGCGTCAGCTGCTGGGCGGCCGCCAGGCCCGCCGGACCGGAGCCGACCACCGCGACGGTGTGGCCGGTGAGCCGTTGGGGTACCTGCGGGGTGACGTAGCCCCGGTCGAACGCCTCGTCGACGATCGAGACCTCGACGTTCTTGATCGTCACCGGCGGCTGGCTGATGCCGAGCACGCACGAGGACTCGCACGGTGCCGGGCAGATGCGGCCGGTGAACTCGGGGAAGTTGTTGGTCGCGTGCAGCCGCTCGATCGCGTCCGCCCACTGGCCGCGCCACACGAGGTCGTTCCACTCGGGGATCAGGTTCCCCAACGGGCAGCCGTTGTGGCAGAACGGGATCCCGCAGTCCATGCAGCGACCCGCCTGCGAACGCAGGAACGGCTGCCCCTCGGGGAGCTGCTCGTGCACGTCCTTCCAGTCCCGGATACGGACGTCCACCGGCCGGTTGGGCGGCAGCTGTCGGTCCCGGACCTTGAGGAAGCCACGAGGGTCAGCCACGCGCCACCTCCAGGATCCGCTCCCAGACACCGGGTGCCGTCGGGTCCAGGCCTTCCGCCTCGGCCTTCGCGAGCGCCTCGCGGACGCGTGCGAACTCCGTCGGCATCAGCCGGGTGAACCGGGTCGGCACATCCTCCGGGTCCTCCAGCAGCTGGGCGGCCACCGGCGAGCCGGTCTCCTCCAGGTGGCGGCGGAGCAGAGCGGTGACGAGCGCGACGTCGTCGTCGTCGAGCGGCTGCAGCGCCAGCTCACCGGTCGCGACGGCCTGGGTGTTGACCAGCGCGCGCTGCAGGTCGAGCACGTAGGCGGTCCCGCCGGACATGCCGGCGCCGAGGTTGCGCCCCGTCGGCCCGAGGACCAGCACGGTGCCGCCCGTCATGTACTCGCAGGCGTGGTCGCCCACGCCCTCGACGACGAGGGTCGCGCCGGAGTTCCGCACGCCGAACCGCTCGCCCACCAGCCCGCGCAGGAAGATCTCGCCCGACGTGGCGCCGTAGCCGATCACGTTCCCGGCCACGACGTTGTTCCGGCCGGAGAGCACCGAGCTGCGGTGCGGCCGCACGACGAGCCGACCACCGGACAGGCCCTTGCCGACGTAGTCGTTCGCGTCTCCGAAGAGCCGCAGGGTCACACCCTTCGGCAGGAACGCACCGAACGACTGGCCCGCAGAACCGGTGAGCGTCACGTCGATCGTGTCGTCCGGCAGCCCCGCACCGCTGTACCGCCGGGTCACCTCGTGGCCGAGCATCGTTCCGACGGTCCGGTTCACGTTGCGCACGGGCAGCGCGATCCGCACGGGCTCGCCGTGCTCGAGGGCCGCGGACGCCATGGCGATCAGCTGGTTGTCCAGCGCGCGGTCGAGGCCGTGGTCCTGCGCCCTGACGTGGTGCAGGGACGAACCCGGCCGCAGCTGCGGTGCGGCGAGGACCGGCGTGAGGTCCAGGCCGGCCGCCTTCCAGTGGTTGACCGCCTCGCTCGTGTCGAGCAGCTCGACGTGCCCCACGGCCTCCTCGAGCGTGCGGAACCCGATCGCCGCGAGGTGCTCGCGGACCTCCTGGGCGATGTACTCGAAGAAGGTCTCGACGAACTCGGGCTTCCCGGTGAACCGGGCGCGCAGCTCGGGGTTCTGCGTGGCGACGCCGACCGGACAGGTGTCGAGGTGGCAGACGCGCATCATCACGCAGCCGGACACGACCAGCGGCGCCGTGGCGAAGCCGAACTCCTCCGCGCCGAGCAGCGCTCCGATCACCACGTCGCGCCCGGTCTTCAGCTGGCCGTCGACCTGGACGACCACACGGTCGCGCAGGTCGTTGAGCACCAGCGTCTGCTGGGTCTCCGCGAGCCCGATCTCCCACGGCGTGCCGGCGTGCTTCAGCGAGGTGAGCGGGCTCGCACCCGTCCCGCCGTCGTGACCGGAGATCAGCACCACGTCGGCATGCGCCTTCGCGCAGCCGGCCGCGACCGTGCCGACGCCGAACTCGCTGACCAGCTTCGTGTGGACGCGGGCCTTCGGGTTGGCGTTCTTCAGGTCGTGGATCAGCTGCTTGAGGTCCTCGATGGAGTAGAGGTCGTGGTGCGGCGGCGGCGAGATGAGGCCGACACCGGGCGTGGAGTGCCGGGTCTTGGCGACCCACGGGTAGACCTTCGGTCCGGGCAGCTGACCGCCCTCACCCGGCTTCGCTCCCTGCGCGAGCTTGATCTGCAGGTCGTCGGCGAAGGTGAGGTACTCGCTCGTCACGCCGAACCGGCCGGAGGCCACCTGCTTGATCCGCGACCGGCGCTCGGGGTCGTGCAACCGCTCCGCGTCCTCGCCGCCCTCGCCGGTGTTGGACCGCGCGCCCAGGTGGTTCATCGCGATCGCGAGGGTCTCGTGCGCCTCGGCCGAGATCGAGCCGTAGGACATCGCGCCGGTGGAGAACCGCGTGATGATCGACTCCACGGACTCGACCTCGTCCAGCGCGACCGGCGGGCGCTGGCCCTCCTTGAACCGCAGCAGCCCCCGCAGGGTCATCAGCCGGGTCGACTGGTCGTCGACCCGCTGCGTGTACTGCCGGAAGACGTCGTACTGCCGGGTGCGTGTGGCGTGCTGCAGTCGGAACACCGTCTCCGGGTCGAAGAGGTGCTCCTCACCGCCCCTGCGCCACTGGTACTCCCCGCCCACGGCGAGGGACTGGTGGGGCTGCCGGTTGCCGGAGGCCGGGTACGCGTCGGCGTGCCGGGCGGCGACCTCAGCGGCGATCACGTCGAGCCCGACGCCGTCCAGCCGGCTCGTCGTCCCCGTGAAGTAGCGCTCGACGAGCGCGTGCGAGAGCCCGATCGCCTCGAACACCTGGGCGCCACGGTACGACGCCATCGTGGAGATGCCCATCTTGGACATCACCTTCAGGACGCCCTTGCCGAGCGCCTTGATGAGGTTGGCCACCGCCTTCTCCGGCGCGACGCCCGGCAGGTAGCCACGGCGCGCCATGTCCTCGACCGTCTCCATGGCCAGGTACGGGTTCACCGCGGCGGCGCCGTAGCCGATCAGCAGGGCGACGTGGTGCACCTCGCGGACATCCCCGGCCTCGACGACGAGGGAGATCTGCGTGCGCGTGTGCCGCCGCAACGTGTGGTGGTGCACCGCGGAGAGCAGCAGCAACGACGGGATCGGCGCGTGGTCGGCGTCCGAGTTGCGGTCGGAGAGCACGAGGAAGCTGACGCCGTCCGCGATCGCGGCGTCCACCTCCGCGAAGATCTCCTCGAGCCGCGCCTGCAAGGCGGCTCCGCCGCCGTCCACACGGAACAGTCCGCGGATGGTCGTCGCACGGAAGCCGAGGTCGGGCTGCCGCGCGACGTGCACGATCTTCGCCAGCTGGTCGTTGTCGATCACCGGGAACGGCAGCATCAGCTTGCGGGCGTGCTCCGGCCCGTCGGTCAGCAGGTTCGGCTCCGGGCCGATCGCGCCGCCGATCGCGGTGACCAGCTCCTCGCGGATCGCGTCCAGCGGCGGGTTGGTCACCTGCGCGAACATCTGGGTGAAGTAGTCGAACAGCAGCCGTGGCCGTGACGACAGCACCGCGACGGGGGTGTCCGACCCCATGGCACCGAGCGGCTCCGCGCCGGCCGTCCCCATGGGCGCCAGGATGATCTTCAGCTCCTCTTCGGTGTACCCGAAGGTGCGCTGGCGGCGGCGCACGGAGGCGGTCGAGTGCGCGATGTGCTCCCGCTCCGGCAGCTGCTCGAGGTGGACCGCGTTGTCCCGCATCCACTCGGCGTACGGGCGCTGGGCCGCGAGCTCTCCCTTGATCACCTCGTCCTCGACGATGCGACCGCGCCGGGTGTCGACCAGGAACATCTTCCCGGGCTCGAGGCGGCCCTTGGCCACCACGGTGGCGGGGTCAAGATCGAGGACGCCGGCCTCGCTCGCGCAGACGACGAGACCGTCCTCGGTGACCCAGTACCGCCCCGGGCGCAGCCCGTTGCGGTCCTGCATGGAGCCGATCAGCGTGCCGTCGGTGAACGTCATCGCGGCAGGGCCGTCCCACGGCTCGATGAGCGTCGAGTGGTACGCGTAGAACGCGCGCCGCTCGGGATCCATCTGGGCGTGGTTCTCCCACGCCTCCGGGATCATCATCATCATCGCGTGCGGCAGCGAACGGCCGGCCAGGTGCAGCAGCTCGAGCACCTCGTCGAAGCTGCCCGAGTCCGATCCGCCCGGGGTGCACACGGGGAGCAGCGGTGCGAGGTCGCCGAGCAACGCGCTGTGCATCATGCCCTCGCGGGCTGCGACCCAGTTCCGGTTGCCCCGGACCGTGTTGATCTCCCCGTTGTGGGCGATCATCCGGAACGGCTGTGCCAGCTCCCACGACGGGAAGGTGTTGGTGGAGAAGCGGGAGTGCACCAGGACGATCTCGGACGCGTACCGCGGGTCCGAGAGGTCCGCGAAGAACGGCTCGAGCTGGCCCGTGGTGAGCATGCCCTTGTACGTCAGGGTGCGTGCGGACAACGAGGCGAAGTAGAGCCCGACCTCGTGCTCGGCCCGGCGCCGCAGCCGGAACGTGCGACGGTCGAGGTCGATCCCGGCCAGCTCTCGGGACGGGTCCGCGACGACGAGCTGGCGGAACACCGGCATCGAGGCACGAGCGGTCGGGCCCACGAGGTCGGCCGTCACGACGACGTCCCGCCAGGCCAGCACGTCGAGCTTCTCCTCGGCGGCGATCGCCTCGACGGCGGCGACCGCACGATGGCGCTCCTCGGCGTCCACCGGTAGGAACGCCATGCCGATCGCGTAGTGCCCTGCCGGGGGCAGGTCGGCGTCGACGACGTCCCGCAGGAAGGCGTCCGGGATCTGGGTCAGGATCCCCGCGCCGTCACCGCTGTCCTCCTCGGCGCCGACCGCGCCGCGGTGGTCCAGGTTCAGCAGGGCCGTGAGCCCGGCGTCGACGATGTCGCGCCCCGGCGTCCCGCGAAGCGTCGCGACGAACGCGAAGCCGCACGCGTCGCGCTCGGCATCGGGGTCGTACAGCCCGTGGGCCACGGGCGCCACCAGGGCGCCGGGGGTCACGTGCGATGTCGACATCTGACCGTCCTCACAAGGTCGCACGTACAGCTGGTGCGTGTGGGACGCCGTCGGCCCGCATGCGTGGGGTGACACTACCAACCGGTCGGACCGGGGCCGCATCTCACACCATGGCGTCGTCCCTCGGTGCGGCACGGTGACCGCGCCGGGTGGGACGCGTCGTTCTCGTCGTCCCGCGGAACCGGTGGGGCCTGCAGGAGGGTCGTCTCACACCTGGGGTACAGGTGGCCGACGACCACGAACGCTACCAGCGGTCCGCGACCGGCCATCATGGCGGTCCAGAGGTTGAGCCGGGGTGGGCCGGCTCATCTGGCGCTCCGCACCCCCGCTGCCAGCCCGCGGGCCACCCCAGCCAGCGCGGTGAGGCCGGCGGCCTCGTCGCTCGCGTCCGTCAGCGCGCGGACGAGCGCCGAGCCGACGATCACCCCGTCCGCGAAGGCGCCGACCTGGGCAGCCTGCTCCGGCAGGGACACCCCCAGGCCGACGCACACCCGGCGGGCGCCCGCGGCCCGCGTGTCGGCAACCAGCTGCTCGGCGCGGCTCCCGACGGTTGTCCGCTCCCCCGTCACCCCCATGGTGGACGCTGCGTAGACGAAGCCGCGCGAGGCTGCGGCGGTCGCCGCGAGACGCTCGGGCGTCGAGCTCGGGGCCACCAGGAACACCCGGTCCAGCCCGTAGCGGTCCGAGGCTGCCACCCAGTCGGCCGCCTCGTCGGGGATGAGGTCCGGGGTGATGAGGCCGGCACCGCCGGCAGCCGCCAGGTCGCGCGCGTAGGCGTCCACGCCGTAACGCAGCACGAGGTTCCAGTAGGTCATCACGAGGATCGGCGCGCCACGCCCGGCGACGGCCTCCACCGCGTGGAGCGTGTCGCTCACCCGGGTACCACCGGCCAGCGCCGCCTCGACCGCGTGCTGGATCACAGGACCATCCATCACCGGATCCGAGTACGGCATCCCGAGCTCGACCACGTCGACGCCCGCGTCGATCATGGTCCGGACCGCCGCCACGGAGCCCGGTACGCTCGGGAAGCCCACCGGGAGGTAGCCGACGAGCGCCGGACGGTTCTCCCGGTCGGCGAGGGTGTCCAGCATCGCCCCGGTCTGCGAGAGCACCCGCGTCCCCGTCACAGCTGCTCCCCCTGCTCCGCGAGGGCCGTGGTCTCGTCGTCCAGCAACCCGAACCAGGCCGCGGCTGTCGCCACGTCCTTGTCCCCGCGCCCGGACAGGTTCACCAGCAGCACCGGCTCGTCCACGCCCCACGTGCCCACCTCTGCCCCGAGCTGGATCGCGCCTGCCAGGGCGTGCGCCGACTCGATCGCCGGGATGATCCCCTCGGTTCGGCAGAGCAGGCGGAACGCCTCCATCGCCTCGTCGTCGGTCACCGGGCGGTAGTCGGCACGGCCGATGTCGTGCAGCCACGCATGCTCCGGGCCCACGCTCGGGTAGTCCAGGCCCGCCGACACCGAGTGGCTCGGCCGCGTCTGCCCGTCCTCGTCCTGCAGCAGGTAGGACTTCGCGCCGTGCAGCACGCCCGGCTCTCCGCCGGAGAAGCGGGCCGCGTGCTCACCGGAGGAGATGCCGTGGCCGCCGGCCTCGAAGCCGAACAGCCGGACCGTCGGCTCGTCCAGGAACGCGTTGAAGATCCCCATCGCGTTGGACCCGCCGCCGACGCACGCGGCGACGGCGTCCGGCAGGCGTCCGACCTCGTCGAACAGCTGTGCGCGGGCCTCCTCGCCGATGATCTTGTGGAAGTCGCGCACCATCTCGGGGAACGGGTGCGGGCCCGTGACGGTGCCGAGCAGGTAGTGGGTGGTCTCCACGTTGGCCACCCAGTCGCGCAGCGCCTCGTTGATCGCGTCCTTCAGGGTGCGGCTGCCCTGCCGGACGGACACGACCTCGGCACCGAGCAACCGCATCCGGGCGACGTTCAGCGCCTGGCGACGCGTGTCCTCCTCGCCCATGTACACGGTGCACTCGAGATCCATCAGCGCCGCGGCGGTGGCGGTGGCGACCCCGTGCTGACCTGCACCCGTCTCGGCGATCACACGCGTCTTGCCCATGCGCTTGACCAGGAGAGCCTGGCCCAGCACGTTGTTGATCTTGTGCGAGCCGGTGTGGTTCAGGTCCTCGCGCTTGAGGAACACCCGGGCCCCGCCGCCGACGTGCCGCGCGAACCGCTCGACCTCGGTGAGCGGGCTCGGCCGCCCGGTGTAGGTGCGGTGCAGCCGCGCGAGCGTCGCCCCGAAGGCGGGGTCGGCAAGCGCCTTGTGGTAGGCGGTGTCCAGCTCGTCGAGCGCTGCGATCAGCGCCTCGGGGACGAATCGACCGCCGAAGTCGCCGAAGTACGGACCCTGGTGCGTGGACAGGGGACCCTGGGTCGCACCCCCGTGGGAGGTGGACGGGACGGGACGGCCCGCGCTCGGCGAGCTCACTGGCGAACCGCCCGCAGCGACGGGTGCGCGCCCGCCGCAACCAGGTCTGCCACCGACCGGCGCGGCGCATCATCCGTGACCAGGGCCTCCCCGACGAGCACCACGTCGGCACCCGCCCGGGCGTAGTCCATGACGTCGTGCGGGCCGCGCACCCCTGACTCGGCGATCTTCACCACGTGGGACGGGATGCTCGGAGCGACCCTGGCGAACGTGCCGCGGTCCACCTCGAGCGAGCGCAGGTCCCGGGCGTTCACGCCGACCACCCGGGCCCCGGCGGCCACGGCTCGACGAGCCTCCTCGGAGTCGTGCACCTCGACGAGCGCCGTCATCCCCAGCGAGTGGACCCGGTCGATCAGGGACTCGAGAACCGTCTGCTCGAGCGCGGCGACGATCACGAGCACCAGGTCGGCGCCGTGCGCCCGGGCCTCCCACACCTGGTACGGCGTGACGACGAAGTCCTTGCGCAGCACGGGGATGTCGACCTTCGCCCGTACGGCGTCGAGATCCGCCAACGAACCATGGAAGCGGCGCTGCTCGGTGAGCACCGAGATCGCGGCGGCTCCGCCTTTCTCGTACTCCGCCGCCAGGGCGGCCGGGTCTTCGATCGTCGCCAGGGCACCCTTGCTCGGGCTCGATCGCTTGACCTCGGCGATGACCGTGACCGCGTCCTCGACCTTGAGCCGGGAGACGCACTCGAGCGCCGAGGGCCGGCGCAGGGCCATCTCCTTGAGCTCGTCGAGCGACGTCTTCTCCTGCCGCGCGAGGAGGTCCTGCCGGACCCCGGCGACGATCTCGTCGAGCACGGTCATGGCCCCCACCTCTCCCGCCCGGTCCTTCCGGCTGCAGCCATCGTAGAGGCGAGCCAGGACAGGTCCGGTCCGGGGGTCGCGTGCTGGGACCGGCCCGACCTGTTGCCGGACGCGACCCCGGCACGGCTCCTCCGCCTCGGATCGGAGCCGGCGGCGGACGGAGTGGTGGGTCAGTACCGCGACTGCGAGGTTGCGACGGCGACGACGATCGCGATCAGGATGCCGAGAACCACCAGCGCGCCGAGCGCCGTGGCGATCCAGCCGATCACGATGCCCGCGACGGCGGTCCCGTCGTTGTTGGCCTCGCCCCGGACGACCGCCTGACGTGCACGCCGACCGAGGACGATCGCGGGGATGCCGGTGAGCAGGGTGAAGCCGAGCGCGATGCCGGCGAGGGCGAGCACCAGGGACCAGACGCCGAGGTCGTTGCGCGGGAAGACCTGCCCGTAGGCGCCGTAGCCGGGATAGGGCGTGCCGGGATAGGGCTGGGAGCCGTAGGGCTGCGCTCCGTAGGGCTGCCCGGGAGCCGGGTACCCGCCGTACGGAGCGTCACCCTGGCCGGGGTACTGCGGTGGGTAGCCGGGCGGACCGGGGTACGGAGCCTGGTCGCCCGGGTACGGGCCGGGGCCGCCGCCCGGGTACGGCTGCGTGCCTGGGTACGGCTGCGCGCCCGGGTACGCCGACGGGACCTGGTAAGCCCCGGATCCCGGGTGCGGTGGGTACTGGCCGCCGTACGCAGGCTGCGGAGGCTGCGGAGGCTGCTCAGGATGCGGGGGTGGCACTGCGGCGTGCTCGGAACCTGCGTCGGGCCGCGGCTCCTGCGGGCTGGACATGGGTCCTCCTGGTCGTCCTCGACCGAATGCGTTCCGGCCGCCCTACGGGCTCCGACGGGTCAGTGGCCGGCGCCTGCCCGGGTCGCGCCCGGTTGGCCGAGGCCCATGACCTGGAGGACCTTGCCGACGATCAGCCCGACGACGATCACACCGGCTCCGACCCACGCGAGCCACGGCTGCGCGAAGGCGACCCCGAGCGCCGCGATCACCGCTCCGACGAGGACGATCACCGTCGTGGTCCAGGCGGCGACGGTGCGGCCGTGGTTGCGCGGAGCGATCGTCGGCGGCAGGTGCGCGGCCTCCGTGCGGCCGGCGCCGAGCACGCGGTCGCCCGGCTGGTCGTCGAGGGGCTGGTCTGCCATCGGTTCGTACCCTTCGTTCGCGGCTGCTGGACACACTAGCGGAGACGTACTCACCCATCCGGTCGAGTCGTCGAGCCTCAGGTGGGGTCCTCGCCCCGGCTGAGGGCGTCCCAGTCCGCGCGTTCGTCGGGAGCGGGAACCGACGGACCCGTGCGGGTGTCGGCGGACGCGGTCCGCTCGACGTCGCCGGTCTCGGCTCCCGGGTCGGGCGCATCGTCACCTCGGTCGGGAAGGCCCTCGAGCACTCGCTGGGAAGCGGTCCGCACGCGGAGCTGCGAGGCGAACCCGGCTGGCGCCCCGTCGGGTCGCCCCGCACCCGCGGGGATCTCATGGCGGCGGCTCGGACCCGCCCAGCGGCCTGAGGCTCGGCCGAGCGACGCCCCGACGACCACGACGAACGCCGCGCACACGAGCGCAAGCCAAGGAGCGACCGTCGTGCGCACCGGTCCGACCACGTGGTCGACCCCGGTGGCCGCAGCCACCGCCTGCGTCGCGGCCGGCACCGGGTCCGCCAGCACCGCGATCGCCGACCACCCGACGACCGCCCCGCACGCGAGGACGACGACGAGGACGAGCCACCGACCCAACCGGCCGGCCAGGGCGAGCGCGGCGCCGGCCGCCGCCAGCGCGAGGGCCGCTCCGACAGTCCCGGGGGCGGCTCGCGTGCCCGGCACCTGCACCAGCACGCTGCCGGTCAGGACGGAGGTGCCGCCGGCGCTGACCCAGGTCGGGGCAGCGACCGCCCACGTGGCCAGGGCCAGCACCAGGAGCGCCAGCACCCAGCGCCCCCGACCGGGGCCGGCGGTCATCCCTGCGCCGGCCGCAGACGCGCCGCGATCTGGACCGCGCGCACGGCGGCCGCCGCCTTCGCCCGGGTCTCGGCATACTCGGTCGCGGGTACCGAGTCGGCGACGATCCCGGCACCTGCCTGCACGCTCGCCGTCCCGTCCCGCAGCACGGCGGTGCGGATCGCGATCGCCATGTCCATGTCACCGGCGAAGTCGAAGTAGCCGATCGTCCCGCCGTAGATGCCGCGGCGCGCCGGCTCGATCTGGTCGATGAGCGCGATCGCCCGTGGCTTCGGGGCGCCCGAGAGGGTCCCCGCAGGGAACGTGGCCACGAACGTCTGCAGCGCCGTCGCTCCCTGCTTGAGAGTCCCGACGACGGTGGAGCAGATGTGCATGATGTGGGAGAAGCGACGCACGGCCATGAACTCGACCACCTCGACGCTGGTCGGTTCGCACACCTTGACCAGGTCGTTGCGCGAGAGGTCGACCAGCATGATGTGCTCGGCCCGCTCCTTCGGGTCGGCCAGCACCTCGTCGGCTAGGGCCCGGTCCTCCTCGGGCGTCCGACCGCGGGGCCGGGAACCGGCGATCGGGAACGTCACCACCTGGGCGTCGGTGACCTTGACCAGGGTCTCCGGGCTCGAGCCGACCACGGCGAAGTCCTGCCCGAGCGCGTCCTGCAGCTGCAGGTAGTACATGTACGGGCTGGGGTTGAGCGTGCGCAGCACCCGGTAGACGTCGAGCGGCGACGCGGGGCAGTCGAGGTCGAGGCGCTGCGAGAGGACGACCTGGAACACCTCTCCGTCGCGGATCGCCTCCTTCCCGGTGCGCACCGCGGCCTCGTAGGCGTCCCGGGTCAGCCGGAAGCGCAGCTGCGGCTCTGCCGTCGCAGGGTCGAGGACACCGACGCCGGGGTCGGCGGCGCGGACCAGACCGGCCTGCATCGCGTCCAGGCGGCCGACGGCGTCCGCGTACGCCTCGTCGACCCGTTCGTCGGTGGCGTCGAAGTTGATGGCGTTCGCCACCAGCCACACGGAGCCGTCCTGGTGGTCGACGGCCGCCAGGTCGGTGGCCAGCAGCAGCGTCAGCTCGGGCACCCCCAGCTCGTCGGGAGCGGCGGCGGGCAAGGTCGGCGCCCAGTGCCGCACCACGTCCCACCCGAGCGCGCCGACGAGACCCCCGGTCAACGGCGGCAGCCCCGGCACCCGCGGGGTACGGAGCACCTCGAGGGTGGTACCCAGCACCTCGAGCACGTCACCGTCGGTAGGCACACCCACCGGCACGTCCCCGGTCCACACCGGTCGGCCGTCGGCGACGCCCAGGGTCGCCCGAGACCGCACGCCGACGAACGACCAACGGCCCCAGGTCCCGTCGGCCTCCGCGGACTCGAGCACGAAGGTGCCTGGCCGGCCGTCCGCCAACGCCCGGTACAGCCCCACCGGGGTCGTGCCGTCCGCGAGCAGCCGGCGTACCACCGGGATCACGCGGTTGCCTCGCGCGAGGTCGCGGAAACCGTCCAACGACGGCCAGGTGGTGCCCCACGGCACCTCGACCACCTCGGCGACGGCCGTCGCGGACGATGCGGGCCGAGGGCCGGCGTGCGGTGTCGTCGGGCTCACTGCGCCTCCCCCACCACCGCGGGGAGCGGGCCACCGGCGTCGAAGCAGGACCGTGCGCCGGTGTGGCAGGCCGCTCCCACCTGCTCGACCTCGACCAGCAGGGCGTCCCCGTCGCAGTCCAGGCTGACCGAACGGACCAGCTGCACGTGACCCGAGGTGTCGCCCTTGCGCCAGTACTCTCGGCGAGATCGGCTCCAGAAGGTCACGCGGCCGGTGGTCAGCGTGCGGCGCAGCGCCTCGTCGTCCATCCACCCGAGCATGAGCACCTCACGGGTGTCGTGCTGCTGGACCACTGCCGCGACAAGGCCCGCGCTGTCGTGCGTGAGCCGGGCAGCCACGGCGGGGTCGAGACGGGTGGAACCAGGGGTCGCCGGGGCGGCGGTCGGGAGCGCGGGCACCCCAGAATCCTGCCACGGTGCGGGACGACCCCTCTGGCGCAGCCCGCCCGACCGGTACGACGGCACCCGCCGGTCGCGGGGTCGCAGCCGGCGGCAGTCGTCGACGCCGCCGTCCGCCGACGCCGGTCAGCGGACCGTGACCCCCGCGGCGCGCAGCGCGTCCTTGACCTGGCGGATCGTCAGCTGCCCGAAGTGGAACACGCTTGCCGCCAGCACGGCGTCCGCGCCGGCGTGCGCGGCCTGCACGAAGTGCTCGGGCGTGCCTGCCCCGCCGCTGGCGATCAGCGGGACCCGCACCGCCGCACGCACCGCCGCGATCATCTCCAGGTCGAACCCGCTCTCCGTGCCGTCGGCGTCCATCGAGTTGAGCAGGAGCTCGCCCGCCCCGAGCTCGGCTGCACGCGCAGCCCACTCGACGGCGTCGACACCGGTGCCGCGACGCCCGCCGTGGGTCGTCACCTCGTAGCCGGAGCCCGTCCGGACGTCCCCGGTGACCCGACGCGCGTCCAGGGACAGCACCAGCACCTGCGAGCCGAACCGCTCGGCGATCTCGGTGATCAGCGCCGGGCGGGCGATCGCCGCCGTGTTGACGCCCACCTTGTCGGCCCCGGCGCGCAGCAGCCGGTCGACGTCGTCGGCCGACCGCACGCCACCGCCGACGGTCAGCGGCACGAAGACCTCCTCGGCCGTCCGTCGCACCACGTCGTACGTGGTCTCTCGGCCGCCGGACGACGCGGAGACGTCCAGGAAGGTGATCTCGTCGGCTCCCTCGGCGTCGTAGCGACGAGCGAGCTCGACCGGGTCGCCGGCATCACGCAGGTTCTCGAAGTTCACGCCCTTGACGACGCGACCGGCGTCCACGTCGAGGCACGGGATGACACGCAGGGCCAGGCTCATGAGCTCCCCTCGGCGGCGACCGCCAGGATGTCGACGACGAACACGACCGTCTGCCCGGACAGCTCCTGGCTCTGGGTGGCGCCCAGCGCATAGCTGGGCGGTACCACCAGCAGCAGCTGCGAGCCGACCGGCTGGTCGGCCAGACCCTCGGACCACGCAGGCACGTCCGCCCACGAGAACGAAGCCGGTGTGCCACGGCTCCAGGTGGAGTCGAACGCCTCGCCCGTCTTCCACGAGAAGCCGACGTACTGCACCGTGACGGTGTCGCCACGCGCCACCTGCTGTCCCGACCCGCGGATCAGCGGTTGCGCGACGAGCGTGGTCGGCGGGTCCGTCCCCGTCGCGGTGAGGCTCGGCGTACCGTCCGCCGCCAGCTTCACCGTGGGCAGCCCCGGCTGCGGCGCCACCGGCTGACCCGTCGCGCGGAGGGACAGCACGTCGACCACCGTGACCGTCGGGACGTCGTCGCCCGCACCACCCGTACCGGCGGGGCTGACCTGCAGCAGCCGCGCGCCGACGTGCGCCCCGGACAGCGTGCGGTACAGGTCGGCGCCGAGCGCTGCGGCACTGAGCGTGCGCGTCACCGGGCTGGCCGAGTAGCTCTGCGCCACGACTGCAGCGGTACGGGCGTTCTCCACCCAGTAGTTCAGCAGGACCGGGTCGCCGTCGCGGAGCCGCGGGCCGGCGCCCGGCCAGATCGTCGAACGATAGGTGCGCTGGGGCTCCAGCGGGGCGACGTAGGTCAACGTCGGCTTGCTGCCGGCCGCCCCCGAGACGGACACGTCAGGGGCGGACGACGCCGGACCGGCGCACGCAGCGAGCAGCAGAAGGACGAGCGCGAGCAGCGCGGCGCGACGCAGGCGCACCTCGTCCCTCCCTCGTCGTCCGTCCCACCGGGGTGGCACGACCACCCGGCCGTCAACTGTACGGCGCGCTCACATCGACTCGATGAGCCGGTCCACCCGCTCGTCCACGCTCCGGAAGGGGTCCTTGCACAGAACCGTGCGCTGCGCCTGGTCGTTGAGCTTGAGGTGCACCCAGTCGACCGTGTAGTCACGGCGGGCCTCCTGCGCGGCTCGAACGAAGTCGCCGCGCAGCTTGGCGCGGGTCGTCTGCGGAGGCTGCTCGGTCGCCTCGAACACGTCGACGTCCGTGGTCACCCGCTCGACCAGGCCGCGGGCGGCCATCAGGTTGTACAGGCCTTCCGTCCGAGAGATGTCGTGGTAGGCGAGGTCGAGGCGCTGCACCCGCACGTCGGACAGGTCCAGGCCATGCTTGGCCTGGTACCGCTCGATCATGCGGTACTTGATCGCCCAGTCCAGCTCGCGGTCGACGAGGGACAGGTCGCCGGTCCTGAGCGCTCGCAGCCCCCGCTCCCACAGGTCGAGCACCTGCTTCGTCTCCGGCGACGGCCCGACCTCGGACCCGACGAAGTCGGCAACCCGCGCGAGGTACTCCTCCTGCATGTCGATCGCCGTGACGGTGCGGCCGTTGGCCAACGCGATCGGATGACGGCCGGTCATGTCGTGGCTGATCTCCCGGATGGCCCGGATCGGGTTCTCCAGGGTCATCTCCCGCACGGGCACGCCCGCCTCGATCAGCCGCAGGAGCATGTCCGTCGAGGCCACCTTGAGCATCGTCGTCGTCTCCGCCATCGAGGAGTCCCCGACGATGACGTGCAGCCGACGGAAGTGCTCGGCATCGGCGTGCGGCTCGTCCCGGGTGTTGATGATCGGACGGGACCGGGTGGTGGCGCTGGACACCGCCTCCCAGATGTGGTCGGCCCGCTGCGAGAGGCAGTACACCGCCCCGCGCGGAGTCGCGAGGACCTTCCCCGCACCCGTGAGGATCTGCCGCGTGATCAGGAACGGGACCAGGATGTCCGAGAGCCGGGCGAAGTCACCCTGCCGGCGCACCAGGTAGTTCTCGTGGCAGCCGTAGGAGTTGCCCGCCGAGTCGGTGTTGTTCTTGAACAGGTGGATGCTGCCCGGCAGCCCCTCGTGCTCCAGCCGCTGCTGGGCGTCCTGCACCAGCCCCTCGAGGATCCGCTCCCCCGCCCGGTCGTGGGTGACGAGCTGGCGCCAGTCGTCGCACTCCGCCGTGGCGTACTCCGGGTGGGACCCCACGTCGAGATACAACCGGGAGCCGTTCCGCAGGAACACGTTCGACGAGCGCCCCCACGCCACCACCTTGCGGAACAGGTACCGCGCCACCTCGTCGGCGGACAGGCCGCGCCCGTCCACCGCTGCGCACGTGACGCCGTACTCGGTCTCCAGGCCGAAGATCCGTCGGTCCATCGCGGCTGCTCCCTCCGTCGGGTCCGGTGCGGTCATGCCGCTCAGGAGGTGGTCTCCCCGCCCTGTTCAGCGGGAGGTTCCGGTGCCGCCACGGTGACCGGGCCGGCCTCGTCCGCCGGAGGCTCGGAACCAGGCGCCGGCCCACCCGCACCGCCCAGCACGTCTTCGAGCAGGGCGCCGGTCAGCCGGCGGAACGCCCGCCGCGGCCGGGTCCGGTCGAGCACGGCGACCTCGAGGCTCGCCGCCCCCAGGATGCGTGCCGGCGCACCCTCTTCCGCGGGAGCGCCGAGTGCGCGGACGCCGAGATCCAGGACCTGGGCCAGGCTCATGCCCGGGCGCCACTGGCCGCCGATGATCGCGGCCAGTCGCTCGGACTGCCCGCCCATGGCCACCCAGCCGTGCTCGTCGGCCACCGACCCGTCGTAGCTCAGCCGGTAGATCTGGTCCCCCGCGGGATCGTGGCCCACCTCGACCACGACCAGCTCCACCTCGAGCGGCTTGGACTCGGTGGTGAACACCGTGCCGAGCGTCTGGGCGTAGGCGTTGGCGAGACCGCGTGCCGTGACGTCGACCCGGTCGTAGGAGTAGCCCCGCAGGTCGGCATAGCGCACGCCCGCGACTCGGAGGTTCTCGAACTCGTTGTACTTGCCCACGGCGGCGAAGGCGATCCGGTCGTAGATCTCGGACACCTTGTGCAGCGCACGGGACGGGTTCTCGGTCGCGAACGCCACGCCGTCGTCGTACTGGAGCACCACCACCGACCTGCCGCGCGCGATGCCCTTGCGGGCATAGTCCGCCCGGTCCTTCATCAGCTGTTCGGGCGAGACGTAGAACGGCATGCTCATCGCGGCTCACCCCCTCCGGTACGCCGCGCGGCGCGCACCTCGTCCGTCGCCGCTGCGAGCTCCGCGTCGGGTACGCGCAGGTATCCCGCCTCGGTCACCGTCGCCACCACCGGGTAGATCCCGCGCTCGGAGTCCGGGCCGCCGGTGGCGGAGTCGTCGTCCGCCGCGTCCACGAGGGCTTCGACGGCGACGCGGACGGCCTGCGCCGAGTCGAGGCCAGGACGCCACCGCTTCTTCAACGAACCGCGCGCGAAGACCGACCCGGAACCCACCGCGTGGTGCTCCTGCTCCTCGTACCGGCCGCCCGTCACGTCGTAGGAGAAGATCCGGCCGGTGCGACGGTCGAGGTCGAAGCCCGCGAAGAGCGGGACGACGGCCAGCCCCTGGAGCGCGAGCGAGAGCTGGCCGCGGATGATCGTCGCGAGCCGGTTCGCCTTGCCGTCGAGCGAGAGCAGCGAGCCCTCGATCTTCTCGTAGTGCTCCAGCTCGAGCTGGAAGAGGCGGACGAGCTCGACGGCGAGCCCCGCCGTCCCCGCGATCCCGATCGCCGAGTAGTCGTCCGCGGCGAACACCTTCTCGATGTGCCGGCTGGCGATCATGGAGCCCATCGTCGCCCGACGGTCGCCTGCCAGGACCACACCACCCGCGAAGACGATGGCCACGATCGTCGTGCCGTGGGGAGCGTTGACCGGCGCCGCCGACCCGGCGAGCTCACGGCCACCCGCGGCAGGCAGCAGCTCGGGGGCGTAGCCGTGGAGGAAGTCGACGAACGAGGACGAGCCCGGGGTGGTGAACGCCGCTGGGAGCCGCCCCGAGGGGTGGGCGTCGGCGCTCACTGACCACCCTTCTGCACGAATCCGCGGACGAACTGCTCGGCGTTCGACTCCAGCACGTCGTCGATCTCCTCGAGGAGCGCGTCGACCTCGGCGTCCCGCTCCTGTGCGGCGGGCGCGGCGGGGACGGGGGCGTCCGGCTCGTCGCCCGGCTCGTCGTTCTCGCGCCGGTGGACGTGTTCAGTTCCCGCCATGGTGACCTCCCGTGGGTGGACGTCCTGCTCTGCCGCCTGCTCATGCCCACCCTAGGCCCTCGCACCGACAGAGCCGGGTGAGCCCGGTCCGCGCGGCAGTGACGGCCCGAAAGGGCGTGCGGGCGGCCCGGCGAGCTGTGCACGACCGCCGCCGCCCGCCGTCCTCACCTGTGAGTATCCCGAGCATGACTGCGACCGACGGCCGGTTCCATCACCTGCGCGCCGTGCTCCTCGACCGGTCCCTCTGCCCGGCGTGCGGCGCGCCGCTGCGCAGTCCGCGCTGCCCGTGGTGCGGGGTGCCGCTCGACGGTCCCGCAGCCCGCACCGTGCTGCGACTGTCCGTGGCGGCGGCCGACGCCCTCGCCCGGCGGGAGGTGGGTCTGCGCGAGCTCTACGCGGAGCGCGACGCGCGGTTCGCATCGGCGGCGGTCGAGCGCCGCGGGTCGGCGGGCACGACCAGGCCGGCTGTAGGTGTGGCTGCGAGCGAGGCGGCGCTCCGGCCTCCGGCAGCCGGCTCCGCCCAGGTGGGCGCAGCGCCGGTGCACGTCCGAGCCGACCCCGGGAACTACGCGGAACGGCCCGCGAGCGGACCGCGATGGCGCGTCCAGACGGTCCTGCAGGGGCTGGGCGCGGGATTGCTGTCGGCGGCCGGCATCGTCTTCCTCCTCTTCTCCTGGGACACGCTGACCCTCGAGGTCCGGGCGGCGGCGGTGGCGCTCGGCACGGT
>DAIDJQ010000115.1 GCA_027451305.1 Cellulomonas sp.
GAGCCGCCGACGAGCACCACGTGGTCGATGTCGCCCACCTTGATGCCGGCGTCGCGGATGACGTCGTTGAACGGCTTCTTGGTGCGGTCCAGCAGGTCCTGCGTCATCTGCTGGAACTGCGCGCGGGTGAGCTTGGTGTCCAGGTGCACCGGGCCGTTCTCGCTCATGGACAGGTACTGCAGCGAGATGTTGGTGCTGGTCGCGGACGACAGCTCCTTCTTGGCCTGCTCCGAGGCCTCGCGCAGGCGCTGCAGCGCGATCTTGTCCTTGGCGAGGTCCACACCGGTGGTGTTCTTCACCTCGGCGACCAGGTGCTCGACGATCCGGTTGTCCCAGTCGTCGCCGCCCAGGTGGTTGTCACCGGAGGTGGCGCGCACCTCGATGGTGGAGAAGCCGTCGTCGTCCTTGCCGACCTCCAGCAGGGACACGTCGAAGGTGCCGCCGCCCAGGTCGAAGACGAGGATCAGCTCGTCCTCCTTGCCGCGCTCCAGGCCGTAGGCCAGCGCCGCGGCGGTGGGCTCGTTGATGATGCGCAGCACGTTGAGGCCGGCGATGGTGCCGGCGTCCTTGGTGGCCTGGCGCTGGGCGTCGTTGAAGTACGCCGGCACGGTGATCACCGCGTCGGTGACCGGCTCACCGAGGTACGCCTCGGCGTCGCGCTTGAGCTTGCCGAGCACGCGGGCGCTGATCTCCTGCGGCGTGTACTTCTTGTCGTCGATCGCCACGCTCCAGTCGGTGCCCATGTGGCGCTTGACGGAGGTGATGGTGCGGTCGACGTTGGTGACGGCCTGACGCTTGGCGATCTCGCCCACCAGGACCTCGCCGGTCTTGGAGAACGCCACGACGGACGGCGTCGTGCGCGACCCCTCCGCGTTGGCGATGACCGTGGGCTCGCCGCCTTCCAGCGTCGCGACCACCGAGTTGGTGGTGCCGAGGTCGATGCCGACTGCTCGTGCCATGTTCGTGTGCCTTCCGTGCCGGGATGCTGTGCCGAAGTCTGCTGACGTCTGTCGATGTGCCACGTCTTGAGTCGAACCGGCTCAAGTCTGCGGCGCCAGGTCGCGTGGTGCAACCCGCGGCGGTCGAACTTGAGTCCGTCAGGCTCAACTCTCGACGGCACCGCAGTGTTCCCGGCCCGCGAGTGCGGCTTCCAGACGGACGGGCGGCCCGACGCGACGGTCAGACGGTCAGCGTCTCCCCCGCGCCCAGGCGCCGGTACTCGGTGCCGCTCCCCGCGAAGGCAGGAAGCAGGCGGTCGACGAGCGCGCGGCCGGTCTCGGCGAGGATCGCGTCGTGGATGGGCACGGCGACCCGTGGCGCCACCGCCTGCAGGTAGTCGGCGGCTTCGCTGATCTTCAGCCAGGGCGCGCTGACCGGGAGCAGCAGGACGTCGACGTGCACGCCCACGGGCGGTGGGGTGAACGAGTCACCGGGGTGCAGGACGGCGCCGTCGACCAGGTACGCCACGTTGGTCGCCGGCGGCAGCGACGGGTGGATGGTGGCGTGCCGGTGCCCGACGACCCGCACCGTGAAGCCCTCGGCGGTGAACGCGTCTCCCTCGGCGACGGCGTGCACGCGGTCCGCGGCCGCACCTGCGGCCACGAGCTGGTCGACGACCTCGCGGGGGGCCCAGACCTGCAGCCCACCGATTCCGGCGACGGCCGCCGCCAGCCTGTCGGGCACCACGTGGTCCATGTGCTCGTGCGTGACGAGCACGGCCCCCGCGCCGTCGGTCGCCGCCGGGTCGCTGAAGCCGCCGGGGTCGATGACGAGCACGTGGCCGTCCCGCTCGAGGCGGACGCACGAGTGGCCGTGGGTGCTGATGGTGGTGGACATCTGTCTCCCTCCGCGGCGCCCGGTGGTGGGCCGCCCCGACAAGTCTCGGTCCAGGACCTGTGGCGGTCCTGCTAGAGCACGCCCTTGGCCGTGAAGACCCGGAACGCGATGAACCCCGGCAGGATCGGCAGCCAGAACGTCGCCAGCCGGTACAGCACCACGGTGGCGAGCGCGGGAGCCGACGGCACGCCCACGCCCGTCAGCGCCGCGAGCAGCACCGCCTCGACCGCGCCCACACCACCGGGGGTCGGCGCGGCCGTCGCCACCGCGCCCGCGGTCAGCGACACCAGCGCCACGGCGACGAACGGCGTGTGCACGCCGAAGGCGCGGACGGACAGGTAGAGGCACGCTGCGTATCCGGCAGGCAGCAGCGCGACCCCGGCGACGAGGGCGGCGAGCTTGCCCGGGTCGGACAGCAGCGGACGCATCGCGCCGGCCGACGCCCGGACCGCGGGAGCCACCCGGTCACGCAGCTGCCGCCGCACGTCGGGGACAGCGGCGGCGATCCCCATCAGTGCCAGCGCACCACCGACCGCCGCCGCCACCACGATCGGCGACGGCAGCCTCGACAGCTCGCCGGTCAACGCCCGGGCGGAGCCGGCCCACACCGCCGCGGTGATCAGCAGCAGCAGGTGCGCGACGAGCACGGCGACCTCCTTGGCGGCGCTCGCCGACGCGGCCACGGCGGTGGGGAACCCGCGCTTCTGCAGGTAGCGGATGTTCAGCCCGACCTGCCCGACACCGGGCGGAGCGAACGTCGCGACGAACGACGCGGACAACGCCACGCCCATCGACTCGCCGACCGGCACCCGGCCGGGGGTGCCGCCGGCCAGGCCGAGCGCGGCACCGAGATAGGTCACCGCCGACGCGGCGAGCACCAGCGGCAGCCACCGCCAATCCGCGGTGCGCACCGTCCCGACCAGGCCCGGCAGGTCGGTGAGCTGGGGTGCGAGCACGTAAACCGCGACCGCGAGGGTCACGCCGAGAAGCAGCGTGCGAGGGCGCAGCCGCCGCACGTTCTCGAACGTGGGCCGTTCCACGCCCAGGTCGTCGCTCAGCGCAGCGACCACGGCCCCGCGGGCGTCGGGGTGCGTCTTCAGCACCGCCCGTGCGGGCGCGGACCATGCGTCCGGCACCATCCGGCCGAGGGCCGGGGCGAGCCGCTCCGAACCCAGCACCCGCTGCGCCGCCGCGACCGCGCGGTCCGGGCCGACCACCACCGACGTCGTCAGCAGGAGCTCGGAGACGTCGCCCGCGAGCACGCCGGGCGCGGCCGCCGGCTCGGAGCGGCGCAGGTCCACGACGGCCACCCCGCCGTCGTCCGTCCGGACCAGGTGGTCGAGGGTCAGCTCCCGCACGGCGACGGCACAGTCCTGCAGCGCGGCGACCTGCTGCCAAGCGGCGTCGAGCAGGTCGTCGGTCAGCTCGTCGGGCTGCAGCTCGTCGAACCGGGTGCCGGCCAGGTGCTCCGTCGCGACCAGGCCCTCGCCCTCCCGACCCAACGCCAGCGCGAGCACGGCGGGCACGCGCACACCGCGGCTCGACGCGAGCAGCCCCGCGGTCGCCTCGTTCGCCGCCACGCGCACCGGGGAGCCGAACGGCGAGTCGTCGCCCACGCCCTGGAACCGCATCCGGCGCAGCCCGCGGCGCACCCGGTCGAGCCGCCAGAGCTGCTCGTCCACGACCCGCACGTCCACCGGCCTCGCGCCGGCACCGCCGGTCCCACACGGGGACCCCGGAGCGACCGCACCGGCGCCACCCCCGCCGACGGTCCCGACGTACCGCCCGCTCGTCGCCGGCACCGCCTGCACGTCGCTGACCGCCAGGCCCGCCCCCGCGAGCGCCAGCCGTACCCCCTCGCCCGTGAGCCGGTGCGTCGAGCGCCCGATCCCGACGAGCACGAGCGCACCCATCGCACCACCCGCGCCGATGGCCAGCGCCACGTCGACCACGTCGACCGTGCCGACCGCCCGGAGGAGCGCGAGCAGCACCAGCAGGGCCCGCAGCACCCGCGTCCACCGCGGCGCGAGGGACGACCGGGCCACCGTGACCACGGCCGCGAGCACGACGATGTCCCAGGACCGGACGCCGCCGCCGCTCCCGGCGGCGAGGTGCGCGGTCCACGAGACCACCACCGGGACCCGACCGAGCGCGCCGAACAGGACCACGCCGAGCCCGGCGGCCGCGACGACCCGCAGCAGGAGGCCGAACCGGCGGCTGACCAGGGCCCACACCGGGCCGGCCAGCGTCAGCACGCCGTAGGCGCCGAGGACGAGGGTCTGCAGCACGGTGACCACCGAGGACGGCACGCCCGCGAGCGCGTCCCGCAGGTCGACCGCCGCGGCGGTGGCCGTCCGGTCGGCGAACCGCGCCCCGACCACGGCCCCGACGATCACGAGCGCGAAGACCAGGGCCGTGCCGACGTCGCTCGGGGCCGCCCGGACGGTGACGTCGCGGTACTCACGCCCCTCCAGCGCGCGGCCGCTCACTCACCCTCCCGACGTCATCCGGTCCTACCGTCACGTGCGCACGGCCGGCACCTCATCACAGCACGTGGGCCAGTGAGGTCGGCGCACCCGGTGCGTCGCGCCCCACGGGGACCAGCACGGCACCGGTCGCGCCCGCGTCCGCGAGCGCGGTCAGATGATGCCGCACGTCGGCCGGTGTCCCGGCCAGGGCGAGCCGGCGCACCCCGCCGGCCGACATCCGGGCGACGAGCTCGCTGCGGTCCACGCAGTCGGCGCGCAGGGCGGCGAGCTCGTCGGCACGGCGGGCGAACGGCATCACGTCGACGGCCGGCAGGTCGCGACGCAGCGTCACGCCGACGGGCAGGGGGCGCGTCATCAGGGCTCCTCGAGACGGACGGCGGCGGTGCGACGCACCGCGGACCACGGGGGCGACGTCGCGGAGCAGGGGCCCGGCCCCGTTGCGATGTCGCCGTGGCCGCCGCTTCGAGCGTACGCACCGGGCGACGCCGGCGGGCGCGGTTCGGCGTGCCGGCGCTCGAGGCAGGGCCCGGGTCCCCCGGCCGGCGGCAGAGCTGTCCTCGGCAGCACGACGACCCCCGCGCACCCCCGGCCGCGGGGGCCGGACTCGCTGCGCCCGGGCCGCACCGACGCCATTGCCGTGCCACGTCGACGGCCGGGTCGACGCCCGCACCTGGCCGTCCGTGCTCGTGGGATCCGTGCGAGCCTGGACCCGTGAGCGCCCTGGCCTGGATCGCGATCGCGGTCGGGCTCGCGGTGCTGCTCGTCGGCGTCGACCGCGCCGTCGCAGCCGGCTGGTTCGACCGTCGTCGGCCGCGCTCTCGCCCGTCCTCGCGGGCGGGGTCGAGCGTCGCGAGCGGGCT
>DAIDJQ010000116.1 GCA_027451305.1 Cellulomonas sp.
GGATGCGCCTGGCCGCGACGAACGACGAGGCCTACGACCTGGTGATGGACGTCGCCGCCGGCCGTTCGAACGACGTGTCGGCCATCGCGTCCCGCCTCGCGGCGCTGACGACCCCGGCGTCGGACCGCTGATCCGTCCGAAGCCGCTGGTGGTGGCTGCGTCGCGCGTGCCCGGGGCTGGTGGCACGCCGCGAGCAGTGCCATCGTCAGCGGTCAAGGGGGCGTGCGATGCGGGTGCTGCGGTGGGCCGCGCTGGGCGCGGTCGTCGTCTGGATGGTGCTGTTCGTCTGGTCGACCATCGGGGAGCGGACGCTGCCGGTCTGGGTGCTGTACGCGCCGTGGGAGGTGTTCGGCGTGCTGGCGCTGGTCGCAGTGGTGCGGGACCTGCTGCCGGGCAGACGCGGCGGCATCGTGCGTCGGATGGTCGGCCCGGGCTTCCGCGGGCTCGGCGACGTGCAGGACATCTACTTCGGACGGACGCCGGGCATCCTGCCGACCTACGGGAGTGACGAGCCGGACGTCCCTGCCCTCGTCGAGCCGCACCCCGACCCGCTCGACGAGCCGCGCTGGGTGCTGCGGTCCACCGCGGACGGTCACGCCTCGGCATCCGGCCCTGACCGTCGAGGGCCGTCCGCCTCCCAGCGCTAGTCTCCCCAGCGATCGAGACGAACCGGAGGGGGCACCCGTGACCGTCGAGCGTGCGACGACCCCGCGACGCAGGCGGCATCGAAGGCCGCGCCTCGGTCGTCCGCGACCGGGCTGGACGTCTACGCCTGACGCTGCGGCCGGACCTCTCACTCGCAGCCGGGCGGGGCGAGTCGGTCAGGCCCGAGGGCGGCGCTCGATGACGAGCGTGATCAGGGCTAGGAGGATCGCGGCGGTCTCCGTGATCGCGGACGTCCAGATGGGCACGCCGGTCCACACCTCGTGCACGCCGAACAGCCCGTTCGGCGTCGTCGAGACCAGGAACGCGCCGAAGGTCGCTGCGCCGAACCCGAGCCCGGCGAGCAGCGGCAGCCAGTGCCGCCACACCAGCACCAGGATGCCGATCACCAGGCCGCCGACGGCGTTGAGCAGGAACGCCGGCCCCACCACCGTGAAGGTACGGAAGCCGGAGAACCACAGCTCGAGGTGCACCACGGCGGACAGCAGCACGCAGGCCGCGAGCAGCCCGCGCAGCACGTCGGAGGCCGCCCGGCGTCCGGTGTGCCAGGTGCCGGCGCTGGAGCGGGACGTCGTCGTCCCCTCGTGGGCCACGGCTCAGGCCTTCCCCGGCAGGACCTCGCCGTTGGACACGTGCACGTCCACCGGTGGCAGCGGGGACGGTGCCGGGCCCTGCTTCACGGAGCCGTCGAGGCCGAACACCGACCCGTGGCACGGGCAGGCGAGGGCGCCCTGGACGGCCATCACCGTGCAGCCCTGGTGCGTGCAGATCGCGGACAGCGCCGTGACGGTCCCGGCGGTCGCCTGCACCAGCAGCACCGGCTTCCCGTTCACCGTGGCAGGCACCGCGCCGCCGACCGGGATGTCGGACACCTTGGCCAGCACCCCGCCGGCACCGCCGCCGGACCCGGCGGACGCGCCGCCGCTCGAGGCGCCGCACGCGGCGAGCACGCCGACGGCGGCGACCCCCAGACCCACGGCACCGCCGCGCACCAGCAGGTCACGCCGGGTGAGGCCCGTCGCGGCGGTCTGCTCGGTCGAGGTCATGCACGCCTCCGAGATGAGGGCAAGGGTCAGACGTCCTGATCTGCGTCGACGCTAGTGCGTCCCACTGCCCGGGCGCGCGTCCTCCGGCGGATTCACAGCCGGATTCACAGCAACGCCCTCCAGCACCTCGGGCACGGTGACCGGCTCGTCCTCCGCGGCGGCGGCCGCCGTCCGCTCGTCGTCCGCCCGCTCGTCCGCCTGCCGGCTCTGGATGCCCGAGACGGTGCGCAGCGGCAGCTCCGGCACCAGGAGCGTCAGCACGATCCCGGCGACCATCACGATCGCGGCGAGCAGGAGCACCTTGTCCACCGACTGCGCGAAGCCGACCAGGAACGGCTGCGCGAGCCGCGGGTCCAGGGCGTTGATGAACGACGAGTCGTCCAGCGACGGCGCCGGACCGCCCTTCAGCATGCCGATCACCGCGGCGTTCACCGGGTTGGCCGCCACCGTCGGGTCGGCCACCGCGGCGAGGAACGCCGGGGTCTTCGCGGCGGCGCGGAACGCGGTGGCGATGTTGTCGCCCACCGTGGAGAACAGCACCGAGAGGAACACGGCGGTGCCGAGCGTGCCGCCCATCTGCCGGAAGAACAGGGACGACGAGGTGGCCACGCCCATGTCCTTCGCCGGGACGGCGTTCTGCACGGCCAGCACCAGCGGCTGCATGACGAAGCCGAGGCCCAGGCCGAACACCACCGAGTAGGTGAAGAAGCGGGTCATCGGGGTGCTCGGGTCGAGGCGGGAGAATAGCAGCGCGCCCACGCCCATCAGCACGGTGCCGCCGACGGGGAACAGCTTGTAGCGGCCGGTGCGGGCCGTCGTCTGACCGGCGACGATCGACGCGACCATGATCCCCATCGTGAACGGGATCAGCACCAGGCCGGCCTTCGTGGGGGACAGCCCGCGGACGATCTGCAGGTAGAGCGGCAGCGTGGCCAGGCCGCCGAACATCCCGAGGCCGATGACGGCGTTGGCGCCCGCGCCCACCGAGAAGGTGCGGTTGCGGAACATGTAGAGCGGCAGGATCGCGTCCGCCCCGGCACGCGTCTCCGCCGCCAGGAACAGGCCGATGCCCACCACGCCGACGGTGTAGCTGATCAGGGCGTTGCTCGAGCCCCAGCCCCACGAGCGGCCCTGCTCCGCCACCAGCAGCAGCGGCACCAGCGCGACGACGAGCGCCAGTGCACCCTGCCAGTCGATGCGGTGCTCCACCTTGCGCAGCGGCGGCAGGTGCAGCACCCGCCAGATCACCACGAGCCCGAGCAGGCCCAGCGGCGCGTTGATGAGGAACACCCAGCGCCAGCCGGTGATGCCGAGGATGTGCGGGGCACCGGCGAAGAACCCGCCGATCACCGGCCCGAGGACCGAGGACGTGCCCCACACGGCGAGGAAGTACGCCTGGTAGCGAGCGCGCTCCCGGGGTGCGACGAGGTCGCCCAGGATGGTGATCGCCAGGCTCATCAGGCCGCCGGCGCCCAGTCCCTGCAGGCCGCGGGAGAGCGCCAGCTGGTACATCGACCCGGCCATGCCCGAGAGCATCGAGCCGACCACGAACAGCCCGATGGCCGTCATGTAGAACGGCTTGCGGCCGTAGATGTCGGAGAGCTTGCCGTACAGGGGCGTCGCGATGGTCGAGGTCAGCAGGTACGCCGTGGTGACCCAGGCCTGCAGCGACAGGCCGTGCAGGTCGTCTCCGATCGTGCGGATCGCGGTGGTGACCACCGTCTGGTCCAGCGCGGCGAGGAACATGCCGATCATCAGCCCGCCGATGATCGTCAGGATCTCGCGGTGGGTGGGGGCGTGCAGGCCGTGCGTGGCTCCTGCTCTCCCGGGTCCGGCGGGGGCGGTCTGCTGCTGCTCGGTGCGCTGTGACATCGGACCTTCTCGGGCTCAGACGAGCGGTGGGCGTGCCGGAGGCGTCTCCGGTGGGCAACTTCCCGCCACAACACCGTCCACAACCCCATGTGTTCCCGCTGTGAGGGGGAGCCCGGGCGGGCTCGGCGCCGGCTCGGGTCGGCTTTGCGGGGCGGGGCGCACTAGCGTGCGGTCCGTGCCGAGGTGGAGCAGCAGCAGGTGGACGACGAGCGCGCGCGCGACCGCGGCCGGGACGGGCACGTCGTCCGCGCCGAGGCGCGGGCTGCGGCGGGCGGTCGGCACGGTGGTCGCCGCGCTGGCGGTCAGCGGTGTCGCCGGCCTCGTCGGGGTCGCGGGTGCGCCGGCGGCCTCGGCGCACGACGAGCTGGTGTCCACCGACCCGGCCAGCGGCGCCACCGTGGCCACGGCACCCGACCACGTGACCCTCACCTTCACCGACAAGCCGCTCTCGCTCGGCACCGAGGTGAAGGTGACGGCGCCGGACGGGTCGGCGGCCGCCGACGGAGCCGTGCAGCTGACCGGCACGTCGGTGGTGCAGCCGCTGGTGGCCGCCCGTCCGGCGGGCACCTACACCGTCGACTGGCGGGTGACCTCCGCCGACGGGCACCCCGTGTCCGGCACGTTCACCTTCGTCGCGTCGGCGGCGACCGGCGTGCCGACCCCGACGGCCACGGCTGCGCCGGCCACGACGCCAGCGGCGGCACCGGCGGCCACCCCCGACCCGACGTCGGCCGCACCGACCCCGTCCGCGACCCCGGGGGCGGCGACCTCGTCGGGCGGCCGGTCCTTCTGGCCCTTCCTCGCGGTGGTGCTGCTGGTCGCGGCGGGGACGGCGACGCTGGCCCGTCGTCGCAGCCGGGGGCCCGGGCAGCCCCGATCCTGACGCCCACCACCGGGGGCGACGGCGCCCCCGCCGCTCGCCCGCGGCGGGACGCAACCGACCCGCACACACGTTGACCAGGACAGCGGTGCTCGCACCGACGCGTCCCGCCACCCGCCGAGAGGACCTGAAGATGAGCACCAGACGTGGGCGTCGCGCCCTCGCCGCGATCGGACTGGTCGTCACGGCCGCACTGGCGGTCTCCGCCTGCTCCGCGGGCGCCTCCCCGAAGCCGTCGGCCTCATCGTCCACCGCGAACGTCAACACCGACGCCACCCTCCGGCTCGGTCTGGCGGCCTCGCCCGCCAACCTGGACTTCACCTCCACGGGCGGCGCCGCGATCTTCCAGGCCCTGCTCGGCAACGTGTACGAGGGGCTGGTCCAGCTGGACCAGAGCGGCAAGGTGGTCCCCCTGCTGGCCACCGGGTGGACGGTGAGCCCGGACGGCCTGACCTACGACTTCACGCTGCGCGACGGCGTCAGGTTCAGCAACGGCTCCCCGTTCGACGCAGCCGCGGTGAAGTTCTCCCTCGAGCGCGTCAAGACGTGGAAGGCCAACACCCCGGGCAACCTCGCGGCGCTGGACCACGTGGACGTCGTCTCGCCCACCGAGGTGAAGCTGGTGCTCAGCACGCCGGACGCGACCGTGCCGTTCTGGCTGGCCGGGCCGCTGGGCGCGATGTTCTCCCCGGACGCCGTGGGGTCCCTGGCGACCACGGCGGTGGGTACCGGCCCGTTCACGGTCACCTCCTACCAGACCGGCGTGAAGCTGGTGCTCACCCGCAACGACGGCTACTGGGGTACCAAGGCCCAGGTCAAGCAGGTGGACCTGATGTACTTCGCCGACGCGAGCGCCGCCGCCAACGCGATGCGGTCCGGCGGGGTGGACGCCCTGTACCAGGCGGAGGCGTACGACCAGGTCGCCTCGTTCCGGACGGACCCGAGGCTGACGGTCACCACCGGCAGCTCCCAGGGCGTGGTGGTGATGTCGATGAACGAGGCGAACCCCGCGCTCGCGGACGTGCGGGTGCGGCAGGCCATCAGCCACGCGATCGACAAGAAGGCCGTGGTCGCGGCCGCCACGGGTGGGTTCGCCACCGAGCTGCACGGTCCGGCGGTGCCGACCGACCCGTACTTCGTCACGTCCGACGAGCCCTACCCGTACGACCCGGCCGCGGCCAAGCAGCTGCTCGCTGCCGCCGGGGTCAGCGGGCTCGCGCTCACGTTCACCGTGCCCAACCGGCCCTACGCCCAGGCGATCAGCCAGGTGGTGCAGTCCGACCTCGCCGCCGTCGGCATCACCGCCACGCTGCAGGTGCAGGAGTTCCCCGCCGTCTGGGTGGACAAGACGCTGACCCAGCACCAGTTCGACCTCACCGTGGTGAACCACGTCGAGCCCCGCAGCGTCACCAACTACGGCAACCCGCAGTACTACTGGAGCTACTCCAACCCGGCGGTGCAGAAGGACTTCGCGGCAGCCAAGGCGGCCACCGACGAGGACGCGTACATCACGCAGATGACCGACGCGGTGGCCCAGATCATCAAGGACGCGGCCGGGGTGTGGCTGTACAACCCGCCGAACATCGTGGTGTCCACCACGGCGGTGCACGGGCTGCCGCAGAACGACCTGGGCGTGGGGATCGGCCTCGCCGGTGTCTCCGTCACCGGTTGACCGGGCCGCCGGGCCCCGTCGCTGGCGGCGCCGCCCGGTCGGTCCGAGTCACGTGCCTGCTCCTCGTCGGGGCCGTCGATGGTGCTGACCGTGCTGCGACGCCTCGGGGTGTTCGCCCTGACGCTGCTGGTGGCCTCGCTGATCGTCTTCGTGCTGCTCGCCGTGCTGCCCGGCGACCCGGCGCGCGCCCAGCTCGGCCTGGACGCCACGGCCGACCAGGTGGCGGCGCTGCGGCACCAGCTGGGCCTGGACCGGCCGCTGCCGGTGCAGTACCTGCACTGGCTCGGCCAGCTGGTGACGGGGAACCTCGGCATCTCCTACGCCACCCGTGCACCGGTGGGACCCGAGGTGCTGAACGCCATGCAGGTGTCCCTGCTGCTGGTGGCGGCCGGCATGGTGGTCGCGGCCCTGATCGCGCTGCCGACCGGCCTGCTCGCGGCCCTTCGGCAGGGGAGGCCGGACGGCGCGGTGCTGTCCGCGGCAACCCAGGTGGGCATCTCGGTGCCGAGCTTCCTGGCCGGGCTGCTGCTGGTGACGGTGTTCGCCGTGCGGCTGCACTGGCTGCCCTCCGGCGGCTGGGTGGCGCCGGTCGACGGGGTGGTGCCCTTCCTGCGGCACCTGGTGCTGCCGGCCCTGGCGTTGGGCCTGGTCAGGGGCGCGATCCTGTCCCGCTACCTGCGCGCGGCGGTGCTGGACGTGCAGCGTGAGGACTTCATGCGGACGGCGCGCGCCAAGGGGATGACGCGGCTGCAGGCGATGCGCCGGCACGGGCTGCGCAACGCGCTGGTGCCGGTGGTCACGGTGACCGGGGTGGAGTTCGCCGGGCTGCTGGTGGGCGCCGTGGTGATCGAGACGGTGTTCGTGATCCCCGGGCTGGGGTCGCTGCTGCTGCGCTCGGTGGCCGACCGGGACCTGGTCGAGGTGCAGGCCGTCGTCATGGTGGTGGTGGTGCTGGTGCTCGCGATCAACCTGCTGGTGGACCTGGTCTACGTGCTCGTGGACCCGCGGCTGCGCAGGTCGCGATGAGCGGGCCGCGCGCGACGAACGGCGAGGGCGCGACGAACGGCGAGGGCACGACGGGCACGGTGGCGGCTGCCGGGGTGCGGCGCAGGTGGAACGGCACGCTGCTGGTCGGTGCCGTCATGGTGGCGGCCGTGGTGCTGCTCGGTCTGGTGTCGCTCGTCTGGACCCCGCACGACCCGCTGGTCACCGACCCGCTGCACCGCCTGCAGGGGCCGAGCGCGGCGCACTGGCTCGGCACCGACGGCCTCGGGCGGGACGCCGCGAGCATGCTGGTGGTCGGCTCGCGGGTGCCGCTGCTGGTGGGCCTGGTCGCGGTGCTGATC
>DAIDJQ010000117.1 GCA_027451305.1 Cellulomonas sp.
GCCGCCGCGGCTCCGGCATCGGCCTGACCATCGCCCACGCCATCGTCGACGCCCACCACGGCACGCTGCACGCCCGCTCCGACGGCCCCGGCCACGGCGCCACCGTCACCATCACCCTGCCCGCCGCACCCCGCGGCCGCCGCTGACCGGTCAGCCGGGACCCATCCGGTAGCCGACCCCCGGGCCCACCACCTGACTGACCGACGCCGCACCGATGTCAGCGCAGGACCGCGACCAGGAGCTGCTGACGCACTGTCATCCCGAGCGCAACGAGCAACGCTGTCGCGATCAGGGCGCGCCCGGCGCGGCGGGTGAGCGTGACCGAGACGTCGACCCAGCGTCGTGTGAGAAGGCCCACCGTCGCCCGGAGCAGAACCAATGCCGCGGTGATCAGCACCAGCGGACCGAGCGGGTTGTAGTACCAGGCCACGGCCCACTGGCCAGTCAGCGCGAAGTGGGCGGCCCGCGTGCCGCCGCACAGCGGGTCCATGACGCCGAAGCGATGCAGCGGGCCGTGGACGTCCACGGGCGGCAGCCCCCAGACGGCGATCGCCACCGACACCACCGCGAGACCGCCGGCGGCCCATGTGAGCGGGCTGTGAGAGTCCGTCGGCTGGATCGACAACGCCACCGACGATCGCACCTACCGCTCCAGCCCGGCCGCGACGAGGGCCTTGACTCCCGGGACGTATTCCCAGTGCCAGGGTTCGTAGGGACCACCGCGGCCTGTGCGCGCCCACGCCGGATTGTCCCAGTCGAAGTTCGGACCGTTCGCCCTCAACCACGCACCCCGGGTCCCGCTGTACGTCTCCCGGCAGAAGTCCACCGCCAGGCCCCACCCGTGGTTGGACAGGCCCACCGGGGCGGCAAGCTGGGGCGTTGCACGCCGGAGTGCCGCCTGCTGCTCCAACGTGCGGTACGCCGACGTCAGGCACATCGGTTCGCCGAACGTGGCCCGGTACATCTCGTTGAGCTTCGTGAGGGTCACCACCGCGTCGGCCCGGTCCCGGTAGGGCGCCTGCCACAGGTCGCACATCGAGACGTCGGGGACGTGCCCGTTCGTCCCGATGTCGGGCACCAGGCCCGAGCACTCCACGGTCTTCCCGTCATCCGTGCGGAACTCGGTGCGCGGCATGGACCGGGAGACCTCGTCGGCGCCCGAGAGCGACCCGAGGTCCTGCCCGCCGGCGCTGCCGCGGGACACGAGAGCGGCAGGTGGAGACGGGACGACCGCCCGGGACGTCAGTGCCTCCACGGTGCTGACTCCTCCGCCGGAGACAGTGCCACGGAGCGGAGCACCCCAGGCTGACGCGGTCAGGGCCATGAGCATCGCCGCCACCACCAGGACGCGGCCGACGGCGACCAGGGGCCGGCTCGTTGCGGGAGTGCGGCTTGATGCGGACGCGCGCTCCCGAGGGGAACCGGGCGGCAGCGCGCTACCGGAGTGTCGTCCCATGCTGGCGTGATCTCGGCCGACCGGCTACGCGCTCACGGGGTGGGTGTCGTCGTTCTCCCGGACCGTGTCCGTGGGGTGCGCGGTGGGCTGGTTCATCGCCTCTTCCTCCCGGTGGCCGACGTCAGCGGAGCGCGCCGCGCCGCCGGACCACCACGTCGTCGTCCAGCCTTGTGGACGCGCGTCAATGTCTGGCTGGCGGTCGATGAAGGGTTGATGAAGGCGCACGTGTGGCTCGCGGGCAACGCCCTCGGGGCGGCCACGACGTAGCGGGTCAACGGGTCCGGCGGTGACAGCGCCGCGGTCGCGGTAGGCACTCCGGCCCTCGCCCCGACGGCCTGGCGCAACCGCTGCTCCTCGGCCGCGCCGTCAGCGGTCTCGTGCGCGATGGCCGCACGCTGCCGCCCGGCGTCCACGAGATGCTCGGCGACCAGCCGCCGCTCGCGTTGTGCCTGCGCGAGCGCCGCTGTCGCGGGCGTCAAGGCTCGCGTGCGCCGCTGGGATCTTGTCGTCGACGTTCTGCAGCTCGGTCTGGGTCCGCGCGAGCTGCCCAGAGAGCTCCTCGGGGCCGATTCCAGGTCGTCTCGCTGCCGGTGCGCGTTCGCGATCTGCGACTCGAGCAGCGACCGCTTGTGCGAGAGGTCGTCGACCACGTAGACCGGCTGCGCGAACGAGCGGTTGAGCGCGGATACGACGACCAGCGTGGCGGCCTTCCTGCCGCGGACCGGCTCATGTCACGTCTCTGTCGGCACGCCGCGTTCGCCACCGTTCCTGGCCCACGCGGACCAGGGCGATGCCAGCGGCGATGCGCAGGCGCCCCAGCACGACGCCCAGCCGGATCGCCGCGGCGGCGAGAAGCACTGCGCTCCCGACCACACCGAGAAGACCGTGAGCCACAGCGCCGGGACGTTCGAGCATCGACACCACGGGCGTTCGCCGTCCCACCCCACTGCTGGTCATGGGAGAGATCCTCCCCGCCGACCGCTGGGGATCGATCGAGGTCCGATGAAGGTCCCGCGAAGGATCGCCGGATGGGTTCGCCGTGGGCAGCGGCCCGTCGCGCCGATCGGATCCGACGAGCGCCACGGCGTCCTGGGGCGCGCTCCGACCTATGGCACGTAGCGCAGCGGGTCGACCTCGAAGGCCGCGGCGCAGCCCTTCGAGCAGAAGTGGTACGTCGTCCCCCTGAACTCGGCGGTGGTTGCAGCGCTGACCGGCTCGACCCTCATCCCGCAGACGGGATCGATCACGCGGGTGTCGTCGACGGTGCGACGGAACGGGCGCACGGCTGTCTCCTTCCATCGGTGCACGCGTGGGGTTTCCCGGTGCAATATACCCCTATGGGGTATACCTCAGGCACGCACGGAGGCGATGACGGCACCCACCAGGACGGCGGGCGCGAGGACGAGCATCAGGGGCCGCCCATATCTCGTGGCGCGCGGCAGGCCGCGCAGCGGGAAGAGGACCTGTCGCACCAGGACGTAGGCAGCGAGCCCGGCGACGAACAGGAGTCCCGCATGCTCTGGCGGTGTGCGCCAGGCGATCACGCCCGTCACCAACGAGAGCAAGCCGGCCGACCCGGACTCCAGCAGCTGGACGGGAAGCCGTCGAGTGCCGATCGTCCGGTCGGAGGACCAGATCGCCCAGCGGTCGCTCGAGGGCCGACCGTAGCAGCAGCCGGCCAGCAGGCAGCCGAGCCGCCCGACGGCCTGGCCGAGCAGCAGGGCCGGGATGGTCGCGTCGAGCAGATGGCCGATCCTCACACCCCAGGCCCAGCCGCCCAGCACGAAGACGACAGTGGCGACGATTACGAAGCCCTGCACGCTCAGACCGGCGAGCCAGGGCCCCGCAGCCTCCCGCAGGTGCGTCACCCGGTAGTAGGCGCGGGCGCCCAGCAGACCCAGAACACCGGCGATCAGCGCCAGGAGCAGCACTCGACCCCCGGGTAGCCCGTGGACCCGCGCCAGAAGCCCGAGCACGACCAGGCCCAGAACGAACCCCAGGCCCACCATCGTCGGCCACGCCCCGAGCACGACTCCGGGAGCGCGGGATGCGGCGATCGGGGCGTAGACGGACCGACCGACCCCTTCGGCGCTCGTCAGCCGGACGGTCGCGCTGCGGTCCGCGCCCGTCGGCGTGGCGTAGGCCTCGGCCGTGACGGACCACCGGCCTGGCGCCACCCCCTCCACCCGCTGAGTGATGGCGACCGGGCCGGCGCTCGCGGCCACATCGGCCACGGTCCTGGCCGCGACGAAGTCATCGGCCGGTGTCCGGGCTCCGTCAACGTCCAGGCGGTGGCCCGTGAGCCGCACGTCGACCCGATGCGGGGCGGGCCCTTCCGGCGGCGTGAACCAGTAGCTGACCCCCAGGGACTGCGGGCCGAGGCCGGCCAGGGCGCCGAAGGGGTTCGTGATGAACTCCAGGCGAGGCGTCGCCGGGTTCCTGGACCCGGCAAGCTTCGCCAGTGCCGGCGCATCGATGGGACGTGCCGGGGCGGTAGGTATGCGCGTGGTCCGCCTCGCGGGCGCGGGGCGCGGTGTCGGAGGGGCTGCCGACACCGCACTCCGGGCGGCCGCCATCTCGAGCAGCTCCGTCAGCGACCGTTCGGGCCGGCTGGCGGGCCCGGGTGCCCGGCCGCCACGCGGCACGCGCGCCGCCGCGGCGCGAGCGTTCTTCTTCTGCTGTCCCATCAGTCCCGTCTCCGATCTCGTGGCGCACGGCCGCGTGTTGGTGGGCCGGCGTCGTGCGCCCGCTCGCCGGGCGTGATCGGCGTCGCCGCTCGGTGCCGTTCACTCCTCGCGACCACGCGGGCGATGCCGCGAACCTGGCCCTCGATGCGGTGGAGCCGCACCGTGAAGTCAGCGCGACTGGCTTCGGCGGCCGGCGTCACCTCCGCCGCAACAGGGCACGGCCCTCAGTGCGCCGCATGCTGGTGGCCGTAGCGGTGCGGGTCGGCGTCGAACGTCGCGGCGCACCCGGCCGAGCAGAAGGCGAAGGTTGTCCCGTCGTGCTCGCGCGTGGCGGCGGCGTTCGTCGGGTCGACGGACATCCCGCAGACGGGGTCGACGACCGTGGCGGCGGATCCGTGGTCGTGGGGCGCGTGGTCGTGGTGCATGGCGTTCTCCTCATGGTCGTTCGCAAGCTCGACCACCGGGTCGGTGGTCGAGGTCCGGGGGGCCGCGCCGGGCGACCGGGGGGTGAACCGGCGCAGCCGGTTGGCGTTGGCGACGACCGACAGCGACGACATCGCCATCGCCAGCGCCGCGATCATCGGGCTCAGCAGCAGGCCGAACGCCGGGTACAGGGCACCGGCGGCGATCGGGATCCCGATCGCGTTGTACCCGAACGCGAACCACAGGTTCTGCCGGATGTTGCGCATCGTCGCCCGGGACAGGTCGATCGCGGTGACCAGTCCGCCGAGGTTGCCGGAGATCAAGGTGATGTCGGAGGACTCGATGGCGACGTCGGTGCCGGTCCCGATCGCCGAGCCGACGTCCGCCTGGGCCAGGGCTGGAGCGTCGTTGATGCCGTCGCCGACCATCCCGACGATGCGACCTTCCGCCTGCAGCCGCTTGACCTCCCGAGACTTGTGCTCGGGGAGGACCTCGGCAACGACCCGGCGCACGCCGACCTGCCGAGCGATCGCCGCGGCGGTGGCCCGGTTGTCGCCGGTCATCATCACCACGTCGATCCCACGAGCCGTCAGGTCCGCGATCGCGGACGCCGAACCGGGCTTGACGGGGTCGGCGACCGCGATGACGCCCGCCGGCCTGCCGTCGACAGCCACGAGCATCGGGGTCTTCCCCTCAGCGGCCAGCGCGTCCCGGTCGCTGCGCAGCCGCGCGGGATCGACACCGGCGCCGGCCAGGAGACGTTCGTTGCCGACGAGGACCTCGCTGCCGCCGACGCACGCACGCACGCCCTGCCCAGTGACCGACTCGAACCTCGCAACGGCGGGCCACTGCCCACCCAGCCGCCGTGCTGCGGCGACGATCGCGGCGGCGAGCGGGTGCTCCGAGTCGCGCTCGGCCGCCGCGACGAGCCGCAGCAGCGCGTCTGCATCGGTGCCAGCCACCGGCCGCACGTCCGTCACCGCCGGCGCGCCGGCGGTGATCGTCCCCGTCTTGTCGAGCACCACCGTGGTCAGCCGATGCGCGGTCTCCAGCGCCTCTGCCGAGCGGATGAGGATGCCCGCGGTCGCCCCCTTGCCGGTTCCTACCGTGATCGACAGCGGTGTGGCCAAGCCCAGGGCGCACGGGCAGGCGATGACCAGCACCGACACGGCCCCGACCAGCGCGAACACCACAGAGGGAGGCGGGCCGACCAGGTACCAGACGGCGAACACCCAGATCGCGACGGTGATGACGGCGGGCACGAAATAGCCCGACACCTTGTCGGCCAGTCGCTGGATAGGCGCCTTGGAGCCCTGCGCCTCGCGGACGAGCTTGATGATCTGCGCGAGCATCGTGTCGGCGCCGACCTTGGTCGCTGTGTACCGCAGCGCACCGGTCCGGTTGATGGTCGCGCCGATGACCACGTCCCCGGGCCGCTTGACCACCGGCACGCTCTCGCCGGTCACCATCGACTCGTCGACGGGCGAAGTCCCCTCGGTGACCGTGCCGTCGACCGGAAGCCTCTCGCCCGGACGGATCACGACCATGTCACCCACGACGACGTCCTCGACCGCGACCTCCCGCTCCGCGCCGCCCCGCACCACGCGGGCCACGCGAGGCTGCAGCCCGATCAGTGCCCGGATAGCCTCACCCGTGCCCGCCTTGGCCTTCGTCTCGAACAGACGCCCCAGGAGGATCAGGGTGAGGATGACGCCGACCGCCTCGAAGTACACCTCTCGCGAGTCGGCCGGCAGCAGGCCGGGCGCGAACGTGGCCACCAACGAGTATCCGAAGGCCGCGATGGAGCCCAGAGTGATCAGGGAGTTCATGTCGGCCGCACGGTGCGCGAGCGCCAGCCAACCTGTGCGGTGGATGGGCCAGCCCGTGTAGAGCATCACCGGTGCGACGAGCACGAGCTGGAGCCACCGCTGGTTCAGCAGGTCAGGCACCCACGTGGCGCCGAACAGTGAGGTCGCCATCACGGCGAGCAGGACCGGGAACGTGAGCACGGCGCCGACGACCACGCGCCGTGCGAGGTCCGCGATCTCGCTGGCGCGCTCGGCTGCCTCCGCACCACCGGGCGTGTCCTGCGCGCCGCCCACCGGTGCCGCCGAAGGTTCCTCCGGGATCGCCTCGCGACGATCGTCACCGAGCGCCGAACGCTGCTGCGGCACCGCCATCGACCGCTCGAGCAGAGCCGTGGACGTCGATCCTCCTCGCTCGGCTCCGGCGACGACCTTCACCGTGCCGTGCAGCATGTTCATCCCGCACGCGAAGCCGAACTCCCCGACTCGGCCGGGCGTGAACTCGACGGCCGTGGTCGCGTAGGAGGGCAGGCTCTGGTTCACCTTGAAGTCGGGGAAGACCACACGCGACGAGCAGTCGCCAGCCTCCTGCCGATCGAAGAGCAGTCGCACCGGCACGCCCTTGACGACCTCGATGACGTCCGGGACGTACCCGCCCCTCACCGTCACCCTCAGGGTCTGCCTGCCCTGCTCGATCGCGGCTCGCGACGAGCTGCGCGGACCGAAGAAGTACCACCCCAGCGCCGCGGTGAGCAGCGCCGCTACCGCGATGACGGCGACATCCATGGCACCCGGTCCCCTCTCCCCGCTCCGGCCGCCAGCGGCAGCTGGCCCCCCAACGGGATCGGGCACGCGGTGCACCGCCACGCCCTGTCACGCGCGGCCCGCGCACCCGATACCCGGTGGGGGTATAGCCACAGTAGGTGCCGCTGTGCTGCGCCCCGCTTGCGGAGCGATGAAGATTCGATGAAAGGCTCCGCCCGATGCCGTGCCGGGCCCGCTCGCTGGTCGATCGACGCGTCCGCGTGACGTGCAACGAGGGCGCCCCCACCGCCTGGAGTCAGTTGGGGGCGCCCTCGGCTGGGCATGACGCGTGTCAGGTCAGGGGATGCGCTCGTGGTTCTCGCGCGTCAGGGAAGCCTGCGGCAGCGGCAGGTGGTCGTGCTGGTGCTCGTGCCCGCCTCCGGCGCCGTGATCGTGCCCGCTCTTGTTCATCGTGACCATCATCGCGACCATCCCGAGCGGACAGGCCAGGAGGAACGCATAGAGCACCGCCGTCCGCAGGTCGACCCCGAGCAGCCAGAGGACCACGAGGACGGCCGCCCCGCCGAACGCCGTGTGCTTGAGGTGGTGCCTCATCGCAGTCCCTTCGTCGCGGTCGCGTGCCCGTCGATCTGCCCGCGGATCCATCGGTAGCTGTCGAGGTCGAGATCCCCCGCGGCGAGGCGGGCATCGAGGGTCGCGCGCGGGTCGGGGGTCCGCTGCGCAGGGAACAGACGACACACCGCCCAGACCGCCAGGCCGAGGACAGCAGCCCAGGTCGCCGCCATGAGCACCCAGCCAACGGCGGTCGCCTGGCTGCACCACAGGCCCATCGAGCCCCCCTCGCCGCGGGAAGAGCGGCGCATGAGGACCGCTCACGTCCCAGCCTGCGGGCCTCCGATCAACTTCCAGGTGGCGCGCGATGAAGGCTTGCTGAAGATCGACTCGTGCCGCTCGGCGCTCAGGCTGCGGGGAGAGTGACGTCGAACCTCGACCCCAGTCCCGGACCGTCGCTGTGCGCGGACACCGTGCCGTCGTGCGCCTGCACCAGGGCCCGCACGATCGCCAGACCGATGCCCGAGCCGCCGCGGTCACGATCACGGGCGAGGTCCACCCGGTAGAAGCGCTCGAAGACGTGCGGCAGGTGCTCGGGGGCGATGCCCTCGCCCGTGTCCGCCACGGTGAACCGGATCCCGGTACCGGCGCGAGCGGCCGAGAGCGTGATCCGGCCGCCGCTCGGAGTGTGACGGATCGCGTTCTCCACCAGGTTTCCCAGTACCTGGGCGAACCGGTCATGATCGACGCGGACGTTCAGCAGCCCGGAAGGTGCGCGCACGACGAGCTCGACCCCGGCGGCCTCGGCGCCCACTCTCGCGGCCGAGGCAGCCGCCTCGAGGAGCTCGGCCGGCGCACCCACCCGCAGGTTGAGCTGCAGCGAGCCGCTCTCGGCCTGGGTCACGGCCGCCAGATCGGCCGCCAGGCGTACCAGCCGAGAGGCCTGGGCGCGCAGCACGTCGAGCGTGTCGGGTGTCAGCTGAGCCACCCCGTCCTCGAGGGCGTCCAGGTAGGCGGCGATCGTGGCCACCGGGGTTCGTAGCTCGTGCGCCACGTCGGCCATGAGCCGGCGACGCAGCACCTCGTCGTTGTTGAGCCGGGCCGCCATCGCGTTGAACGCGTCGGCCAGGTCGTCGAACTCGACCCCCATCCGCGGCCGGGCCAGCTGCACGTCGAACCGGCCCGACGCCACTTCGCCCGCGGCACCCGACAAGCTTCCCAGGGAGGCGCCGATCCGCCGGGCGAGGACGACACTGACCACCAGCGCGGTGAGCACCGCTGCGGCCAACGCCACGGCCATCGTCAACGCGCTCGCCGAGACGAAGGCACTCTCCGCGTACTCGACCGCGGTCCCCGGCGCGCGCTCCGCCGCGAGCATGTGCCGGTGGAACAGGGCTGGGCCGACGGCGCCGCCGACGAGCCACGCCGCGAGCGCGGCCGCGACGACAACCAGCGCCATCGCCGTCATGAGCCTGGTGGCGATCCCCGCCCGGGCGAGCCTGCTCATGAGCCTGTGCCCATCCGGTATCCGATGCCGCGCACGGTACGGATGTAGCGCTGTTCGGTCGTGGTGTCGGCGAGCTTGCGTCGCACGTGCAGCAGGTGGACGTCGACCAGGTGCTCGTCGCCGACCCACTCCTCGCCCCAGACGGCGGCGATGAGGGCTCGGCGGGTGAAGGCCCGCTGCGGGTTGGCGGCCAGCGTCGCGAGCAGGTCGAACTCCGTGCGCGTCAGGGGCACCGGCCGGTCGCCCAGGAATGCCTCCCGGCCGACGCGATCGATGCGAAGCTCGCCGACGACCAGCGCGGGAGCGGCCGGAACGGGCCGGGCGGTCGTGCGGCGAGGGCGGCGCAGCAGCGTGGTGACGCGGGCGACCAGCTCACGTGGCCGGAACGGCTTGGTCATGTAGTCGTCGGCGCCGACGGACAGGCCGACCAGCGTGTCGACCTCCTCCGTGCGGGCCGTGAGCATCAGCACGTAGGCCTCGGAGAAGGTGCGCACCTGCCGGCACACCTCGACGCCGTCCAGCCCGGGCAGCCCGAGGTCGAGCACGATCACGTCGGGGTCACGCTCGCGGGCCAGCCGAACGCCCTCGAGCCCGTCGAACGCGAGGTCGACGACGAAGCCTTCGCGCTCGAGGTAGCCGGCGACCAGACGGGCGAGCGGCCGCTCGTCGTCGACGACCAGCGCCCGTCGTTCCGGCGATGTCGAAACGTTCATGCCGCCAGTGTGACAAGCGACCTGCGGTACGCGGCTCAGCCCGAGGCTCCTGGCCGGCGGCTTCATCGAACCTTGATGGAAACGACACGGGTCGCGCAGGGCAGCCACCCGACGATCGATCGTGGTGCTGGTCTGCCAGGTCTGCGCCACCAACAGATCGGAGACATGGTGAGTTCGGACCCCTCAGCCCCCGTTCGGGTCACGGTCGTGCCGGCCCCCGCATGCCACTTCTGCGAGGACGCCGACGAGGCTCTCGCCGCGCTCGCCTCCTCCTTCCGGTTCGACCTCGAGCACATCCCCGCCGAGAGCGCCGAGGGGCGGCGGCTCATCGCGGTGCACCGACCGGCCCTGACCCCGCTGGTGCTCGTCGACGGAACCTACTTCAGCGCGGGGCGGCTGCCACGCAAGAAGCTCGTCAAGCTGCTGACCGAGCGCGGCGCACGGATCGAGGCGGTGGGCGTCGATGGGCGGTAGCTTGCTGACGACCGGCAGCGTCATCGCGGCGTTCCTGGCCGGTGGGGTGGCGCTGTTCGCCCCATGTTGCATCGTGTTCCTTGCGCCGAGCTACCTGGCCGCGGCGGTCAAGAGCCGCCGCTGGCGCCTCCTGCCGCTGACCTTCGTCTTCGCCGCCGGCCTCGCGCTCGTGCTGCTGCCGCTGACGCTCGGGGCGAGCCTGCTGGCCGGCGCGATCGCACGCTTCCACGCACCGCTCTACTACGCGGGCGGCACGCTGATGATCGCGCTCGCCGTGCTCGCCCTGTCCGGACGGATGTGGTCGCTGCCGTCCTTCATCCGCGCCCCGGACACCACCCGGGCCGACAGCGCGAGCTTCTTCGCGCTCGGGGTGTTCTCCGGCATCGCCTCGTCCTGCTGCGCTCCGGTGCTCATCGGCATCATGACGCTGTCGGCCCTCTCGGCCAACCCCGCCGGCGGCACGGTCCTCGGACTGGCCTACGTCTTCGGCATGGCGTTCCCGCTGTTCGCCATGGCCCTGGTGTGGGACAAGGCGCACCTCAACGAGCGGCGGTTCCTGCGCGCCAAGCCGGTGCGGATCCGTATCGCCGGGCGCCTCCTGGTGACCAACACCGTCAACCTCGCCGTCGCCATCGGGTTCACCGCGATGGGCATCGCGATCGTCGCGCTGGCCAACGACAAGAACATGGACCGCGGCAGCGCCGCCCAGACGTGGATCGCCGAGCAGATGACCAGCGTGTTCCTGCGCATCCAGGCCTGGGCGTCACCCGTGCCGGAGGTGCTGCAGGCCCTCATCCTGTTCCTCGTCGTCGCCGGGTTGGCCGCCGCCACGCTCACGGGCCGACGGCGCAGATCCCCCGGGACCCTGGGCCATGACGAGCCCGACGGCGCTCTGGCGCCGGACACCACCGCCCTTCAGGGCGACGCTGCCGCCTCCCACCCGACTGCTGCCTCAAGGACCGAGTCATGACCTCCGGATCAGCCATCAAGCGCGCCAGGGAACGTCAGGAGATCCTCGAGGGGATCAAGGCCAAGCAGCACGCGAGCGAACGCAGGCACCGCGTCCTTCTCCGCTCCGTCGGCGTCAGCGTCCTGCTCGCAGTCGTGGCGCTCGTCAGCTGGGCACTCATCACGTCCAAGCCCACGCAGGACAGCGCGACCCGCGTCGCCCCGGACTTCACCCTGACCGACACCGCCGGGGTCAGCCACACCCTGTCCTCGGAGCGGGGCCACCCGGTTCTCCTGTACTTCAGCGAAGGGGCCGGCTGCGAGTCCTGCATCGTGCAACAGGCGAAGGACGAGCAGGAGGCTGGGTTCGCGGCCGCCGGCATCACCGTGTGGCCGATCGTCATGGACCAAGCCTCCGACATCGAGCAGGCCGCCGCCGCCGCGGGCGCCAAGACCCCGTTCCTGCTCGACAACGGCACCGTCACCAAGGAGTACGGCGAGCTCGGCACCGGCATGCACGCAGACCTGCCCGGCCACGGCTTCGTCCTGATCGACTCCAACGGCAACCAGGTCTGGAAGGGTGACTACCCCTCCATGTGGATCGACCCCAAGAACCTGCTCGCCATCGTCAAGGGCAAGCTCGGCCTGTAGCCCGAGACGACCATGCGACCCGTCCTGTTCTCCGTCCTGGGCATCCACGTCCAGTCCTATGGCGTGAGCAAGGCGCTTGCGGCGCTGCTCGCCGCGTGGCTCCTCGGCCGAGCCTTCCGCCGGCACGGGCTGAAGGAAGACGACGCGTACGCCCTGGTCATCTGGGCGACGATCTGGGGCTTCGCCGGCGGCAAGGTCTACTTCCTGCTCGAGCACGCCGACGAGATCTCGCTGCACCACCTCGGTGGTGCCGGGTTCACCTGGTACGGCGGGCTCATCGGGGGGATCGCCACGTTCCTGGTGATCATCCGGCGCCGCCGCCTGCCGGCGGCGTTCGTCGTCGATGCCGCGGCCATCCCCTTGACGCTGGCCTATGGCGTCGGGCGGATCGGGTGCTGGCTGGCCGGCGACGGGACCTACGGCAAACCCACGTCGCTGCCCTGGGGCGAGGCGTTCCCGAACGGCGTGGTGCCCACCGACGTGCGTGTGCACCCCACACCGCTGTACGAGTTCTTCGCCGCGCTGGTGATCGCCGGGCTCCTGTGGGGTTGGCAGCGGCACACGCGGCCGGCGCTGGAGATCCTCGGCGCGTACCTGATCCTGTCCGGGCTCTCGCGCTTCCTCGTCGAGTTCCTACGGATCAACACTCCGGCCCTGTTCGGGCTCACCCAGCCACAGCTGTGGGGCCTCGCGAGCGTCGTCGGCGGGGCGTTCCTCATCGCGCGCGGGCGACTTCGGGAAGGCTCCACTGACCACGAGCTAGACCCGGCCGCGCCGTCGACCGCCGTCGCCGCGACGCGTTAGCGCCCAAGCGGCTGCCGCCCGCCATCGCTCTCGTTGGACTGGAGGGGCGGGGACCGCGAGGGGTGAGCGGCTCAGCGCTGACTCGATACGGTCCGACGCAATCGCGGACAGTCTTGGACGGCCCGGGCGGTCAGGGATCGGCCCCGCGTGAGGGAGCGTCGGATGGGATGGGTTCTGCCCGCGGCTGCAAGACTGCATATCAGTATGTGCTGTTGCAGACATGAGCACCGCCATTCGGATGCCCGTGTCCATTGCTTCCCGCAAGGGTGTGTCCGCCGTTGCGGCTGCTGCGGCTGATCAGCGAGTCGTCCTGACCAGCCTGGGACGCCCCGTGGCTGTCGTCGACTCCGCCGAACGAATCGACGAGGACATGAGGCGCCTGCGTGAGGGGGCGCGGGTCATCCTCGACGCGTACGCCACGGTTGCCGCGAGCCGGGCCAAGCGTCTGAGCCTCAGCGAGGTCTGCGACCGTCTCGGTTGTCCCGCGACGAGGTGAACGCAGCCCTCGAGAACGGGTGGGGCCCAACCGCGCCCGACCCGACCGCCGCGCTCCGAGCCGCACTCCAACGCGCCCGCGGCAACGCGGGCTTCGACTCCGCCGAGTGGATCGTTCGGCGGCGTGCCGACGACCGCTGCGGAGCTGTCATGCCACGCGCCGGCACCACCTGCATTCGCCGCAAGGGACACCCCGGCCCGCACCGAGCCTCACCGTAAGGCCAGCCCATTCGCGGGCCACGGCGGCACGTGATTCGATCCGGCCCCTCGGTCCACTCACCCGAGCCCGGTGTGGTTCACGCGCCTTGGGCGAGACCCGATGTCAGTCGGGTCCGTCGTCGACGACGCCTGAGGTCTGGACCGTTGCCACGCTAGAGCTGAGTGGAGGTGCACGTGCCGTCCGGCAAGTACAAGCTCATCTGCAGCACGCCCCCGCCAGTACGGCGACGGCCTGCGCGTCGCGCTCACCGTCTCCTGACCGAGCGCGGGCCGCCCAAGCCGCAGCCGACCGGGCGTCCGGCATCAGGCGGGCATGTGTTCCCGGGAGGGGCGCGTCTCATCCATCCGGGCGAGCACGATCAGGCCGGAGACGAGGGCGAGTGCGGCGGCGGCCCATACGGCCGCTGTCAGTCCCAGACGGTCGGCGACGAGGCCGCCGAGGATCGCGCCGACGGCGTAGCCCAGGTCGCGCCAGACGCGGTAGGTGCCGATGGCTTGCCCGCGCCAGCTGGGGTGGGCCACGTCGCCGACGGCGGCCAGCAGCGTGGGGTAGACCAGAGCAGTGCCCAGTCCGAGCAGGACGGTGCCGACGGCCCATCGGCTGGGGGTGTGGGAGGCGGCGATGACGGCCAGCGCACCGGCCTCGGTGAGCATGCCGGCGGTGATCAGCGGTTTGCGTCCCCAGCGGTCGGAGAGCCATCCGGTGAGCAGTTGCCCCGCGCCCCACACGGCGGGGTAGAGCGCGACGAGCAGCGCGATCCGGGCGACGCCGAGGTCGGCGGTGGCGAACAGCAGCGGGAACACGCCCCACGACAGGCCGAAGGTGAGGTTGTTGACCAGTCCGGCCTGGCTGGCCGCCGACAGCGTCGGTTCCCGCCAGGTCGTGTCGGCGAAGACCGCCCAGGCCGAGGCCTCGCTGGGCGGCACGGTGCGCGCCTCCAGCCGCGCGTGCCCGCGCGTCTCGCGCACGGCCAGCGTGACGAGCGCCAGTCCGAGGACCGAGTAGGCGATGCCGAGCAGGAACGGCGCCGGACGCAGCCCGTAGCGCGCGGCCAGCGCCCCGCCCAGCGCGGAGGTCACGGCGACGGCTCCGTAGCCGGCGGCCTCGTTCAGTCCGATCGCCAGTCCGCGTCGTCGGGGGCCGACGAGGTCGATCTTCATCGTCACGGTGGTGGACCAGGCCAGGGCCTGGTTGATGCCGAGACAGACGTCGGCGACGACCACCCATCCCCACGTCGGCGCCCAGATGATGAGC
>DAIDJQ010000118.1 GCA_027451305.1 Cellulomonas sp.
CCCCGTCATGTGCGGCGAGGTGCCACGGGCGAAGATGTGCAGCCCGAGCCCGAGCAGGTCCCAGCCGAGGAACCCCAGCACGCCCAGCCCGACGGTCAACCCGGCCCGCCGGGCGTCGGCCCAGAACGCCAGCCGCAGCCTGCGGTCGATCACCGCGAGCCCACCGAGGGACACGAGCAGCGCGGCGAGGTAGGCGAAGTGCGTCATGTGAGCTCGCCCCACCGACCGCCGCGGAGCGCCGGCACGAGGACGGCGGGCTGCGGCGGTCGCGACGAGGCCTCCCCGGGCGGCCGGCCGGCCACCAGCCCGGCACCGACCGGCGCCGCCGGCAGCCCCGCACCGGGGACCAGCCCGCCGACCCGGCCGCCGTTCACCATCCGCACAACGTAACGGCCCGTCCGGATGCCGGCCCGGCCGCGGCCCGACCATCCGGCACGGACCGCGGTGCGGCGCGGCAGTCCTCCGCGAACCAGGGGGCCTGCACGGCAGGCAGCGGCACCCTCGCTCGACCCGCGCGGGACTCAGCCGCGGGACGCTGTCGCCAGCCCCTGCAGCTCAGGCAGTCTCGTCGCGACCTCCTCGTACACGGCGAGCTCCCCGCCGTACACGCCCTCCGCCCGCGGCCGGTGCAGCACCACGTCGGTGAATCCCAGCTCGGCCGCCCGGTGCACCCCCTCCACAGCCGTCTGCACCGACGTCAGCGAGAACACGGGCGCCCCGTCGATGCTGAGGTACCGCCGCGCCGGCTCCTCCGGCCGCGTCGCCGCCTCGATCTCGTCGAACCTCGCCGAGAGCTCCGCCAGGCCGGCCCACCACCGCTCCTGCGCAGCAGCCGACCCGTCGTCGTCCGCCACCACCGGCCCGTACGTCGCCCAGCCCTGGCCGTACCGCGCCGCGAGAGCCATGGTCCGTGGCCCGTTCGCCGCCACCACGAACGGCGGCCTCGGCCGTGCGATGGTGCCAGGCACCATCCGCGCCTCGTTGGCCGTGTACCAGCTGCCGTCGTGGTCGGTCACAGGGTGCGTGAGCAGCTGGTCCAGGACCGCGACGAACTCCTCGAACCGCGCAGTCCGCTGGCCCCTCGTCGGCGCCGGACCGAGCACGCCTGCGTCGAACCCCTCGCCGCCGGCCGCGAGACCCAGCAGCAGCCGCCCGCCCGTGACGTCGTCGAGGCCCATCACGTCCTTGGCGAACGGCACCGGGTGCCGGAAGTTCGGCGACGCCACCCAGGTGCCCAGCCCGATACGGCTCGTCACGGCACCGGCGGCTGCCAGCAGGGGCACGGTGGCGAACCACGGTTCGGCGGCCAGCGACCGCCACGCCAGGTGGTCGTACGTCCACGCGTGGTCGAACCCGAGCTGCTCCGCCTCGAGCCAGTGCTGCCGGGAGGCGGCCCAGCGCTCCTGCGGCAGGATCACCACTCCGATGCGCATGCGCCGAGCCTAGGCGTGGGTGACCGGCTCGGACGGACCGCCGGACGCCGGCTCCAGCTGGAACGTGCAGTGCTCCACGTCGAAGTGGCCGGACAGGCAGGTGCGCAGCTGCTCCAGCACGTGGGCGGTGCCGCCCGCGGCCAGCACGGCGTCGTCCACCAGCACGTGCGCGGACAGCACGGGGACGCCGGACGTGATGGTCCACGCGTGCAGGTCGTGCACCCCACGAACCCCCGGCAGACCGGCGATGTGGGTCCGCACCGCGTCGAGGTCGACACCCTCCGGGGTCGCCTCGAGCAGCACCTCGGCCACCCGGCGCAGCAACGTCGCCGCACGCGGCAGGATCAGCAGCCCGATCAGCACCGAGGCGACGCCGTCCGCGCGGGTCCAGCCGGTCCCGATCACGACGAGCGCCGCGACCACCGCTGCGGCCGAGCCGAACAGGTCGCCCAGCACCTCCAGGTAGGCCGCCCGGACGTTGAGGGACTGTCCCTGGCCGGCGTGCAGCAGCCCGAGCCCGAGGCCGTTCGCGGCGAGCCCCACCAGCGCGACCCCGAGCATCAGACCCGCCCGCACCGGCCCCGGGTGCACCAGACGCTGGATGCCTTCGACGAGCACGACGACGCCCACCACCGCCACCAGCATCCCGTTGACCAGCGCGGCGAGCACCTCCGCCCGTTGCCACCCGTAGGTCCGCGCCGCCGTGGCCGGCCTCGCCGCCAGCCCGGTGGCGACCAGCGCCAGCGCCAGCCCGCCCGTGTCGGTCAGCATGTGGCCCGCATCGGCGACCAGCGCGAACGACCCGGACAGCACGCCACCGACCACCTCGGCCAGCATCACGACGAGGGTCACGACGAGCACCACGGCCAGCCGCCCCCGGTGCGCCCCGGACGCAGGCACGTCGGGCGGAGCGACGTCAGGCACCGCCGCGTCATCCCCAGCCGAGGCGGTCGAGCCGGCCGTCGTCGATGCCGAAGTGGTGCGCCACCTCGTGCACCACCGTGACCGCGACCTCCGCGACCACCTCGGACCGGTCCCGGCACGCGGCGAGGGTCGGGTTGCGGAACACGGTGATGCGATCAGGCAGGGAGCCGAACCACGCGTCGGTGCGCTCGGTGAGCGGCGTGCCCTCGTACAGGCCGAGCAGATCGGGCTCGTCCTCCGGCGGGTCGTCCTCGACCAGCACCACCACGTTGTCCATCAGGTCCATCAGCTGCACGGGGATCCGGTCAAGCGCGTCGCGGACCGCATCCTCGAAGTCGTCCCGACTCATCGTCACCACGTCGTCACCCTCTCGCACAGGTCACCATCGCGACCCCATCCTCGCCCGCTTTGGCGGTTCGGCACCTGACCCGTATGATCATCACCGGTCTTCCGACGCCTCGACGTTGGGGCGTGAGCCCCCATCGTCTAGCGGCCTAGGACCCCGCCCTTTCACGGCGGTAGCACGGGTTCGAATCCCGTTGGGGGTACGAGCAGTTTGTACGGCCTTCTCACCAAGGCCCCGTAGCGCAGCTGGTTAGCGCGCCGCCCTGTCACGGCGGAGGTCGCGGGTTCAAGTCCCGTCGGGGTCGCTCGATACGCCGGTCACCGGCGTTCGTCCGAGGCTCTGTAGCTCAGTTGGTAGAGCGCACGACTGAAAATCGTGAGGTCACCGGATCGACGCCGGTCGGAGCCACGCCCAAGAACCCCCTGGTGACCAGGGGGTTCTTCTGTTTCAGAGGTTCCCTCTCGCCGCACCGCGTTGAGGCCGGGCCATTCTTGGGCCATATCGGCGTCCGGAGCTGCCCCTGCGCGTGGTCTCAGCACGCTCGCCTGCGGCCCCGCCGAGCGCCTGGTCCAGCACGGCACCGGCCCGCAGCGCGACGCCTTCTCTCGCCCGGGAGTAGCGCTCGGTGACCTGGAGGCTGGAGTGGCCGAGGGTCGCCTGGACGTCCGGCGCGCTGGCGCCTGCGTCGAACAGCAGGGTGGCGAAGGTGTGCCGGAGGTCATGTATCCGGAGGTCACGTCGACCGATCGCCACGCGAAGCGCATCCCAGCCGATCGCCCGACGCACGTTGTGGTTGGTGAGCCGCCCGCCGCCCGGCCCGGCGAACAGCAGCTCGTCGAGATCCCGAGCACTGGTCACCGCCGTCCGCCCAACAACAGCGGCACCCCGCGCGCGACTTCGGACCGCGGCTGTAGGCCGACGATCGACCTGGCACCCCACGAACCGCCCCCTCGCGAGTCCGGCTGCTCGCCCATGCCTCAGGTCAACGGGGCCTGCGCCGCCACCACCTCTTGCGGGAAGTCGTCGGACTGTAGGACGCCCAACCCTTCGGGATTCTGCGATCCCACGCCCGGACGCAGCAGGGCTGCGCGGGGATGACCGGCCGCCCCCTGCGCGACCTGGCCCAGGTCGACGCCGACGGCAACGTGGTGCCGGTCGTGACGATCGTGACCGACAACGGCGGGCCGTTCCGCTCGTTCCGCTTCGAAGCGTTCATCG
>DAIDJQ010000119.1 GCA_027451305.1 Cellulomonas sp.
GTGGCGAGCGCCTACCTGGACGGCACGTACTCGGAGATCTACACCAACATCACGCAGGACGAGGACGGGCTGCGCAAGCTGTTCCGCCAGTTCTCGTTCCCGGGCGGCATCCCCTCGCACGTGGCGCCGGAGACCCCCGGCTCGATCCACGAGGGCGGCGAGCTGGGCTACGCGCTGTCCCACGCCTACGGCGCCGCGTTCGACAACCCGGACCTGCTGGTCGCGGCCGTGGTCGGCGACGGCGAGGCCGAGACGGGCCCGCTGGCCACCAGCTGGCACTCGAACAAGTTCGTCAACCCGGCGCACGACGGCGTGGTCCTGCCGATCCTGCACCTCAACGGCTACAAGATCGCCAACCCGACGGTCCTGGCCCGGATCAGCGACGACGAGCTGCACGATCTGATGGTCGGCTACGGCCACCACCCGTACGTGTTCACGGGCGGCTACGACGACGAGCCGATGGTCGACGTGCACCGCCGCTTCGCGACGCTGCTCGACGAGGTGCTCGACGAGATCGCCGACATCAAGGCGCGTGCGGCTGCGGGCGACACCGACCGTCCGATGTGGCCGATGATCGTGTTCCGCACCCCCAAGGGCTGGACCGGTCCCGCCGAGATCGACGGCAAGAAGACCACCGGCTCATGGCGCGCGCACCAGGTGCCGCTCGCCAGCGCCCGCGACACCCCGGAGCACCTGCAGGTGCTCGAGGAGTGGCTCACGTCGTACCGCGCGGAGGAGCTGTTCGACGCGACGGGCCGCCTCGAGGCGAACATCCGCGCGCTGGCACCCGCGGGTGACCTGCGGATGAGCGCCAACCCCAACGCGAACGGCGGCGTGCTGCTGAAGGACCTGCGGCTGCCCGACTTCCGCGACTTCGCGGTCGACGTGCCGCGACCGGCGAGCACGTTCGCCGAGGCGCCCCGGGTGCTCGGCGAGTACCTGACCGAGGTGATCCGCCGCAACCCGGACAACTTCCGCATCTTCGGCCCGGACGAGACCGCGTCCAACCGCCTGCAGGCGGTGTTCGAGGTCACGGACAAGCAGTGGAACGCCGAGTACATCTCCCCCGAGGTCGACGAGCACATGGCCCGCGCGGGCCGCGTGATGGAGATGCTGTCGGAGCACCAGTGCCAGGGCTGGCTGGAGGGCTACCTGCTCACCGGGCGGCACGGGCTGTTCACCTCCTACGAGGCGTTCATCCACATCGTCGACTCGATGTTCAACCAGCACGCCAAGTGGCTGAAGGTCACCAACGACATCTCCTGGCGCCGTCCCATCGCGAGCCTGAACTACCTGCTGTCCAGCCACGTCTGGCGCCAGGACCACAACGGGTTCTCCCACCAGGACCCCGGGTTCATCGACCACGTGATCAACAAGAAGGCCGAGGTGGTGCGCGTCTACCTGCCGCCGGACGCGAACACCCTGCTGTCCACGTACGACCACTGCCTGCGGAGCCGGCAGTACGTCAACGTGGTGGTCTCCGGCAAGCAGCCCGCGCCGAACTTCCTGACGATGCAGGAGGCGATCGAGCACACCACCCGAGGCCTCGGGATCTGGGAGTGGGCCGGCACCGAGGTGGCCGGTGAGGAGCCGGACGTGGTGCTCGCCTGCGCGGGCGACGTGCCGACCCTCGAGGTGCTGGCGGCGGCGGACATCCTGCGCCGCGAGCTGCCGGTGCTGAAGGTGCGCGTGGTCAACGTGGTGGACCTGATGCGCCTGCAGGACGAGCAGGAGCACCCGCACGGCATGTCCGACCGGGACTTCGACACCCTGTTCACGGCGGACCGGCCCATCGTGTTCGCCTACCACGGGTACCCGTGGCTCATCCACCGCCTCACCTACCGCCGCAACGGGCACCCGAACCTGCACGTGCGCGGGTACAAGGAGGAGGGCACCACCACCACGCCCTTCGACATGGTGATGCTGAACGACCTGGACCGTTACCACCTGGTGATCGACGTGATCGACCAGGTGCACTGGCTGCGCGCGTCGCAGGCCGGCCTGCGTCAGCGCATGGTCGACGCCCGCCTGCGCGCCCGCCAGTACACCCGGGAGCACGGCGAGGACATCCCGGAGGTGCGGGACTGGGTGTGGCCGGACGCCGGCGACGCCGCAGCCGAGGGCGAGGTCACCGCGACCTTGTCCACAGGTGGCGACAACGAGTAGTCGGTGAGGGGGCCGGGGCGCACGTCGCCCCGGCCCCCTCGTCGCGTGACGAACCGCAAGAAACAGGAGACGCCCACCGTGGCCCGCAGCATCTACATCACCTCGCCCGAGGGAGACACCGGCAAGTCGACGGTGGCCCTCGGTCTCGTCGACCTGCTCACGCGCACCGTGCAGCGGGTGGGCGTGTTCCGCCCAGTCGCCCGTTCCACCGAGGAGCGGGACTACGTGCTCGAGCTGCTGCTCGCCCACGACGGCATCGACATGGCGTACGACGACGCCGTCGGGGTCACCTACGAGCAGGTGCTCGACGACGCCGAGGCGGCCCTCGCCAAGATCGTGCAGCGCTACCACGACGTGGAGCGCCGTTGCGACGCGATCGTCGTGGTCGGCACCGACTACACCGATGTCGCAGGTCCGACGGAGCTGGCGTACAACGCCCGCATCGCGGCCAACCTCGGCGCCCCTGCTGTGCTGGTGGTGAGCGGGAAGAACCGTGCACCGGACGCGATCCACCAGATCGCCGAGGTGGCCATCGCGGAGATGAAGGCCAACCACGCCCAGGTGGTGGCGGTCGTCGCCAACCGGTGCGCCGGGGTGTGCGTCGACTCCGTGCGGGCCGAGTTCGGGAGCGAGCTGCCGGTCTGGGCCATCCCGGACGACCCGATGCTGACGGCGCCGACGCTGCGCGAGCTGGTGGACGCGGTGGACGGCACGCTGATCGGCGGGGACGAGGAGCTGCTGTCCCGCGAGGTGCTGGACCTGCTGGTGGGCGCCATGAGCGTCGAGCACCTGCTCGACCGGCTGCAGCCCGGCGCCGTGGTGATCACCTCCGGCGACCGGCACGACGTGCTGCTCGGCCTGCTGCTGGCGCACCAGGCGGAGGGCTTCCCCAACCTGGCCGGCATCGTCCTGACCGGCGGCCTGACCCCTGCCCCCGTCATCTCCCGGCTGCTCAGCGGCCTGAACTCGCGGCTGCCGCTGGTCTCCACCGACCTCGGCACCTTCCGCTCCGCCTCGGCGGCTGCCGCCACCCGCGGCCGGCTCACGCGGGAGTCCCAGCGCAAGGTCGACTCGGCGCTGGCGCTGTTCGAGCAGCACGTGGACGGGACCGCCCTGCTCGCGGCCGTGGACGTCCCGCGCGTCGCCGTCGTGACCCCGCTGATGTTCGAGTACGCGCTGCTGGACCGGGCCCGCTCGGACCGCAAGCACATCGTCCTGCCCGAGGGCAACGACGACCGGATCCTGCGTGCCGCGTCCACGCTGCTGCAGCGCGGCGTTGCCGACCTGACGCTCCTCGGGGACGAGACCGCGATCCGCACCCGCGCCGCCGAGCTGGGCCTGGTGCTCGACGGGGCCGACGTGATCGACCCGAAGGACGGCGAGCTGCTCGAGCGGTTCGCGCGCGAGTACACCGAGCTGCGCAAGCACAAGGGCATGACGGTGGAGCGGGCCCGGGAGATCGTGTCCTCGGTCTCCTACTTCGGCACGATGATGGTCAAGCTCGGGCTGGCGGACGGCATGGTCTCCGGCGCCAACCACACGACGGCGCACACCATCAAGCCGTCGTTCGAGATCATCAAGACGGCCCCCGGCGTCTCCAACGTGTCGAGCTGCTTCCTGATGTGCCTCGAGGACCGTGTCCTGGTCTACGCCGACTGCGCAGTGATCCCCGACCCGACGGCCGAGCAGCTGGCGGACATCGCGATCTCCTCCGCGGCGACCGCCGAGCAGTTCGGCATCGAGCCGCGGATCGCCATGCTGTCCTACTCGACCGGCGAGTCCGGCACCGGTGCGGACGTGGACAAGGTCCGCACCGCCACGGCGCTGGTCCGCGAGCGCCGCCCCGACCTGTCGGTGGAGGGCCCCATCCAGTACGACGCCGCGGTGGACGCCTCGGTGGCCAAGACGAAGCTGCCGGACTCGGCCGTGGCCGGCCGGGCGACCGTGTTCGTCTTCCCCGACCTGAACACCGGCAACAACACCTACAAGGCCGTGCAGCGCTCGGCCGGTGCCGTGGCCGTCGGCCCGGTGCTGCAGGGTCTGCGCATGCCCGTCAACGACCTGTCCCGCGGCGCGCTCGTGCAGGACATCGTCAACACCGTCGCGATCACCGCGATCCAGGCCCAGGCGCTCGCCGGGCCGTCCGTCCGCTCCGAGCTGCCCGCGGCAGCCAACCACGTGGAGGCAGCAACCCGATGAGCACCCGCACAGTCCTGGTCGTCAACTCCGGCTCCTCGTCGATCAAGTACCAGCTGGTCGACCCCGACGCCGGTACGGCCATCGCGTCCGGCATCGTCGAGCGGATCGGCGAGAGCACCGGCAACGTCAAGCACACGTACGGCGACCAGACGGTCAAGCGCGAGGTGCCGGTGGCGGACCACGCCGTCGGCATGCGGATCGTCCTCGACCTGTTCGAGGAGGTCGGGCCGTCGATCCACACGTCCAACGTGGTGGCCGTCGGCCACCGCGTGGTGCAGGGCGGCTCGGTGTTCGACGCCCCGGCGCTGATCGACGACGACGTGGTGGAGAAGATCGACGCGCTGTCCCCCCTGGCGCCGCTGCACAACCCGGCGCACATCACCGGGATCAAGGTGGCCCGGACGCTGCTGCCCGACGTGCCGCAGGTCGCGGTGTTCGACACGGCGTTCTTCGAGAAGCTGCCGCTCGAGTCGGCCACCTACGCGATCGACCGTGAGGTCGCCGCGCGGTACCAGGTGCGCCGCTACGGCGCCCACGGCACGTCGCACCAGTACGTGTCGCAGGAGGTGGCCCGCTACCTGGACCGCCCGGTGGGTGAGCTGAACCAGATCGTGCTGCACCTGGGCAACGGCGCCTCCGCGTCCGCCGTCAAGGGCGGCCACGCGGTGGACACCTCGATGGGGCTGACGCCGCTCGAGGGCCTGGTGATGGGCACGCGCTCCGGGGACATCGACCCCGCCGTCGTGTTCCACCTCTACCGGAACGCCGGCATGTCGATCGACGACATCGACGACCTGCTGAACCGCCGCTCGGGCATCAAGGGCCTGTCCGGCGAGAACGACTTCCGCGCCCTGCACGACATGATCGCGGCAGGGGACGCCGACGCGGCGCTCGCCCTCGACGTGTACGTGCACCGGCTGAAGAAGTACGTCGGCGCCTACCACGCCGTCCTCGGCCGCCTGGACGTGCTGACGTTCACCGCGGGCGTGGGCGAGAACGACGACATCGTCCGCGCCCGGGTCTGCGCGGGCCTGGAGCCGCTCGGCATCGTGCTCGACCCGGAGCGCAATGCCGGCCGCGGTGGCCCGAAGGTCGTGTCCGCCGACGGGTCGCCGGTCACGGTGCTGGTGATCCCGACCAACGAGGAGCTGGCGATCGCCCGGCAGTCGCTGGCGGTGGTCGAGGGGCGCTGAGCCTCGTCGAACCCCCGGTGCCCCGGTCCGGCTCTCGTCGGACCGGGGCACCGCTGCATCCGGGGGCGCCCGGTTCGGACCCGTCGGGCCGGACCCACCCGCGTGACGCGCACACGCCCCGCACCGGACGGGCCCGGCGCCCCGGTCCTCAGGGCAGCCGCACGGCGCGCATCGCCCGCAGCGCCTGCGTGTAGACCACCGGCCACAGCTCGTGCCCCAGGCCGAAGAGCCGTTCGAGGCCGACGGTCGGCCCGCCCCGCGGGCCGAGCACACCGTGCGTCCCGCGCTGCACGGCCACCGTCTGCTGGCGGGTGTGCTGCCACAGGCCCTCGGGCCCGTGCCGGCCGCCGAGCCCCGACGGACCCCACCCCACCTGCGGCGCCCCCATCGACGCCCAGCTCGCCACGTACCCCTCGTTCACGTTCACGGACCCGGCACGCACCCGGCGCGCAAGGGCTGCGCCGCGCCGCGCCGAGGCCGTCCAGATGCTCGCGTTGAGCCCGAACTCGCTGTCGTTCATCGCCGCCACCGCCTCGTCGTCCGACGAGACCGGCGTCAGCGCCACCACCGGCCCGAACGTCTCCTCGCGGCACAGCAGAGCCGTCGTCGGCACGTCGGCCAGCACCGTCGGCTCGTAGAAGTACGGACCGAGGTCGGGCCGCTGCCGACCGCCGGCCAGCAGCCGCGCACCCTGCCCGAGGGCGTCCTCGACGTGCTCCACGACGCGCGCGAGCTGTGCCGCGGACGTCAGCGAGCCCACGTCCGAGCGGTAGTCCAGCCCGGCGCCCATCCGCAGGGCTCGGGTGCGCGCGACGAAGGCCGGCACGAAGTCGTCCCACACGCTGCGATGCACGTAGACGCGCTCGACGCTGACGCAGATCTGCCCGGTGCCGGCGAACGCGGCCCGCACGACCCCCGCCGCGGTGACGTCGACTCGCACGTCCTCCGCCACGTACAGGGCGTTCTTGCCGCTGAGCTCGAGGGTGGCCGGGACCAGGCGCCTGCCGGCCTGGGCCGCCACCGTGCGACCGGCGGCGGTCGAGCCGGTGAACACCACCGCGTCGGCCGCGTCGACCAGCGCCGCACCGATGTCCGGACCACCGGTCACCACCTGCAGCACCCCGGCCGGCAGGCCCGCCTCCTCGAGCTGCTCGGCGGCCCAGAGCGCCGTCAGGCTGGTCTGCGGGTCAGGGCGGAGCACCACCGCGTTGCCGGCCACCAGTGCGGGCAGCGCGTCGCCGAGCGCCATCGTCAGCGGCACGTTCCACGGTGCCACGACGCCGACCACGCCGATGGGGTGCCGCACCACCTGGGTGGCGGTCAGGCCGGGCAGCAGCCCGGCGGCGTGCCGCGTGGCGAGGTACGCCGGGGCCCGCACCGCGTAGTGCCGCGCCACGTTGGCGACGTCCGCGACCTCCTCGAACGCATGGGCACGGGCCTTGCCGGTCTCGACCTGGATGAGGTCCAGCACGTCGCTCTGCCGCTCGAGCAGCAGGTCGTGCAGCCGCAGCAGCACGCGGGTGCGCTCCCGCACCGGGACCGCGGCCCACAGCCGTTGGGCCGCGCGGGCCCTGCGCACCGCACGGGCCACGTCACCGGCGCCGGACAACGGGACCGCCGCGATGGGTGCGCCGGTGAACGGTGCGTGCGCCACGTGCGAGGAGTGGCCCGGACCGGCGACCACCCGTGCGAGCAGCGTGCGCAGGTCGTCCGGCTCGAGCACGTAGGTGGCGAGCGGGTCGGTCTCGGGGTCGTGCAGGGGGGCCTGGGCGGGATCCGGCTGCTGCCCTGCGTCGTGCGCCATCGCGTCAGGGTACGTCTGCCGGGTGCCACCTCCCATGGTGCCGCCCGACGGGATCGGCGCGGACGCCCACGGGGGTCGAACGCGCCCGACAGCACGCGGCGGCGGTCCCCGGACGGACGGACGAGGGCGGGCGCCGTCCCCGGCGACCCGCCCCCGTCCGTTGGTCGTGCTCAGCCCAGCGTGGCCCGGACCTCGTCCACCAGCAGGCCCACCACGGCCGCCCGAGCCTCTTCCGCCGAACGGGCGGCCAGCGCCGCCGCCGCCATCTCCCTGCACCGCTCCAGGGTGTGGTGCCGCACGGCGTACCGCACGGCCGGCACGGCACCGGCGGACATCGACAGGCTGGTGACGCCGAGTCCCACCAGGACGAGCGCCATCAGCGGGTCGCCCGCGGACTCGCCGCAGACACCCACCGGCTTGCCGAGGGTGGTCCCGGCTCCCGCCGTGATCGCCACCAGGTCCAGCACCGCGGGCTGCCAGGCGTCGAGCAGGTCCGCCAGCTCCCCGCGCAGCCGGTCGGTGGCCATCGTGTACTGGGCGAGGTCGTTGGTGCCCAGCGAGACGAAGTCCACCTCCCCGAGCAGCTGCTCGGCACGCAGCGCGGCGGACGGCACCTCCACCATCACGCCGACGGTGGCCACCCCGGCCCGCCGTGCGCGGGCGGCGAACTCCCGGGCCTCGTCGACGGTGGCCACCATCGGCGCCATCACCCATGGGGTGGTGCCGGTCTCCCGCTGGGCGTCGGCGAGCGCCGCCAGCTGGGTGTCCAGCAGCTCGGGGTGGGTGCGCACCTGCCGGTAGCCGCGCACACCGAGCGCCGGGTTCTCCTCGTCCGGCTGCGTGGCGAAGGTGAGCGGCTTGTCCGCTCCGGCGTCGAGGGTGCGGACCACCACCTTGCGGTCACCGAACGCGCGCAGCACCCGGGCGTACGTGCCGGCCTGCTCCTCACGGGTCGGTGCCGTGGCACGCTCGAGGAACAGCACCTCGGTGCGGAACAGCCCCACGCCCTGCACCGGGGTCGGTCCCACGCGCTCGGCGTCCTCGGCCGTGCCGATGTTGGCGAGCAGCGCCACGGGATGCCCGTCCGCGGTGGCACCGGGGGCGGTGTCCGCCTCGAACGCCCGCTCCACCGCTGCGCGGTGGGCGAGGGCGGCACGGAGCTCCTCGTCCGGCGCCACCGTCACGGTGGAGGTCGCCGCGTCCACGGCCACCTCCACGCCGTCGGCCAGCTCCGTCGCGCCGGTCACGCGGACCAGGCAGGGCAGGCCCAGCTGGCCCGCGATGATCGCCGTGTGGCCGGTGGGGCCGCCGAGCTCGGTGACGATCGCCAGCACGTTGGCCAGGTCGAGCGCCGCGGTGTCGGCGGGCGCCAGGTCCCGCGCGACGACGACCGACGGCCGTGTCAGCTCGGGCACGCCCGGTGCCGGCAGCCCGAGCGCGCGCGCGACCACCCGGTCACGCACGGACCGCAGGTCGGTGACACGATCGGCGAGGTAGCCGCCCGCCTGCTCGAACATCGTGGCGAACCTGTCCACCACGGCGTCGATCGCCGCCACCGGCGGCTCACCGGCGTCGAGCCGGGCGAGCACCCCGGTCCGGAGGGCCGGGTCGGCCGCCATCTGGGCGGTCGCCGCGAGCACCTCCTTGACCGTGCCGCTCGAGCGGTCGGACTGCCCCTGCAGTGCCGTGGCCACGTCGGTGAACGCCTGCTCCACCGCGGCGCGGACCTGGGCAGCGCCTGCCGGGACCCCGTCGACCAGCAGCGGGGCGTCGGCGGCGGGGGCCGGTGCCGGGCGTACCTGCACCACGGGTCCGACGGCGGCCCGGCGGCCGACGCCGACGCCGTGCAGCGCGGCAGCGGCGGCGGGCCCCACCGCCGCTGTCACGACGCCGCCTCGGGTGCGTCCAGGTCCCGGGAGAGCAGCTCGACGAGACCGTCGAGCACCTCCTCCGCGCGGGGGCCGTCGGCCGCCAGCGTGACCTGCGCGCCGAACGGCACGCCCAGTGACATCACCAGCAGGATGCTGGAGGCGTCCACCGGGAGCCCGCCCTCGGGGGTGATGGTGACCGGTACCCCGCCGGCGGCGACCGCCTGGGTGAACAGCATCGCCGGACGGGCGTGCAGGCCCACCCGCGACGCCACGGTGACAGTGCGCTCTGTCATGTCGTCAATCGTCCTTTCGTCAGGAGATACGGCCGGCGGCGACCGGGCGGGCCGCCGGCTCGGAGGCGACGTCCGCGTCGGACCCGTGCCCGAGCTGCTTCATCGCGAGGACGGCCGCGGCGGACACCAGGGTGCCGATCACCAGGGCCAGCAGGAACAGCAGGGGCTTGCTGATGAGCGCGAGCACCCAGATGCCGCCGTGGGGGGCGAGCTGGCCGCTGCCGAAGGCCATCACCAGGCCACCGGTCACCGCACCACCCAGCATGAACGACGGGATCATCCGCAGCGGGTCCGCCGCGGCGAACGGGATGGCACCCTCGGAGATGAACGAGGCACCGAGCAGCCAGGCCGACTTGCCGGACTCCCGCTCGTTCTCCGTCCACAGGGCCGGACGGACGACGGTCGCCAGCGCGACGGCGAGCGGCGGCACCATGCCGGCGGCCATCACGGCGGCCATCACCTTGGCAGGCGCCGACGAGGTGCTGGCCGCGTTGGCCAGGCCCGTGGTGGCGAAGACGTAGGCCACCTTGTTCAGCGGGCCGCCGAGGTCGAAGCACATCATCAGGCCGAGGATCACGCCGAGCAGCACCGCGCTGCCGCCGGACAGGCTGGACAGCCAGGACGACAGGCCGTCGTTGATCGCCTTCATCGGCGGGCCGATCACCAGGGCCGTCAGCACACCGACCACGGCGACGGACACCAGCGGGATCACCACCACCGGCATCACGCCGCGCACACCCTTCGGCACCTTCCAGCGGGAGATCCACAGGGCCAGGAAGCCACCGAGGAAGCCGGTGACGATGCCGCCGAGGAACCCGGCGCCGACGAGGCCGGCCGCGAAGCCGCCCACCATGCCGGGCACGATGCCGGGCCGGTCGGCGATGCCGTACGCGATGTACGCCGACAGCGCCGGGACCAGGAAGGCGAACGCCCACTTGCCGATCCAGAACAGCAGCACGGCCCACGCCTGCCCGGAGCCGACGGAGAACCCGTGCGCGATCCACTGGACGAACGCGGTGCCGTTGGTGCCGTCGACGACCTTCGTCACCTCGATGGCGCCGTTGGACGGCCAGGCGACCGTCGCGATCAGGAAGCCGATCGCGATTAGGATGCCGCCTGCCGCGACGAACGGGATCATGTACGACACGCCGGTCATCAGGTACTGCCGGATGCGGTGGCCGACCCCCACGGTGCGGGCGGGCGCCACGGGCACCGGCGCGACCGGCGCACCGGCGAGCGGCGCGGTGCCGGCGGCGCGGGCCGCCTCGACGGCTGCGACGGCCTGGGCGATCACGCCCGGCGCGTCGTGCACGGCCTTCTTCACGCCGACGTCCGTGATGGGCTTGCCGGCGAACCGCTCCTTGCCCTGCACCTCCAGGTCGGCGGCGTAGATCACGCCGTCCGCCTCGGCGATCAGCTGCGGGTCGAGCGGGACGGAACCCGCTGCGCCCTGGGTCTCCACGTGGACCTCGTGGCCGGCGGCCTTGCCCGCCTGCTCGAGGGCCTCCGCGGCCATGTACGTGTGGGCGATCCCCGTGGGGCACGAGGACACGGCGACGAACTTCATGCTGGCACCACCTCTCGGGTGACGATGTCGGCCACGGTGGCGGCATCGGGGGCGTCGATCAGCGACTGGCGGAACTCGGGGTGCACCAGGCGGCGCGCGAGCGCAGCGAGGATCTTCAGGTGGTCGGCGTCGCCCGAGGCGGGCGCCGCGATCAGGAAGACGAGCGTGGCGGGGCCGTCGGGCGCCCCGAAGTCGACACCGGCCGGCACCTTGCCCAGGGCCAGGCTCGGAACGGTGACGAACTGCGACCGTGCGTGCGGCAGGCCGATGCCGCCGGGCATGCCGGTCGCCATCTGCGCCTCGCGCGCCTTGACGTCGGCGGCGAACCCGTCCGCGTCGGTGACGCGGCCGGCGGCCACCAGCTTGTCGATGAGCTGACGGACGACGTCGTCCCGGTCGGTGGCGACCACGTCGACGGCGAAGAGGTCGGGGATGATCAACGAGGTGCTCACGTCACAGCTCCTTCAGGGCGAGGCGGGGATCGGGACTCTCGACGACGCGGACGGCGTCCACGTCGACATCAGCGGGGTCGGGCACGGCGGTGCCGGGCATCATGACGGCGGCCCGTCCCCAGGCGACCGCCGCGCGCAGCCGCTCGCCGGGGGTGCCGGCGGCGCCGAGGTACCCCGCGAGCGTGGTGTCGCCGGCGCCGACGGTGGACAGCGGGACCAGCGCCGGACCACCGGCCCACCAGGTGCCCTCGTCCAGCACGAGCAGCGCCCCGTGGGCACCGAGGCTGACCAGCACCGCGCTGGTGCCGGCGCTCATCACCTCGCGGGCTGCGCCGACCACGTCGCCGACGGTGCTCAGCTCACGGCCCACCAGGTCCGCCAGCTCCTCGTCGTTCGGCTTGACCAGGCACAGCCCGCCCGCGCGCACGGCGCGGGTGAACGGCGTGCCCGAGGTGTCGAGCACCAACGGCACGCCGTAGCGGGCCGCGAGCCCGGCGAGCCGGACGAAGAAGGCGTCACCGGCACCGGCCGGGAGGCTGCCCGCGGCCACCAGGGCGGCGGGCCGGCTGGTCAGCTCGGCCTCGACAGCCGCGAGCAGGGCGTCCACCTCCGCCGCGGACAGCTGCGGACCGGGGGCGTTGACCTTGGTGGTGGTCCCCCGGGAGTCGACGAGGGTGAGGTTTGTCCGCGTGTCCCCCGCGATCGGCACGGGCACCGCCGGCACGCCGTGCTCGTGCAGCAGCCGCACCAGGTAGTCGCCGTCCGCACCGCCGACCGGCAGCACCGCCCGGGTCTCGACGCCCTGGCGTGCCAGCACCCGGGACACGTTGATGCCCTTGCCGCCCGGGTGCACGTGCGCGGCGTGCGCACGGTTGACCTCGCCGACCTCGAGACGGTCGACGTCCAGCGCCCGGTCGAGGCTGGGGTTGGGGGTGAGTGTGACGATCATGCGCGCACCACCCGAAGGCCGACGGACTCGAGCTCCTCGGCGAGCTCGGGGTCCACCCCCGCGTCGGTGATCAGCGTGTCCACGGCGCCGATGGGCGCCACGTGCACGAAGTCGGCGCGGCCCACCTTCGTGTGGTCCGCCAGCACCACGGTCCGTCGGGCGGCTGCGACGAGCGCCCGCTTCACGGACGCCTCGGCCAGGTCCGGCGTGGTCAGCCCGTGCTCGACGCTGATGCCGTTGGTGCCGAGGAAGGCGACGTCGGCGTGGATGTCGGACAGGTCCCGCAGCGCCCAGGTGCCGACCGCCGCGAGCGTCCGGCCGCGGACCGTGCCACCCACCAGGTGCAACGTGATCCCCGACCGTGTGGCCAGCACCGTGGCGACCGGCAGGGCGTGCGTGACCACCGTGAGCTCGCGGTCGGTGGGCAGCAGCTCGGCGAGCCGGACGGTCGTGGTGCCGGCGTCCAGGATGATGGCGCCGCCGTCGGGCAGCTCGTCGAGCGCCGCCTTCGCGATCCGCTCCTTCTCCCCGGAGAGCACGCCCTCGCGGTCGGCGATGCCGGGCTCGAAGCCCAGCCGCTCCACGGGGATGGCGCCGCCGTGCACCCGTCGCACCAGGCCGTGCCGCTCGAGGGCGGTCAGGTCGCGGCGCACGGTCTCGGGTGTGACGTCGAGCTCGAGCGCGAGCGAGCCGACGTCGACCCGTCCTTCGCTGCGCGCCCTCGCCAAGATCTGCTGGTGACGCTCCGGTGCGTACACGGCGACTCCGTCGTCCTCATGCCGGCCGGGCCCCGTGCCGCGTCCGTTCGAGACAGACTTCCGCTCGCTGTCCGTATTGTCAACCACAACCAAGCACATTCGGACCGACTCGGATCTGATCGGGCACCCAAGCCGCTCATGCCGGGCCCTAGGTCCTAGATCGCGAGGGCGTCCGGACATTTGGAACCCTCCTCGATGTCCGGGACGGTGGGATCGCAACCGCACCGGGTCCCGACCCGTCCACATCGACGTCACCACACGGAGCAGCGTCCCGCGCCTGGCTCCGTCCCGCACGACGAGCGGACCGCGCCGCGAACCCCCCGGCCGACCGCCGTGGCGCTCCCGTGACACGCCGAGGGGCGCCGCGGTCGCGGTGCGCAGGACCTTCTGGAGTGGTCCTGCGCACCACGGCCGCGACGCCCCTCGACGTCGACCCCCGGGCTGCGTCACCGGCCCGGGAGCCGTCGCCCGGTCAGTCCGCGTTCACCGCCGAGATGAGGTCGAACAGCTCGCCCGCATCCTTGACCTCGAGCACGCGTGCCGCCTGCTCGGGATCGGCGAAGACGAGGGCGATCCGGGACAGGATCGCCAGGTGCTCGTCGCCCACGCCGGCGATGCCGACCACGACGCGCACCGGCTTGTCCGGCCCCCACTCGATCGGCTGGTCGTACCGCACCAGGCACAGGGCGGACCGGATGATCTGCCCCTTCGACTCGTCGGTCCCGTGCGGGATGGCCAGGAAGCTGCCCATGTACGTGGACATGGACCTCTCCCGCTCGGCCATCGCCTCCACGTAGGCCGGCGTGACCGCCCCGGCACCGACCAGGAGCTCACCGGCCTCCCGGATGGCCTCGTCCTTGGTCCGGGCCGTGCCCGGCACCACGACGAGGTCCCGGGTGAGGACGTCCGTCACGAGGCGCTCCTGTCGCCGGCCGTCGCCGCCGACGCCTTCGCTTCCTCGACCACCGCGTCGTAGACGGGGCTGGACAGGAAGTTGTCGACGGACAGGTGACGGGAGGTCGGTGCGTGCCGCTTGGCGCGATCGGTCAGCTCGCTCTGGCTGATCACGATGTCCGCGCCGTCCTCCAGGTTCGCGACGGCCTTGTTGACCACGGTGACGTCCGTCAGCCCGGCCTTCCGCAGCTTGTCGCGCAGGATGCTCGCGCCCATCGCGGACGACCCCATGCCGGCGTCGCACGCGAAGATGATCGAGCGGATCGGCCCGGCAGCGACCAGGGTCGACGCCCCGGCACCGGCCGCACCGGTCAGCGAGCCGAGCGCGCTGCTCGACTTGCCCTTGTTGGCCTCGGTCTGGGCGATCGCGGCGCTGAGGTCCCCGCTCTC
>DAIDJQ010000120.1 GCA_027451305.1 Cellulomonas sp.
GAGCCCGTCGCCGAGCCGATGTTCGAGCCCGTTGCCGAGCCGGCGTTCGCGTCCGTCTCCGAGCCGGCGTTCGCGCCCACCCCGGAGCTGAGCCCCGAGTCGACCGTGCCTTCCTGGGCCGCCCCGGCGCTCGACGTCGCCGAGTGGGCCCCGGTCGCCGAGGACGTGCCGGTGTTCGAACCGGAGCCCGCGGCGTTCACCTCCTACAGCGGCTTCGCGGGCTGGGTCGCCCCTGCTCCTGCCGCTCCCGCCGGCGACACCACGCCGCTCGACGAGCCGGCCGCCTACCGTCCCTTCGGGCGCACCGCCGACGAGGCGCAGGCCTGGACCACCGGCACCATCCCGGTGGTCCCCGAACCGGTGGGCTTCCCGGCCGCGGCGCAGCCGACCGAGGAGGTTGCCGCACCCCCGGCCGCCGAGGAGCAGGCGGGGTCGACCGACGAGTGGCCGCAGCCCGCCTGGCAGTCGCCCGCCTGGCAGCCGCCGACGTGGACGACTCCCTGGTCGCAGGACGCGCAGAGCCCCGCCGAGCCGGCGTTCGAGGGTTCCGTCCCGACCGTCGACCTCGAGCCCGACGCCGAGCCGGAGCCGCTCGTCGCCCGGGCGCTGCCGGAGCCCGTCGGCGCGACGACGCCGACGGCCCACTCCGCGTTCTCGGGCTGGACGGAGCCGACGGCGCTGCTGCCGGAGGAGGAGTCGCCGACCCAGCTCTTCACCCCGGTCGAGGCGGCGGACGCCGTCGCGGCACCGGTCTCGTTCGCCTCGGTCGTCACCGAGCCGGCCCTGGCCGCGCCGCCGGTCTGGCAGCAGCAGGCTGCCTGGGCACCCACCAACGTCGCGGCCGCCGAGGCGTCTCCCGTCCGGTCCAGGGAGCGCGCACCGCGCCGCCGGGGTCTGTTCGGCCGTCGTCGGCCGGTGACCCCGACCGGACCGACGCCCGTCGTGGCACCCACCCCGCAGGCGGCAGCGCCGGCCGCTCCCGTCCGGAGCACGGCGTGGGGCCCGGACAGCAACCTGGTGGTCCCGCAGGCTCCGGCCCCGGGTGCGTTCCCCGGTGCGGTCGCCCCGGCACCCGACTTCGGCGCACCGGCGCCGGCTCCGCTCTTCTCGGCGCCCGCAGTGCCGGCGGAGCCGTTCGCGGCCGCGCCGCTCCCGCCTGCGCCGCTCCCGCCCGTCCCGGTGGCAACGGCGGCGCCGACACCGTTGATGCCCGCCGTGCTCGACACCCGGCAGACGTCGTGGACGTCGTCGCTCGAGCAGGCCTCGAGCGGCTGGGAGCCGTCCGGCTGGGCCGGACGGCAGGACACGGGCGATGCGGTGGCGCAGCCCAACCCGGCGCCGGCCCCCCGGGTCGGCGCGCTGGACGACGACGTCGCGGCGATGCTCGCGATGCGCTCGGACATCCAGGAGCAGGCGTTGTCCGAGCTCAGCCAGCTGTCGGCGTACCGGCCGCAGGTGATGCCGGGCGGGACCGAGCGGCTCACCAGGCGCGTGCCGACGGCGATCCCCGAGGCGCCCGAGATCGATGCCGCGACCGCAGGCGGTGCCGAGCGCGACCCCGCTCAGCTCCGGTCGCGGCTGTCCAGCTTCCAGTCGGGGACCGCCCGCGGGCGCCGCGACGCCGGCCATGGCGGTGCCTGATGACTCACCGACCCACCCATCACGTCCCCCGCACCACACCGGGGGTCGGCTGCACAGCAGTCCGTCCCGACTGCACCATCAAGGAGGAAGTGTGACCGCGCTCAGCACCGAGGCAGCCAACTTCGGCTGGCTCCTGGACAACTTCGTCCGGACCGTGCCCGGCACCCGCCACACGCTGGTGGTGTCGGCCGACGGCCTGCTCATGGCGATGTCCGAGCAGCTCGACCGCACCAGCGGCGACCAGCTCGCGGCCATCGTCTCGGGCATGTCGAGCCTGACCCGTGGCGCTTCGCGCCAGCTTCACGCGGGGGAGGTGCGGCAGGCCATCGTCGAGATGGACAGCCTGTTCCTCTTCCTGATGAGCGTGTCGAACGGGTCCGTCCTGGCCGTGGTGGCAGACTCCACGTGCGACGTGGGCCTGATCGGCTACGAGATGGCGATGCTCGTCTCCCGCACCGAGGCGACGCTCACGCCACAGCTGATCTCGGAGATGCGCGGCCAGCTCCCCGTCGACGGTGCTACCCGCGCCCCCGTCGCCTGAGCGGAGCCTGACGATGGCAGAGCACCTCGAGTACGAGGCCCGGACGGTACGGCCCTACGCCGTGACCGGTGGCCGGGTGAAGTCGGCACGGTCCGACCTGCCGCTGGAAGCCCTTGTCGAGCAGATGCCCGGGGCCGTCGCCGGCACCGGGCTGCCGCCCGAGAAGCGCGCGATCCTGCACCACGCCTCCGTGGGCTACATCTCGGTGGCCGAGCTGTCCGCCCTGCTCCACCTCCCGATCGGCGTCGTCCGGATCCTCGTCTCGGACCTGGCCGATCAGCAGTTCGTGCGTGTGCACACGTCCCAGCCGGTCGAGGTCAACACCGGTGAGTCCCCTGCCCTGTCCCTGAGCGTGCTGGAGAGTGTTCTCAATGGCATTTCCGCCCTCTGACGCCGCCGTGGCCGCTCCGACGGGACACGCGTCGTCCACCGCCCCCACCGTCGTGAAGATCGTCGTCGCAGGCGGCTTCGCCGTCGGCAAGACGACCTTCATCGGTTCCATCTCGGACATCGAGCCTCTCAACACCGAGGCCGCGATGACCGAGCACTCCGTGGGCGTCGACGACGCCGGCGGCGTGTCCGACCGCAAGACGACCACCACGGTCGCCATGGACTTCGGCCGCATCGCGCTGCCGGGCTCCCTGTGGCTGTACCTGTTCGGGACCCCCGGGCAGGACCGCTTCCTGTTCATGTGGGACGACCTGGTCCGGGGTGCCATCGGGGCCGTCGTGCTGGTCGACACGGACCGGCTCGACCAGTGCTTCCCGGCCGTGGACTACTTCGAGAGCCGTGGCATCCCGTTCGTCGTGGGCGTCAACTGCTTCGACGGTGTCGCCAAGCACGCCCTGGAGGACGTGCGCGAGGCGCTGGCGATCCCGCCGCACGTCCCGGTGCTCTACACCGACGCCCGTTCGCGTGCCGCCACCAAGCAGGCGCTGATCGCACTGGTGCAGCTCGCGATGGCTCGGCTCCGCGCACACTGAGCCGCCCCACCCCGTACGCCGATGACGGCCGGTCCTCTCGGGGGCCGGCCGTCGTTCGCGCCGGTCGTCGGTGCGTGGGCCGGCACCGGCGAGAATGGGGCGGTGATCCCCCAGCCGCGCGCCGCCGCTGACGCGGAGGGCTGGGTCGGGGTGCCCGTCGCACCCGTGGACCTGGTCTACGCGGACGGATCGGCGCTCAGCCGGTTCCTGGCGGGGGCACCTGAACGCGCGGCGTGGGACGCCTTCGTCGCCGGCCGGCGGGACCGGCTCGTGACCTCGGTGCTGGGCGTCACGGAGCTGAGACGGGTGGCGCAGCACCTCGGGCGGGCGGCTCGTGACCGGGCCGACGCGGTGACCGAGAGCGTCGAGGTGGTGCGTTTCTCGGACCAGTCGCTGCGGGCCGCGTCCAAGGTGTCCGGAGCGCTGACGCCGTTCGTCGCGCTCCACCTGGGTGCGGCGCTCGCGCACCCGGGCGTGCGCACGGTGGCCACCTACGAGACGCAGCTGGCCCGGGCGTGCGTGCTGCACGGGCTGGCCGTGGTGTCTCCCGGCTGGCCGGACCGGTGGTGGGAGCGGGTCCCGTGACCGGTGCCGTGCGGCGGCTGTGGGAAAATCGTCTGGCCGCCACCCGTCAGGAGTGATCCCGCTGCGCCTCATCCTCGTCCGTCACGGTCAGATCGCCGCCAACGTGCGCGGCGAGCTGGAGACCCGCACGCCGGGCCCGGAGCTCACCGAGCTGGGTGCGCAGCAGGCCGCTGCACTCCCCGGCGCGCTGGCGGACGAGCCCGTCGCGGCCCTGTTCGCGTCGACCATGGTGCGCACCCAGCGCACGGTCGCGCCGCTCGCGGCGGCCAGGGGCCTGCCTGTCACGGTGCTGTCGGGCCTGCGCGAGGTGGACGCCGGCGAGCTGACCCTGCGGTCGGACCGACGCAGCGTGGAGCGGTACCAGGAGACTGCCTTCGGCTGGGCGGACGGTCAGCGCGGCACGGTGATGCCGGGTGCGGCCGGTGGTCGCGAGTTCTTCGCGCGGTACGACGAGGCCGTGGCGACCATCGAGGCGTCCGGTGCACCGTGCGCGGTCGCGGTGAGCCACGGGACGGCCATCCGGGTGTGGGTCGCCGGCCGGTCGGGCAACGTGGACGTCGCGTTCGCGGCGGCGCGGCCGCTGGCGAACACCGGGGCGGTGGTGCTCGAGGGCAGCCACGCCGACGGCTGGCTGGTGACCGCGTGGGAAGGGCTGGCCCTGGGCGGTCCGGCTGTCCGGTCGGACGCGGTGGACCCGACGGGAGCGCCGGCGCGCTACTGAGGCTTGCGCGCGCGGACGACGGCGCCGTGCATGCCGTCCGCCACGGGGTGCGTCAGCTCCACCGTGGGCTCGACGAACCCTGCCGCGGTGAGGCCGTCGAGGTACTCGGTGCGGGACAGTGCCCCGGCGATGCAGCCCGCGTGGCTGCCGCGCTCGGCGCGCTCCGCGGGGCTCAGCCGGTCCTCCGCCACCACGTCCGACACCCCGAACCGGCCGCCGGGGGACAGGACCCGGAACGCCTCCCGGAGCACCGCGCCCTTGTCCGTCGAGAGGTTGATGACGCAGTTGGAGATCACCACGTCCACCGCGGCGTCCGGCAACGGCAGGTTCTCGATGGTGCCCTCGCGGAACTCCACGTTGGTCGCGCCCGCCTCGGCGGCGTTCGCGCGCGCCAGGGCGAGCATCTCCGGCGTCATGTCGACCCCGTAGACCCGGCCCGTCGGGCCCACGCGACGTGCCGAGAGCAGCACGTCGATCCCGCCGCCGGACCCCAGGTCGAGCACGCGGTCCCCGGCACGCAGCTCCGCGACGGCGAGCGGGTTGCCGCAGCCGAGCGAGGCACGTACGGCGGCGACGGGCAGCTGCGCGCGGTCCTCGGCGGCGTAGAGGGGACCGGGGGCGGCGTCGGTCACCGTCGGGCAGCACGAGGCGCCCACGGGGGAGCAGCACGTCGACGCTGCCACGGCCGCCTGGGCGTAGTGGGCACGCACCTCCGCGCGCAGGGCGTCGGCCTCGGTCCGGCTCATCATCATCTCCATCGATAGGCGTCGATCAACGGGCGCCAGACTGGCACGGGCATAGAGCAGTGTCAATAGTGACACACATCGATATATGTGGGACCGTGGTGGGGTGATCGCCGTCCAGCTCCCCGTCGTCCAGCTCCCCGTCGTCCAGCCGGAGTGCTGCGAGCCCCTGACGGATGCTCCGCTGACCGCCGAGCAGGCCCTGACGCTGTCCCGCCGCCTCAAGGCGCTCGCCGACCCGGCCCGCCTCCGGCTCGTCTCGATGCTCGCCGCGAGCCCCGGCGGCGAGGCGTGCGTCTGCGACCTCACCGAGCCGCTCGGCCTCTCGCAGCCCACCGTCTCGCACCACCTCAAGGTGCTGCACGACGCCGGGCTGCTGACCAGGGAGAAGCGGTCCACGTGGGCGTACTACGCCGTGGTGCCGCAGGCGCTCGGAGCACTGGCGGACCTGCTGACGCCGGGGACGAAGGCGTGAGCGCGGCTCCCGTGCGGATCGTCGGGATGACCGCCGACCACTGGCCGCAGGTGCGCGAGATCTACGCCGCAGGGATCGCCACCGGCAACGCGACGTTCGAGTCCGAGCCGCCGAGCTGGGAGGCGTTCGACCGGGCCAAGCTGGCGGCCCACCGTCTCGTGGCGCTCGACGAGGACGGCACGGTGCTCGGCTGGGTCGCCGTCAGCGGTGTCTCCGAGCGCTGCGTGTACGCGGGCGTCGTGGAGCACTCCGTGTACGTGCACCCGGACGCCCGGGGGCGCGGGGTCGGCCGGGCGCTGCTCGACGCGTTGCTGCGCTCCACGGCGGAGGCGGGGGTGTGGACCGTGCAGTCGGGGGTGTTCCCGGAGAACGCCGCGAGTCTCGCCCTGCACGCCGCGGCGGGCTTCCGGACGGTCGGCACCCGCAGTCGGCTCGGCCTGATGAGCCACGGCCCGCTGGCAGGTCGGTGGCGCGACGTCGTGCTCCTGGAGCACCGGCTGCCGGACTGACCGGCTCGTCGGGCCGTGCCGGTCAGCCGAGCAGGCCGCTGCCGGCCAGCAGCCAGCGCCCGGCCAGCACCGCGGCCGCGACCGTGACCAGGGCGAACAGCAGCACCCAGAGGCCTGCCGGCACGTGCGTCAGCGCCGCCAGCTGACCCGGGTCGGACCCGTCGGGCCCGCGCCGGCGGCGGGTGGCCGCGAGCTCGAGCACGGCGCGCGGAGCGCCGAGCAGCAGCAGCCAGGCCACGAGGTGGGCGGCGGCGACCTGCACCGCCACCGGCGCCGCGCCGGCGACCGCGACCAGCACCCCCGCGGTGGCGAGCACCGCCCACAGCCCGTACAGGTTGCGGACCTGGACCAGCACGAGCGCGAGCAGGACGAGCAGCAGCCACAGCGCCCCGACGGCGTACCCGCGGGAGACGAGCGCCGCCACGCCGATGCCGAGGACGGCCGGTGCCGGGTAGCCGGCGGCGATCGTCAGCACCATGCCCGGCCCCCGGGCCGCCCCGCGCGAGGTGGTCAGCCCCGAGGTGTCCGAGTGCACCCGGATCCCCGAGAGCTTGCGCCCGGCCAGCACCGCGACGGTCGCGTGGCCGGCCTCGTGCACGATCGTGACCAGGTGCCGCACGGCGTGCCACGCCGTCGGTACGCCGAGGACGAGCAGCGCAGCGGCCGCCGTCCCGAGGACGAGCTGCGGGGAGGGTGCCGGCTGGGTGGACGTGGCGGTGCGCCACAGGTCGTGGATCCAGACGGGCACGTCGTCACCTCGGTCGTCGGGCGGGTTCTGCTAGCGTCCGGCACCTGGAGGGCTGGCTGAGCGGCCGAAGGCGACGGTCTTGAAAACCGTTGTGGGGCAACCCACCAAGGGTTCGAATCCCTTGCCCTCCGCCAACGCCGGCCACTGCACGCGACGTCAGCTCGGCTGCCGTCGCACCTGGTAGGCGACCGCCGCGCGGGTGCCGGGGTTCGGGGTGATCGTGACCGACATCCCGGTGCCCCGCCGCGGCACGGTCAGCGCCACGATGCCGGGCGACGAGGTGGAGCTGCAGCCCGGCAGGTCCAGCCAGGTGAGGTACTCGCCCACCTGCAGCTCCGCGGTCAGGCTCCCCGTGCCGATGCACCGCACCACCAGGAGGTAGTCGCCGGGCCCCCACGAGGCGGTGTTCGTGCCGTGCAGCGGTGTCATCTTCGCCGTGTCGTCGACCAGGGTGAAGGTCGGCGTGGCACCTGCCGAGAACACCGTGTCGGGTCGGTGGACGTTCTGCAGGTCGGCGAGGTGGATCGCCGCCGCGATGTCGCCGGTGGTCGTCGGCGGGGTGCTGACGGTGGCGGCCGGCGCCGCGGTGCTGGCCGTCCCGCAGCCGGCGAGAGTCAGCGCGAGGGCCGCGCCCCCGACGAGCGTCGTCCATCGGCGGGGCCGGCGGGTACCGACGTCGTGCATGGGCCTCCGTCCGAGGGGTCTGCGATCCGGGGACAGCCGTCCTCGGCGTGCGTGCCTCGTCGTCCCCAGGGGAGCAGCCTAGAGCCGCCCGGCGACGGCCATCGCCGGTGCCCGTCAGGCCGTGGGCGCGCGGCCGACCCAGCGGATGCCGACCGGCTGGATGACGCCCGCGTCGATCGCCTCCTGCTCGTCCTCCGCGCCGATCGCGAGGTACGGGAAGAAGTAGGGGCCGTCCTGGTCCACCAACGTCTCGAGACGGCTGGCCAGGGCGTCGCGAACCGCCGCCCCCGGGAGGATGCCGTCCTCGTCCGCCCACCGGTGCAGGTACTCGTCCCAGGTCAGGCCGCTGTCCAGCCAGCCGGCCCGGTGACTCGTCAACCAGCTGTCCTCGGAGTCCCCGAGCCGTGCGAAGCTCCACTCCGCCGTTGCCGGGTCGATCCGTTCCCATGCCCACTCGACCACCACCGCGAGCCCGCCGGGGCGGAGCAGGCCGCGTACCTGGTCGGCCAGCGCCGCCAGATCCGGCACGTGGTGCAGCGAGGTGCAGGCGACCACCGCGCCGAAGGTGCCCTGCTCGCGGACCTCTTCCACGACCGTCCGGCGGTACGCCGGCCCCTCGGGTGCGTTCGGGTCGACGCCCACCGCCTCCCGACCCTGCGCGAGCAGCGCCGGCACGAACCCGCCGAGGGGCCCGCAGCCGATCTCGAGCACCGGCCCCGAGGTCGTGCCGAGCTGGTCGCGCACCCACGGCCACACGGCGTCGATCCGGCGGCGGTCGCCCCAGGCTGCGCCACCCCCGTGGCGGTGGCCGGCGTGACCGCCGTGCCCGTGGTGGGCGGCATGGCCGTGGTGACCGGCCTGGTCCTGCTGCTCCTGGTGCACGGTGCCTCCTGGCGGTGCTCGCGCGGCGGTGAGGGCCCGTCGCCGGAGCGAGCCTAAGCCGGACGGCTCGTCGTGCGGTCCGCCCGTGTCCGTCGGGCCTCCGGCTGACCGAGGTGCGGGCCACCCACGTCGCGGCCCCGGGATTCACCCGGGAGGGTCATTCCGCAGCAAAGGCGGGAAAATCGCCCGCGATACGCCCGCGCCGACGCCGTCCCGGTCGTTACGGTCCAGCCATGCAGATCGACGGCAGCCGGGCACAGCTCCCGTCGTTCGGGCCGGCCGGGGACCCGGTGCAGCGCGCCGCGGACCTCGTGCGGGCCGCCGCGGTCCGGTCGGTCACCCGCGGGGAGCTGGCGGCAGCGCTGGCCTGCCTGGGCATGACGCCTGACGAGCGGACGCTCGAGCGGGTGTGGCAGGCGCTCGACACGCTCTGACCCCGCCCGTCGCACGGGCGCCACGCGCCTCGTCGTCGGGCCGCGAACCCGCCGGTCCGCAGGCGTGGGGGCGGGCCAGACGTCCTGTCGTCGCGCCGCGCCGGCCGTCATCATGGTGCCGTGCCCATCGCACCGGACGACGACGAGCTGGACCTCATCAGGCGCTCCGGCGTCGTGCTGCAGGTCGGCAAGCTGAGCCTGTCCGCCGGCACCGGCTCGTACCGGGTGAAGGCGTCGATGGCACGGGTCGCCCACGCGCTCGACGTGGAGCGGCACGAGGCGCACGTCACCCTCACGGAGATCACGACGACGTCGCACCGGGGCCGCTCGTTCCGCACCGAGGTGGCCGAGGTCCGCTCGCTCGGCGTCAACACCGACCGCCTGGCCGAGCTGGAGTGGATGGCCCAGCGCCTCGAGGCCCGCGGCTCGGTGACCGTCGACGAGGTCGCGGCCGAGGTGGACCGCATCGCCGCCAAGCCACCGCTGTACCCGGTGATCCTGAACGCCCTCTGGGCGGCTCTCGCCTGTGCCGCGTTCGCCTTCCTCAACAACGCGGGGCCGGTGGAGATCATCGGCGCGTTCCTCGGGGCCGGGGTCGGGCAGGGGTTGCGGCGGGTGCTGCTGCACCGCGGGTTCAACCAGTTCGGCGTCACCATGGTGGCCGCGGCCCTGTCGAGCGTCACCTACCTGTGGTTCGTCCAGCTGCTGCACTGGGCGGGGGTCACGAGCGGCGGGCACGAGGCCGGGTACGTGGCGGCCGCGCTGTTCCTGGTGCCCGGGTTCCCCCTGGTCACGGGGGCTCTGGACCTGGCGAAGCTCGACTTCTCGGCGGGTGTGGCCCGCCTGACCTGGGCACTGATGATCTTCGTCTCGGCGGCCTTCGCCGTGTGGGGGGTGTCGGTCGTCGTCGGGCTCAGCCCCGACCCGCCGCGCGCGCTGACCCTGAGCCTGCCGGTGCTGATGGCGCTGCGCCTGCTGGCCTCGGCCGTCGGCGTGCTCGGCTTCGCGCTGATGTTCAACAGCCCGTGGCGGATGGCCACCGTCGCGGCCCTCGTCGCCATGGTTCCCAACACGCTGCGGATCGCCGCCGTGACGCTGGCGAGCTGGCCGCCGCAGGCCGCCGCTGCCGTCGCCGCCTGCCTGATCGGGCTGCTCGCCGCCTGGATCGCCCCGCGCCTGAACGTCCCACGCATCACCGTCTACGTGCCGGCCGTCACGATCATGGTGCCCGGGGTACCCGCGTACCGGGCCGTGTACTACATCAGCAACGGCGACACGATGCAGGCGCTCGGCTACGGCGTCTCCGCGGCGCTGATCGTCACGGCGCTCGCCGTCGGCCTGGCGATCGCCCGCATGCTGACCGACCGCGAGTGGGGCTTCGAGCACTGAGCCGCCGCGGCGCGCCGCCGCTTTGGTCGGACGACGAGCGCACCTGTAGCCTGTCCACCGTCTTGGAGACGTCGCATAGCCAGGTCTAGTGCGCGGCCCTGCTAAGGCCGTGAAGGGGTCTCCCCTTCCGTGGGTTCAAATCCCACCGTCTCCGCTCGCTCGCGGGGTCTTGACGTAGGTCGAGGTCCGCTGACGACGTCGGGTCGAGCCGGGGTGCATCAGCACCCCGGCCTCGATCCTTGTCAGCGCTCGGGCGTCGTCCTGGGTGCGACCGCGCCGGACCCAGGACCTGTTACAGCGTGAGCCGCACCTCCGGGCCCTCAGGCGCCGGACTCAGGCTCGTCGGGCGGCTCTCCGTGGACGAGGCGTCCGCCGGGGGGTATGTCCCACCGCGGTGTGCAGGGGTGTACCCGCAGGGCCTCCCTGGCTGCGACGAGTGGCCGTACGGTCGGGACCAGCAGGGGCCGGTGGCCCCGCACCCCCGTCGAAGGAGCTTCTTCATGCGTGCCACGCTCATGTACGGTCCCGGCGACGTCCGCGTCGAGACGGTTCCGGACCCGAGCATCCAGCAGCCGACCGACGCGATCGTGCGCGTCGTCGTCGCCTGCGTCTGCGG
>DAIDJQ010000121.1 GCA_027451305.1 Cellulomonas sp.
ACTCGATGCCCTCGAGCATGTGCTCCATCTGGTTCACCTCGCAGCCGAGGCTGACCAGCAGCACGCCACCGACGTTCGGGTGCGTCGCGTACCCCATGAGGGTGCGGCGCAGCACGTCCATCCCGTTGCCCTCGGCCGCCATGCCGCAGCCGAGGGAGTGGGTCACCGGGACCACCCCGTCGATCGAGGGGTACCGGGCCAGCAGGCCGGACGCCTCGGCACGGGTGGCGATCGCCCGGCAGACCGTCGCGGAGCAGTTCACCGAGCTCACCACCGCGACGTAGTTGCGGGTGGCGACCGAGCCGTCGCTGCGCCCGATTCCCAGGTAGGTCCGGCGGGCGGGCAGCTGCACCGCGGCGGCCACCGGTGCCTCGTGCCGCCCCGGGGCCTCGTGCGCGCCGAACTCCAGGTTGTGGCTGTGCACGTGCTCGCCGCGGGCGATCGGTGCCGTGGCGTACCCGATCACGTGCCCGTACTTGACCACCGGCCGGCCGGCGGCCACCTGCCGCACGGCCACCTTGTGCCCTCGGGGCACGCCCTGCACCAGGGTCAGCGTCCCGTCGGGGCTCGGGACCTCCTCACCGGCGGTGAGGTCGCGGAGGGCGACGGCGACGTCGTCGCCCTCGGCCAACAGGTGCAGCGCGTGCTGGGTGCTCATGGCGTTCCTTCGGTCGACGGCCGCCGCGACCGGGCCCGCGGAGCCCTGGGGGCCGGCAGGCTCGGTCGCGGCAGCGGTGGTCATCAGTCGGTGGTGGGGTCGGTCAGGCCGAGCTCACGGGCCACGGCGGCGTCCTCGACGACCTCGCGGGCCGCCTCGCGGTCGTGGATCTCGGCGACGATCTCGGCGTGCCGCTTGTCGGACAGCGGGTAGAGGAAGCCGATCACCGCGGCCGCGATGGCGAACGCCACGGCCGGGTAGCCGGTCTGCAGCACCTTGATGCCGTGCAGCGTCGAGGCGGCCTGGTGCGCGTTCGGCACGTAGTGGATCATCGTCAGGCCGTAGCCGGCGAGGCCGCCGGCGATGGACTGCGCGATCTTCCGCGAGAAGTTGAACGCCGAGTAGGTGATGCCCTCGCGCCGCGTGCCGGTGTGCCAGTGCCCGTGGTCGATCGCGTCGGAGACCAGCGCCCAGGTGATGCCGTTGGGGATCGCGACGCCGATGAACGAGATGCTCAGCAGGACGGTGAACAGCCAGAGGTTGCTCGGCAGCAGGAAGTTCAGGCCGTCGGCGGCGGCGGCGATGAGGAAGCCGAGGATCGCGGTGCGCTTCTTGCCCATCCGGCGCACGAGCCACGGCATCGCCAGGATGCCGATCACGGACGCACCGATGCTGATGAAGTTGACGAAGGCGAGCAGCCGCACGTTGCCGAGGTAGTACTGCGTGAAGTACACGACCATCGCGGTCTTGATGTTGTACGCCGAGATGGAGAAGACCGTCATGAGGATCACGACGAGCAGTGGACGGTTGGTCACCACGGTCCGCAGGAACTCGCCGATCGTGAGCTTCTCCTGCGGACGGGCCACGGGCACCCGCTCACGCGTACCGCGTGCCGTGATGCCGAAGGCGACCACGCCGGCCAGCGCCATCACACCGGCTGCCAGGGCGAACCCGAGCCGCTGGTGGCCCACGGCGAGCACGATCGGCATGAACGCGACACCGACGATCAGCAGCGAGCCGACCGAGCCGGCCTGCCGGAACGAGGCGAGCTGCGCGCGTTCCTCGGAGTCCTGCGTCATCACCGAGGCCAACGACCCGTACGGCACGTTGGTGAACGAGTACAGGAGGCCCCACGCCATGTAGGTCGCGTAGGCGTACACGAGGTTCACGTGGAAGCTGGCGTGCGGCGTGGTGAACGTGATCAGCGTGAGGATCGCCAGGCCGATGGACGACGTGAACATCACGCGCCGGAACCGACCGTGCCGACCCACCGTGCGGCGACCGTCGATGAAGGCGCCCGCGATCGGGTCCATGAACGCGTCGAAGATCTTCGTGAAGATGAAGACGCCGCCCGCGACGCTGCTCGGCAGGCCGACGACGTCCGTGTAGTACTTGAGCAGGTACGCCTGCCCGAGGTCGAACATGAAGCCGTTGCCGAAGTCGCCGAAGCCGTAGGAGATCTTCTCTCTCAGCGGCAGCTTGGCGTACGCGCGAGCACCGCTCGCGGCGCCCTTCTCCGCACTGGTGGTGACGGTCGTGGTCATGGGTGAGGCTCCTTTGCCAGGACGGGGTTGGTGGTGCAGGCAGGTCAGACGGCCGGCCGGGCGTAGGCCGCCAGCGGCAGGTTGTAGGCCAGGTCGACGGCGGTCTCCGCGGCCTCGTCGAGACCCAGCCGGTGCTCGAGCACCAGGCGGGCGAGGAATCCGGCGTCGACCCTGCGGAACAGGTCGTGCCGTGCCGGGATGGAGGCGAAGGCCCGGGTGTCGTCCACGAAGCCGGTCGTGTTGTACAGGCCGGCCGTCTCGGTGGAGGACTCGCGCCACCGGCGCATGCCCTCCGGGGAGTCCAGGAACCACCACGGGGCGCCGAGGCGAACCGACGGGTAGACGCCGGCCAGCGGGGCCAGCTCCCGGCTGTACACGGTCTCGTCGACCGTGAACAAGATGGTGCGGAACCGCGGGTCGTTGCCGTGGCGCTGCAGCATGGGACGCAGCGCGCGGGTGTACTCGGTGGCGACCGGGATGTCGTAGCCCTTGTCGGCGCCGTGCGTCGCGAAGATCGCGTCGTTGTGGTTGCGCAGCACCCCCGGGTGGATCTGCATCACCAGGCCGTCCTCGCAGGCCATCCCGGCCATCTCGAGGAGCATGCCGGCCGCGAACGCCTGGACCTGGTCCGCCGTGACGGGCTCGCCGGCCAGCGCGCGGGCGTACAGGCGCTCGGCCTGCGCGGGATCCATCGGCGTGGTGTCCGGCTGCAGGTGGCCGTGGTCGCTGGCGCGCGCACCGGCGGCGACGAACGCCTGCCGGCGCTGCCGCAGCGCGTCGAGGAACCCGGCGAAGGAGCCGGTGTCGATGCCGCTCACCTCGGCCAGCTCGGCCACGTCCTTGCGCCAGGTCGGCGTGTCCAGGTGCACCAGCGCATCGGGGCGGAAGGTCGGCACCACGCGCTCGCCGAGGCCCTGCGCCGCGAGGTCGGCGTGGTGCTCGAGCGTCGAGGTGGCCGCGTCGGTGGTGGAGATGACCTGGATGTTGAACTGGTCGAGCAGCTGCTGGGGCCGGAAGCCGGGCTCGGCCACGCGGGCGGCGATCCTGTCGTAGATCTCGTCGGCCGTCTCGAGGCTGGGCACCAGGTCGACGCCGAACACCTCGACCAGCTCGTGCTCCAGCCAGAACCGCGAGGGGGTGCCGCGGTAGAGCTTCCAGCTGGCGCAGAAGGTCCGCCAGATGGTGCGGGAGTCGGTCTCCACCGGGCCGCCGTCCTGACGGGGCACGCCGAGCGACGGCAGCCCGATCCCCTGCGAGGCCATCATCCGCGTGACGTAGTGGTCCGGGACGATGAGCAGCTGCGCGGGGTCGCCGAAGGCCTGGTTCTCGGCGAACGCCTCGGCCTCGACGTGGCCGTGCATGCTCACCAGCGGCAGACCGGCGGTCTGCGCGTAGATCTCGCGGGCGACCGCGCGCTGGCGCTCGTCCAGCGGGAGCGCGCGGTCGGGGTGCAGCTCAAGTCGTGCAGCCATGGCTAACTCCTCTGTCAGGTGGCGTGGCGCAAACGTTTGCACTGGATTCGCACCGCTGTCAAACCTGGTTCGGGCGCGACGGCGCGGCGTGCGGCGTGTCGCGATGAGCACACAGGATCCCCCGTGCAAACGTTCGCACGCTGATAGAGTCCAAAGTCCCAGCGAGCCACAGGAGGCAGACGGTGAGTGCGACGCTCCGCGACGTCGCCCAGGCGGCTGGCGTGTCGGTCTCCACGGCCTCGCGCGCGCTCAGCCGCCCCGAGCTGATCGGGGAGGCCGCACGCACCCGGGTCCTCGCCGCCGCGGCCAGCCTGAGCTACACGCCCAACCGGGCGGCACGGGCACTGATCACCGGCCGCAACCAGAGCCTCGGCCTCGTGGTGCCGGACCTGAACAACCCCTTCTACTCGAGCATCGTCAAGGGGGCGCAGGCCGCGGCCCGATCAGCCGAGCAGACGTTGCTGATCGCCGACACGGACGAGGACCCGCGGGCCGAGCTCGGCATGGTCGAGCAGCTGGCCCGGCAGGTGGACGCGATCGTGCTCTGCTCGAGCCGGATGAGCGACGCGGAGCTGGAGCACGCACGGCAGCTGCGCCCCGTGGTGCTGGTGAACCGCTCGGCACCCGGCGTCCCCGCCATCCGGTTCGACAGCGCCAAGGGTGTCCGTGAGGCGGCCGCGCACCTGGCCGCGCTCGGGCATCGTCGCGTCGGCTACGTCGCGGGCCCGCAGCACAGCTACTCCGACGCCGACCGGACGACCGTGATCGAGCAGGTGTTCGGCGAGACCGGCCTGGTGCTGGTGCGGCTGGGGCACCACGAACCGTCGTTCCAGGGCGGCCGCGACGCCGCCGACGAGGTGCTGCTGGCCGAGGTCACCGCCGTGATGGCGTACAACGACGTGATGGCCCTCGGCCTGGTGAACCGCCTCGTCTCCTACGGCGTGGACGTGCCGGGCGACCTGAGCGTGGTGGGCTGGGACGACATCGAGTTCGCGGAGATGTTCACCCCCCCGCTGACCACGGTGCACCTGCCGCGCGAGGAGGCGGGCAGCGCGGCCGTCCGCTACCTCGAGGCCGTCCTGTCCGGGCAGCAGCCGGAGGAGCCGGTGCTCCGGACACGTCTGGTGTTCCGACGGAGCACCGCGAGGGTGGCACCGGTGCCCGTGGGGTCGGCCGCCCGACGGGAGCGCCCCGGGCTGCTCGAGGCCGAGCGCTCCTGACGTCCCCGGGCACAGGAATCGCCCGGCGATCACGTCGTCGGGCGATTCGGATTCGACCGGTCTTCGCGGAGACCGGCGGGTGCCTCGTCGCACCCGCTGAGCCGATCTCAGGCGATGCCTGTCTCGGGCGATGCAGAGGTCAGGCGATACGGCGCTTGGAGCGGAACTCGTCGGCGATCTGCTGAGCCTGCAGGCTGATCAGCGCCCGGTAGTACTCGAAGAGGATCGCGACCCGTTCCGGGCCGACCTCGTCGTCGCCGTCGCGCGCCGCCAGCCACTCGTGCTTGGCGAACCGGATCTCCGCGTCGGAGATGTGCAGCCGCCAGTCCGCTGTCATCGGGAAGCCGTTGTCGTTCTCCATGGCAAGAGTCTCCCCGGCCGGACCCGTGCACGGGACGAACGTCCCGTGTTTTCGCCCAGCATGACCGCGTGTGAAGACGCGGTGTCACATCGCTCGCACGGGCGAGGACCGGAGCCCTCCGCACCGGGCTGACCAGCACAGACGCCGCCCCCGAGTCATCGGCGGCACGGTCACGGTCAACCCTCCAGTTCACCCGTCGCCGCCCCGCGGGCGCTGGGCCGAACCGGTGACGCGGCTCGGATCGGTCCGGCCGGAGCCTGCTCCGGCCCGAGGCCACCGAGGCCCGCCGAGGTGCAGCTGCGGGCGAGGCCGACCGGGCCCACCGGGGTGGACCACCCCACCCCGGTGAGAAGGGCGAATCACGAAGGCCCCGCCCCAGCGGGTGCGCTGGAACGGGGCCTTTCCGTGTCGAGCCGCCTCGGAGAATCGAACTCCGGACCTTCTCATTACGAGTGAGACGCTCTGCCGACTGAGCTAAGGCGGCGTCGTCGTGAACCCTGGGTGACCCCAACCACGGCGAGCGCGCTCACTGTACCCGGAGCCCCGTCCCGGCTCCAAAGCGGGTCGGCCGGCCTGCGACGTGCCGGGTTCAGCAGCGGGTGCCGGCCTTGGGCGGCGTGCCGTCCAGGAGGTAGGTGTCCACCGCGCCCTGCACGCAGGAGTTCGAGAGCCCGTAGGCGCCGTGCCCCTGCCCGACGTGCGTCAGCAGCACACCGGACGAGAGCGTGGACGCCATCTTCTGCGCCCAGACGTACGGCGTGGCCGGGTCGTTGGTGGTGCCGATCACGACGATGGGCGGTGCACCCTGCGCCGAGTAGTCGGTGAGGTCCTTCACCTGGGGCACCGGCCAGTCCGCGCACACGGTGCCGGTGTAGGCGAAGAACTGCCCGACGGTGGGCGCTGCCTTCTCGATCGCGGCGGCCTGCGCGCGCATCGTGGCCAGGTCGGCGGAGCCCCGGGAGTCGAGGCAGCCGATCGCCGTGAACGCCTCGGTGGTGTTGGTGGTGTACGTGCCGTCGGACGAGCGGTCGTAGTACGCGTCCGCCAGCTGGAGCAGGCCGGAGCCGTCGCCCTTGACCGCTGCGGTGAGCGCCTGGGTCAGCATCGGCCATGCCCGCTGCGAGTACAGCGGGTACGCGATGCCGGTGAACGCCAGGGGCGCGGTCAGCCGCCGGGAGGTGCCGGTGGGCAGCGGGGTGGTGTGCGTACGGTTGAGCAGGGTGGCGATCTGCTTCATCGCGGCGTCCACGGTGCCGGTCAGCGGGCAGCCCTTGCCGCCCAGGCAGTCGGTGACGTACGCCCGCAGCGCGCTCTCGAAGCCGACGGCCTGGCCGGCCGAGACGGCGTCCGCGTCGAGCGTCGGGTCGAGGGCCGAGTCCAGCACCATCCGGCCGACGGTCTTGGGGAACAGCGCCGCGTACGTGGCACCGAGCTTGGTGCCGTAGGAGTAGCCGAGGTAGTCCAGCGTCGCGTCACCGACCGCGGCACGCACCACGTCCATGTCCCTGGCGCTGCTGATCGTGTCGACGTGCCCGAGCACGGGGCCGGTGTTCTGCGCGCAGGCGGCGCCGAAGTCCGCCCACGCCTTCTCCTGCGCCTGCACGCCGGCGTCCGTGGACAGGTCGAAGTCGGCCGCCACCAGCTGGTCCATCTGCGCACCGTCGTAGCAGCGGACCGGGGCCGAGCGCTGCACGCCGCGGGGGTCGAAGGCCACCAGGTCGTACTCGTCGCGCACCTCGGCGCTGACCACGGTGCCCGCCGTCTCGAGGAAGTCGACCGCCGAGGCACCCGGCCCACCCGGGTTGACCAGGATCGATCCCACCGTGTCCGACCCGCGGGCGCGCAACCGCGCCACGGCCAGCTGGATGGTCTGGCCCGTGGGGTCGGCCCAGTCCAGGGGCACGGTGACCGTCCCGCACTGGGCCGTCTCCCCGGAGGGGGCCTTCACGTCCGAGCAGCTGGACCACGTCAGCGTCTGCGAGTAGAACCGCGCGAGGTCCGCGGGGACGGGCGTCGCGGCGGCTGCCGAGCCGTGGCTCGCGTTGCCGGTGGGGTTGGTCGGCTGCTTCGTCGTGGCGGGTGTGCAGCCCGCCAGCACGAGGCCGACGACGAGCAGCGCCGCCGGGACGGCGAGGCGGGGGATCCGGCGCGGGCCGGTTGACGGCCGGGCGGGGAAGGGCATGGCGACCACCGTAACGGTCGGTGCCGGACGCCCCTGACAGAACCCGAACACGGCACCCACACGCCTCGAACCGGGGGGCGGCACAGTCCTGCTCGTCGGCGGGACGAGCCCGCCCGAAGACCCTCTGGAGTCGTCATGACGCTGCCCCTGGTCCGCCTCGTCGGCACCGCCGCACTGGCCGGTGCGCTGGCCCTCGGCGCCGCCGTACCGGCGCTCGCGGACTCGACACCCGCACCCACCCCGAGCTCGTCGTCCGCCACGCACGTCACGGTGGACGGCAGCACCGTCACCATCACCACGGACCTGGCGACCGTGCAGGCCTGGTGCACCCGCGACCACAACGGGCAGACCCGGCTGACCAGGCTCGAGCAGCGCATCCAGGCCGGTGCGGACACGCGGGGCTCGGTCGCCTGGCTCCGCGCCAAGGCCGCCGCAGCGACCGCCGCGGGTCATCCGGAGCAGGCGCTCCGGCTCACCGACCGCGCCGACCGCCGCCAGGCGCGCGTGCCCCAGATCGACAAGGCGCTCGCCCGGTTGAAGGCCGCCGACACCACCGTCTGCTCGGCGCTGCCCGTCGCGGCCTCGTGAGCACGCGACCGCGGGTGGCCGGCCTCGCCCTGGCGGCGACCCTCGCGCTCGGGCTCGCCGGGTGCGGTGCCGCCGGTCACGCCGGCGCGGCGGGGGCCGTCGGCGGCACCGCAGCCTCCGCCGGCGGCACGAGGGCTGCGGCGAGCGGGACCGGTGGCGCGGGCGGAGCGGGTACGACGGACCCGTCCGGCGCGTCGTCGTCGCCCGCGGCCACGGACGTCGCGGCGCTGCAGCAGGCTGTGAACCAGGCCGGCACGCTGGCCGACCAGGTCGACCAGGACATGTCGGCCGACGCCGGCTCCTGACGCCGGCCGAGCTGCACGGAGGACGGATGACGCAGGGCAGCGGGCTCGTGGTGCTCGCCGAGGACGACCCGGCCGTCAGCGAGCTGGTGCGCCTGTACCTCACCCGGGACGGGTTCACGGTGCAGGCGTACGCCGACGGCTCGCACGCGCTGCAGGCGGTGCTCACGCACCGGCCGGCGGCCGTTGTGCTGGACATCGGGCTGCCCGGGTTGGACGGCATCGAGGTGTGCCGACGGCTGCGCGCCCGCGGCGACCGCACACCCGTGCTCTTCGTCACTGCCCGGGACGACGAGGTGGACCGGGTGCTCGGCCTCGAGCTCGGTGCCGACGACTACGTCACCAAGCCGTTCAGCCCCCGCGAGCTGGTCGCTCGCGTGCACGCCGTCCTGCGGCGCACCCAGCCGCCGGACGCCGAGCGGCTCACGCTGGGCACGGTCACCGTGGACGTGCCGGGCCGCAGGGTGTGGGTCGCCGACCGTCCGGTGCACCTGACCGCCACCGAGTTCGACCTGCTCGCGCACCTGCTGCGCGCACCGGGCCGGGTGTGGCAGCGCGAGGAGCTCCTCGCAGCGGTGTGGGGCTATGCCGACGCGGGCAGCCGCACGGTCGACGTCCACGTGGCCCAGCTGCGCGCCAAGCTCGGGCCGGACGCGCCGCTGCGGACCGTCCGCGGCGTGGGGTACGCGGCCGACACGCCGGGCACGACGGAGGCGCGGTGACCTCCGACGGCGGCAGCGCGGGTCGGTTCCGGTACACCTCGCTCAGCCTGAGCGCGCGGATGACCTGGGTCTGCGTCGCGGTGGCGCTCGTGGCCGCGGTCCTGGCCGGCGTCGCGTCGGCCCGGGCGGTGGTCGAGGAGGACCGCATCGCTGCGAGCGTCGCGGCCGCACCGCCCGCACCCACCGCGACCACTCCCGCGGAGCGGGCACGGGAACGCGCGCGCGCCCGTGCGCTGGCGCGCGCCGAGGAACGGCCCGTGCAACGGGTGGAACGGGCCGTCGTCGTCGCGGTCGTCGTCGGGCTCGTCGTCGGGCTGCTCGCCGGGGGTGCCGCGGCGAGGCTGCTGACCCGGCCCCTGCGCCGCACCGCAGCCGCGGCCACCGCGCTGCAGCACGGCCGCCGGGACGTGCGGGTGCCGGCCGACGGCCCGCCGGAGGTGGCCGAGGTCGCCGACTCGCTGAACGCCCTGGCCGCCGCCTTGGAGACCTCCGAGGCGCGGCAGCGCCGGTTCCTGCTGTCGGTCTCGCACGAGCTGCGCACACCGCTCACCGCCGTGCAGGGCTTCGGCGAGTCCATCGCGGACGGGGTCGTGGAGGGCGAGCAGGCCCGGGAGGCGGCGCGAGTGGTGGTTGCGGAGGCCCAGCGCCTCGCACGCCTGGTCGAGGACCTGCTCGCGCTGGCCCGGATGGGCGCCGACGACTTCCGGCTGGAGCCGACGGCGGTGGACCTCGTGGCCCTGCTCGAGGACGCCGGCCGCACCTGGACCGCCCGCGCAGAGGCTGGCGGCGCCGTGCTGCGCGTGGACCGGCCCACGGTGCCGCTGTGGGTGCACACCGACGCCGGCCGGTTGCGGCAGGTGCTCGACGGCCTGGCAGCGAACGCCGTGCGGATGACCCCTGCCGGACGTCCCGTCGTGCTGGCCGCTCGGCCGGCCGGCCTCGGCGACCCTCCGGGCACCGCCGCCGTGCTGCAGGTTCGCGACGGCGGCCCCGGGCTCACGGAGGCGGACCGTGCGGTCGCGTTCGAGCCGGGCGCCCTCGGCGCCCGCTACCGCGACGAGCGGCCGGTGGGGGTCGGCATCGGCCTGTCGTTGGTGCACGGCCTGGTGCAGCGCCTCGGTGGGTCCATCGCCGTCGGCGTCGCCCCCGAGGGCGGCGCGGCGTTCACCGTCGCGCTGCCGGCCGCCGCTCCGGGGGTGACGGCCCTCCCCGGGACGACCTTCCCGTGACCGGCGGCTCGATGCTCGACGGCCAGGGGTGCTCGCTGCTCACGGGCGTCGCGCTGCTCACGCCGTCGTGCGCCACGGCATCCGGCCGCCGTACGTGGGGCGCGCCCCGAGAGGCTCGCCGTGGCGGGTGCGAAACAGCCAGCCACCCGAGGGCGACGGACAGATCTCGAGGTGCTGCCGGTGCACCACGTCGTGGTGGTGCCAGCACAGCAGGACGCCCGTGTTGACGTCGGTGTCGCCGTGGTCCCTGGACCACTGCGCGACGTGGTGGATCTCGCCCAGCGCGGGCGGCGCGGTGCAGCCGGGATATCGGCAGGTGGCGTCACGCGCGATCACCGCCTTGCGTCGCGGACCGGCATAGGTGCGCTCGGCGCGGCCGACGTTGATCGCCTGGGAGTCGGGACCGAACACCACCCGGGAGACCGCCGAGTCGCAGGCCAACCGTGCCAGGACGCTCGGTGGGATCGGCCCTGCACCCAGCACCTCCGCCACCGCGAACCGCTCGACGTCGGCCACGGGCGCCAGCCGGAACAGGCGGTCACCCGCGGACGACCCCGAACCGGCGCGCCTGCCCGCCGGCATCTCGCCCTCCACCGCACGTCGCAGGGTCTCGAAGTCGACCACCACGCTCAGATGAGGGCGCACCGCTCCGCCGGTGCCGACGATCCCGTGGTCGAGGACCAGCCGAGCCAGGTCCGCGAGACCCTGGGCGCGACGCTGCTGGGTGGTCCTGCGATCGTCCGCCGCCGGAGTGGTCATCACCGCGTCCAGCGCGGCGTTCACCGCGGCTCCGTGCACGGTCGTCAGGAACCCCGACAGGTGGTAGCCGTCGGTGGTGGCTGCCAGCGTGACCAGCTCCCGGTCGCACGCATCCTGATAGCCGCGCTCGTCGCTCTCCGGATCGGCAGCTGCCGCCCACCGTCGGGCGATCCGCCGGAACGCATCGGCAGCGTTCTGCTTGGCGTGCTCGACGAGGAACTCCTCGCCGCACTCCTCGGCAGGTGCGGCGAGCGCCTCGCGGCGAGCGTCGCTGGTCGCAGCGACCTTCACCATGGTGCGGACCTGGTCCGTGCCGATCTCGCCGGCGAGGGCCGCCGCCTGCGTGGCCGGCAGGTGATCTCGCAGCGCCCGGCCGGTGGCGACCAGCTCCCGCGCCCGCACGAACGGCATGCCCGTGCAGCCGGCCAGCCAGTGCGCGAACGACCGCGCCCCGTCGGTCGCCCACATCGCGTCGTCGTCGACCGACGTGCACAACCGCGCGCTCGCAACCGTGAGCCGGTCCGCCTGTGCCACGAGTGCGGGCAGGAGCTCGAGGGCATCGTCCTGCGACAGCTCGCCCAGTCCCGCGGCCGCCCGCTCCACCGCCTCGACGACCCCGTCGACGGCGGCCTCGAGCGCCACCACGAGTGGATGCTGCTGCCCCGCCACACCCGCCTCCTCGTCGCGCCCCGACCGCCAAGGTCCCTGTGACCTGCCCCTATGCTAGCGTCACAAGGTGCTTATCGAACATCTGTTCGCACGATCGGTGTGTTCGCTGTGAGCGAGATGTCATGTCGCAGGACATAGGTGACGGTTCTGCGACATCCCATCGCTGTGCGAGAGATCCCCCGGTTCGAGCGCCCGGTCGGCGGCGAGGTGTCCGATCGACCCGATGCCCACGTCGAGCAACCCGACGTCCAGGTCGAGCGAGGGACGACGTCCAGGTCGAGCGAGGGCGCCCAGGTCGGACAGCTGCTACCCCTGCGGTCGCAGGGCCACCGCCATCGCCTCGACCGCCAGCAGCGGCGCCACGTTCCCGGCCAGCCGGGTGCGGGCCACGCCCACCGCGTCCATCCGGCGCAGGGTCTGCGCCGGCGTCGTC
>DAIDJQ010000122.1 GCA_027451305.1 Cellulomonas sp.
GTGCGCCGGACCTCGAACGGCCCGCCGGTCAGTGCGCCGTCGGCGACGAGGTGGTGGGGCGCCGCGTGCGTCACCTCGACCCGGACCAGGTCGCCGGGACGTGGTCGATCCAGCTCAGGCAGGCCCGGGGGGATCGCGAGGTGCACGAGGCGGTTGTCCTCGGCGCGACCCGAGAGGCGGGCGGTGACCCCGTCCTTACGCCCCTCGCCCTCGGCCACCAGCACGTCGAGCGTGCGGCCCACCTGCGCCTCGTTCTCCTCGAGGGAGATGCGCTCCTGCAGGGCCACCAGCCGCTCGTACCGCTCCTGGACCACCGCCTTGGGCACCTGTCCCGCCATGTCTGCGGCGGGGGTCCCGGGGCGCCGGGAGTACTGGAAGGTGAAGGCCGAGGAGAACCGCGCCTCCTCCACCACCTGCAGGGTCTGCTCGAAGTCGGCGTCGGACTCCCCCGGGAACCCGACGATCACGTCGGTGGTGATCGCGGCGTGCGGGATCGCTTCCCGCACGGCCGACACGATGCCGAGGAACCGCTCGGCCCGGTACGACCGCCGCATGGACCGCAGCACCCGGTCCGAGCCCGACTGCAGCGGCATGTGCAGCTGCGGCATCACCGTCGGGGTGCTCGCCATCGCCTCGATGACGTCCTCGCGGAACGCCGCGGGGTGCGGTGACGTGAACCGCAGCCGTTCGAGCCCAGGCACGGCGCCCACGGTGCGCAGCAGCTGCGCGAACGCGCCCCGGTCCCCGAACTCGACCCCGTAGGAGTTGACGTTCTGCCCCAGCAGCGTGACCTCGATGGCACCCTGCCCGACGAGAGCCTCGACCTCCGCGAGGACCTCCCCGGGTCGGCGGTCGCGCTCCTTGCCGCGCAGCGACGGCACGATGCAGAAGGTGCAGGTGTTGTTGCAGCCGACGCTGATCGACACCCAGCCGGCATAGACGGACTCGCGCCGGGTCGGCAGCGTGGAGGGGAACACCTGGAGCGACTCGGCGATCTCCACCTGGGCGCGCTCGTTGTGCCGCGCCCGCTCGAGCAGCGCCGGGAGCACGTCGAGGTTGTGCGTCCCGAACACGACGTCCACCCACGGCGCCCGCTCGACGATGCCGGCGCGGTCCTTCTGCGCCAGGCAGCCACCGACAGCGATCTGCATGCCCGGACGCGCGCGCTTGACCGCGGCGAGGCGACCGAGGTTGCCGTAGAGGCGGTCCGCCGCGTTCTCGCGCACCGCGCACGTGTTGATGACGACGACGTCCGCGTCCTCCGCGGCGATGGCCGACGGCTCGGCGTGCACGTAGCCCGCAGCCTCGAGGAGGCCGGCCATGTGCTCGGAGTCGTGCACGTTCATCTGGCAGCCGAGGGTCTTGACCAGATAGGTGCGCGCGGCAGCGGCTGCCGTGGGGGTGGTGGACATCGCGCACCAGGGTACGACGAGGGTGCGCTCAGCCCGCCGTCGCGCTGGCACGCAGCTCGCGCACCACCGTGACCTTGACCTCGCCCGGGTACGTCAGGTCGGCCTCGATCTGCTTGGCGATCGCGGTCGCCAGGCCGGGCAGCGCGATGTCGTCCACCTCCGACGGCTCGACGACCACCCGCACCTCACGTCCCGCCGCCATCGCCAGAGCCCGCCGGACGCCCGGGTGGGCTGCCACCAGCGCCTCCAGCTTGTCCATCCGCTCGACGTACTGGTCGAGCTCCTCGCGGCGGGCACCGGGCCGCGCCGCGGAGATCGCGTCGGCCGCCTGGACCAGCACGGCCTCGACCGTGGTGGCGGGGACCTCGTCGTGGTGGGCGGCGACGGCGTTCACGACGGCGTCGCTCTCGCCGCAGCGACGCACCAGGTCGGCGCCGACGAGTGCGTGCGTGCCCGGGAGCTGGGCGGTCAGCGCCTTGCCGATGTCGTGCAGCAGCGCACCGCGACGCGCCACGTCCGCATCGGCGCCCAGCTCGGCCGCCATCGCCGCCGCCAGCTGGGCGCACTCCACGAGGTGCTCGAGCACGGTCTGCCCGTAGGACGTGCGCAGGCGCAGCCGGCCGAGGGTGGCGACGAGCTCCGGGTGCAGCCCGCTCACCCCGGACCGCTCCGCAGCCTCCCCGCCGGCGGCCTCCGCCCGCTCGTCGGCGCCGGCCAGCGCCTCGGCGTACGCCGCCTCGATGCGCTGCGGGTGGATCCGGCCGTCGGCCATCAGCGCCTCGAGCGCCACCTGCGCGACCTCACGACGCCCCGCATCGAAGCAGGACAGCACCACGGCGCCCGGCACGTCGTCGACCAGGACGTTCACGCCCGTGAGCGCCTCGAAGGACCGGATGTTCCGGCCCTCCTTGCCGATGATCCGGCCCTTCATCTCCTCCGTCGGCAACGGCAGCACCGTGATGGCTGCCTGCGAGCTGGTCGGAACGGCCAGCCGCTGCACGGCCGTGGTGACGACTCGCCGGGCCTTCGCCTCCGCCGTCCGCCGGGCTGCGGCCTCGGTCCGCCGGACCGTTCCCGCCGCATCGTTGGTCGCCTGCTCCGTCACCCGTCGCACGATCTGCGCGCGGGCCTCGTCCTCCGTGAGGCCGGACACCGCCTGCAGCTCGGCACGGACGCGTTCCTGCGCCTCGACCAGCCGGTGCGCGACCGTGCGCTCCGCATCGGCCACCGTCCGAGCTGCGGCACGCTCCGCCGCGTCCACGGCTCGTGCCGCCGCGCGCTCGGCGGCGTCCACCTGGTCCGCCCGTTCACGGAGGGTTCGCTGCAGGGCATCGAGCTCGTCACGGTCGCGGGCCGCCGCCGCCTCACGTTCCGTCACCCGGCGCTCCCGCCGCTCGGCGTCGGCCACCTGCGCGCGGGCCTCGTCCTTCATCCGAGCGACATCCTCGCGGGCGCCGCGGCGGACTGCGTCAGCCTCACGTCGTGCGAGCAGGACGAGCAGGAGAGCCACGAGACACGCGCCGAGCAGCCCCACGATCGTGACGACCGAGGTGACGTCCACGAGACCTCCCAGCTGCTCCGCCTGCCTGCGGCTCGTCCGTCGGACCACCGCACCCGCGCCACGGCGCCGACGGCTCACGCACCGCAGGTAGCAGGGCCCTCATTGTCACGCACGGCCGCCGACGCACCCGTCTGCTCGTCCCGCCACACCCGGAGCTCGTCGCGACGTCCCTCGAACGGGTGACCTACAGGTCGGTGCCGTCATCTGACGGCACCCGGGCACGCGACCCATCGCGGCGCCCGCCGCCCCGGTCCATCGCCTCCAGGTCGGGGACGTCCTCTTCCCCCTCGTCCGCGAGCACCTCGCGGACGAGTCCGGCCACCAGCCCGGGCGGGTACCCCTTGCGGCCGAGTGCGGCATAGGTCCGCCGTAGCCGCGTCTGACGGTCCAACCCGCGAGTTGCTGTCAGCTTGCGCACCACGAGAGCCCGGGCCGCGCTCTCCTCGTCGTCGGCGTCGACCTCGCCGAGGGCCTCGGCCGCCGTCGGAGCGTCGATCCCGCGTCGCCGCAGCTCGGTGGCCAGCGCGGTGCGGGACAGACCTCGCTCGGCATGACGCGTGCGGACCAGCATCCGGGCGTACTCCGCGTCGTCGACCAGGCCGACCTCGGTGAAGCGGTCGAGCACGCGGTTCGCGACCTCGGTCGGCACGTCGCGTCGAGCCATCGCCTCCGCCAGCTGAGCACGGCTTCGCGGTGCGGCCGTCAGCTGGCGAAGGGCGATCGCACGCGCGACCTCCTCGGGATCGGGCTCGGCGTCGACCGCTGCAGAGCCGACGTCCGGAGGCTCCGCGGCCGGTCGGCGCGCGCGGCCGCGCACCATCGTCAGAAGTCCACCGGCGCACCGTCGGCCGGGCTGTCGACCCTGGCCCCGATGCCGAGCTTCTCCTTGATCTTCTTCTCGATCTCGGCCGACAGGTCCGGGTTGTCCCGCAGGAAGGCCCGGGCGTTCTCCTTGCCCTGACCGAGCTGGTCGCCCTCATAGGTGAACCACGACCCGGACTTGCGGACGAACCCGTGCTCGACGCCCATGTCGATGAGGCCGCCCTCGCGAGAGATGCCGACGCCGTACAGGATGTCGAACTCGGCCTGCTTGAACGGCGGCGCCATCTTGTTCTTGACGACCTTGACGCGGGTGCGGTTGCCCACGGCCTCCGAGCCCTCCTTGAGGGTCTCGATGCGCCGGATGTCCATGCGGATCGAGGCGTAGAACTTCAGCGCCTTGCCCCCGGTGGTGGTCTCCGGGCTGCCGAAGAACACGCCGATCTTCTCGCGCAGCTGGTTGATGAAGATCGCCGTGGTGCCCGAGGAGTTCAGCGCACCGGTGATCTTGCGCAGCGCCTGGGACATCAGCCGGGCCTGCAGGCCGACGTGGCTGTCCCCCATCTCGCCCTCGATCTCGGCCTTCGGCACGAGCGCGGCGACCGAGTCGACGACGACGATGTCGATCGCGCCGGAGCGGATCAGCATGTCCATGATCTCGAGCGCCTGCTCACCGGTGTCCGGCTGGGAGACCAGCAGGGCGTCGGTGTCGACACCGAGCTTCTTGGCGTACTCGGGGTCCAGGGCGTGCTCGGCGTCGATGAACGCGGCGATGCCACCGGCACGCTGGGCGTTGGCGACGGCGTGCAGCGCGACCGTCGTCTTGCCCGAGGACTCCGGGCCGTAGATCTCGACCACGCGACCGCGCGGCAGGCCACCGATGCCGAGCGCCACGTCGAGCGCGATCGAGCCGGTGGGGATCACCTCGACGGGGGCTCGCCCCTCGTCGCCGAGGCGCATGATCGACCCCTTGCCGAACTGGCGGTCGATCTGGCTGAGGGCGGCCTCGAGGGCCTTCTCGCGGTCCTGCGGTGCGGGCATGGTTCCCACCTCGTCGTCTCGAGCAGCGTGCGCTGCACCTACGGGGGCTGGTCTTCGTCGTGGGCGACCGTATGTCCGACCACCGACACGCCCCTCGGACGCCTCCCCCACCGTGCCCGGCACGATCTCCGGGCAGGCTGGGGACGGTTCGACGGGTGGTCGCCCAGGGACAGACGATAGCCGAACACCTGTTCGACGGCGCCGGGCGACACGCCCGCTGACCCGCCCCCTGTCGAAGCATGTCCGCCGGCCCACGGCGCGCGGGGTCGAGCGCTACAGGACGGCCGCGGCCGCCAGCGAGACCTGCTGCCCCGGTTCGAGCACGTGCACCCGGCAGCCCGGTGCCTCCCGCTCCGCAGCGGCCGCGAAGGCCGCGCCGGCACGGTCCATCCAGCCGGGCGGCAGCCTTCGGGAGGCCGGCGCGTGCAGCGTGCCCCAGTGCACCGGCACCGCGTGCCGGGCGCCGACCAGGGCACACACCCGGGCCGCCTGCACCGGGTCCATGTGCCCGCTGGACAGCCGTGGCCCCCAGCCGCCCACCGGGACCAGTGCGACGTCGACGGGCCCTCCCACCAGCTCGGGGAGCTCGGCCATCGCCGGGTACGGCTCCGTGTCCCCCGGGAACCAGATCCGCAGCCCGTCCGCGACGAGCACGAACCCGTTGCAGGCGTTCGGCCGGTGCGGCATCGGCCGGCCACGGTGCACCGCCGGCACCGCGCAGACCCGCACGCCCGCCCCGGCGGCCGCGCTGCGGGCGTGCGACCCGCGGGGGCCGACCGTCAACCAGACGCCCTCCGCCAGTCCGAGGCCGCCGTGCACCTCGTGCTCGCGCAGCCAGTGGGCGTTGGCCGGAGCGCTGAGGACCGGGACGTCGTCGAGCAGGTGCAGCGAGCCGAGCTCGGCGTGGTCGTGGTGCAGGTGCGACATCAGGACGACGTCGGGACGGGCCCAGCTGGCCGGGTCCGGAGCATCCCCGCGGCGGCGCAGGAGACCGGCGTGCCGACGCAGCAGCGGATCGGTCAGCACCCGCACCCCGGCGACGTCGAGCACCGTGCTGGCATGACCGAGCCAGGTCACCCGGACGAACCCCGGCTGCGGGACGGCAGGCGCCACCCGGCCGGCCCTCACCCGTGCACCCCCGCCTCGCGCAGCCACCGCATGAGATGAGCGTGCACCACCTCGGCGCCGACCAGCACCTGGCGGCCGCCCACGTCCTCCCGAACGTCGTCGTCCACGGACCACTCGGAGGGGTGCAGCAGGAACGGCCACGACTGCTCGCCGCCGAGCCCGCCGTGGGACCCGACCTGCCCCTCGAAGGCGTGCACGTGACCGGCGGGTGTGACGGCCGAGAGCACCATCAGGTCACCGGTGCTCGGCAGCCGCGCGGCCCGTACCAGGTCCTGCGCCGCACGGGGACCGAGGCCCACCAGCGGGTCCTCCCCGTCGACCCGGCGACCGGTGTCGGCCGGGCCGGGCTCCAGCAGCCGCACCCCCCGCGACCCGACCGCGACCAGGCCGCGGTCGCGGGTGTCCACCACCACGACGCCGACCCCGGGACGCCCCGCGAGCCCGGCGACGAAACCCGGGTACGCCTCCTGCAGGTCCTCGAGGGTCGGCCGTGCGGCACGACGCGGGAACCAGACGAGCCCGAGGTTGCCCGACCCGGTGACGACCACCTCCGGCACCTCGCCCGCGGAGGCGGCGGTGCGGCGCGACCCCGCAGCGGCACCCCGCCGAGGCCGACCGACGAGGCGGGTCAGCAGCATCGTCAGTGGACCGAAGTCCTCACCCCCCGCGCTGCTCAGACCGGGAGCGTCGGGGGCCTCCATGAGCTCGCGCACCGTGTCGAGCAGCGAGCGACCCTCGACCTGCTCGAACGTGGCCCCCAGGCTCTGGCCGTGGTCGGACAGCACCACCACGCGGTACCGGCGCGGCGCCCAGACGAGCACGCGCTCGAGGGTGCCGAGGACGCCGTCCAGACCCTCGAGGGCCCGCAGGGACTCTGGCCGGGTGGGCCCGGCGTGGTGTGCGACCTCGTCGTAGTCGACCAGGTCGACGAAGAGCGCCGGCACACCCCGGGCCAGCGACTCGGCGACGATCGACGTGATGAGGTCCCGCATCAGGACGTTGGTCAGCGCGCGCAGCGGGACGTACCAGCCGCCGCGGGAGACCCGCGGGAGCACCCCGTGCTCACGCTGCCGACGCGCCTGGTAGAGCTCCTTGAGCATCTCGCCCACGGTCACCGTCAACGCGCGGACCAGGACGAACGGCGAGGTGAAGAACCGCAGGTAGCCCTGGCCAGGTCCGAGGCCACGCCCCCGGCGGCTGCGGCTCATCACCAGGAAGCCCGTCGGGGCGTCGCCGGAGAACATCGTCGAGACCGCGACTCCGCCGTCGGCGAGCAGCCCGGAGCCCGTGCTCAGGCCCTCCTCGATCGCTGCGGCGTCACCCGGGTGATTGGCCACCACCAGCCGGCCCAGCCCACGGTCCCACCAGCGGAACGCGGGGATCGTGCTCGAGTCGCCGTGCAGCAGCCCGGCCTGGCTGGCGGGCGTGGTCGCGGGCAGCCGGGCCCACCACCGTTCCAGCCGGTGCGAGCCGTCGGCGAGCCAGCGCTGCATCGTCGGCGCGAGCCCGGCCTCCATCGCCTGGGCGAGCACCGCGGCGGCCACGCCGTCGAGCTGGACGACGAGCAGACCGGGTGGCCGGTCGCCGTCGTCCGGGCCCCGTCCCGCCGCGACCGCCTCACGGCGCGCCCGCCGCACCACCCCGTCGACCACGTACCCGTTCCCCGGCCCGGCCCACAGCCATCGTCCGGCGGCCATCACCAGGCCCGTCAGCAGGAGGACCTGGACCACCGCCCACCCCGACGCGACGTGCATGCCCGGCACGAACGACAGCGCCACCCAGGCGATCGCGAGCTGCGCCGCGGTCCCCGCCAGCAGGGCCACGCCGGCCCCGCCGAGCCTCGCGCCCGGCCGGAGCAGCGGTGCCACCGCGAGCGACCCGGCCGCCACCGCGACCGCCGTGAGCGGCACGGCGAGGGGTGACGAGGTCCACACGCCCCCGACCAGGCCGATCGCCACGGCCAGCCCGACCGTCGTGGCCGCCAGGGACACGCCGGCGTCCGCCACGTCGGTCGGGGTCGGCCACCAGGCCGGGCGGCGCCGTGGTGCGGTGGTCACCCGCCGGCTCGCCGCGGCGGCGCCGGCCGCCGCCGGTCGGTCCCCCACCGTCGGGCCTCGGGCACGTCGAGCTCGTCGCACAGCGCGTGCCACACCTCGCGCGGCTCCACCCCGTCCTCCAGCGCCTGGGCGCCGGTGCGGTCGTCGAGCCCCCCGAGCCGCAGGTCCCGGACCAGCACCCGGCCGTGCGCGCGGCCCAGCACCTCGTCGACCAGCTCCCAGAACTCGCGGTACCGCACGCACCCAGCCTGCCACCCGGCGGCGGCACGTGTCGGCGGCCGCCGTCATGATGGGCGGGTGGTGCTGGACCGCTTCTCCGAGCCGACCCGGGCATGGTTCGCAGGGGCCTTCGCCGCGCCCACGCCCGCGCAGCTCGGTGCGTGGGACGCCGTCTCGGGCGGTCAGCACGCCCTCGTCGTGGCGCCGACGGGATCGGGCAAGACCCTCGCGGCGTTCCTGTGGTCGCTGGACGGGCTGCTCACCTCGCAGGCGCCGGACGACCCGGTGGAGCGCTGCCGGGTGCTCTACGTCTCGCCGCTGAAGGCGCTCGCAGCCGACGTGGAGCGCAACCTCCGCTCCCCGCTCGTCGGCGTCCGGCAGGCCGCCACCCGGCTCGGGCTGACGCTGCCCGCCGTGTCGGTGGGGACACGGACCGGGGACACGCCACCGGAGGAGCGCCGGTCCTTCGCCCGCCGCCCCCCGGACATCCTGATCACCACCCCCGAGTCGCTCTACCTGATCCTCACGTCCGCGGCACGCGCCGGGCTGGCCGGCGTGCGCACGGTGATCGTCGACGAGATCCACGCGGTGGCCGGCACCAAGCGCGGCGCGCACCTCGCGCTGTCGCTGGAACGCCTCGACGCGCTGCTCGACCGGCCCGGCGGCCCAGGTCCCGCGCAGCGGGTGGGGCTGTCCGCGACGGTGCGGCCGGTGGATGCCGTCGCCGGTTTCCTGGGCGGCGCACGACCGCTCGACGAGGGCGGCCGGCGGGTGGTCACCGTCCAGCCCCCGTCGGTGAAGCGGATCGAGGTGGAGGTCGTCGTCCCGGTGCCGGACCTCGCCGAGCTGGCGACGGCGTCGGCACGGGACAGCGGGCCCACGAGCGGGTCGTCCGGCGGCCCCGGCGCGGCTGCCGACCTGGCCGGCCAGCCGGCCGGCGACCGGTTCGGCGGCGACCCCGTGCCCAGGGCGTCCATCTGGCCGCACGTGGAGGAGCGGGTGGTGGACCTGGTCGCCGCGCACCGGTCGACGTTGGTGTTCACCAACTCGCGCCGCGGGGCGGAGCGGCTCACGGCCCGGATCAACGAGGTGTGGGCCGAGCGCGAGGGGACCCCCGCCGGCGTGCCAGGCGTGCTGCAGCCGGCCGCCGTACCCGGACAGTCCGGAACCTCCGCCGGTGTCGACTCCCGTGACGCCACGACGATCCTGGCGCGGGCGCACCACGGGTCGATGAGCCGCGCGGAGCGCACCCGCACGGAGTCCGAGCTCAAGGCCGGGGTGCTGCCGGCGGTCGTCGCGACGAGCTCGCTCGAGCTCGGCATCGACATGGGCGCCGTGGACCTGGTGGTGCAGGTCGGGTCCCCGCCGTCGGTGGCGAGCGGGCTGCAGCGGGTCGGCCGGGCCGGCCACCAGGTGGGTGCCGTCTCGCACGGGGTGGTGTTCCCCACGTTCCGCGGCGAGCTGGTGCCGGCGGCGGTGACCGCAGAGCGGATGCGTGCGGGCCGGCTCGAGGCGCTGGCCGTGCCTGCGAACCCGCTGGACGTCCTCGCCCAGCAGGTGGTCGCGATGGTCGCGGTGGAGGACTGGTCGGTGGACGAGCTCGCGCGGGTGGTGCGCCGGTCGGCGCCGTTCGCCGGCCTGGGCGAGGCCACCCTGCGGGCGGTGCTCGACATGCTGGCGGGACGGTACCCGAGCGAGGAGTTCGCCGAGCTGCGTCCACGGCTGGTCTGGGACCGGGTGCGCGACGTGCTCAGCGCACGGCCCGGGGCGCTGCGACTGGCCGTGACCAGCGGGGGCACCATCCCGGACCGCGGCCTGTTCGGCGTCTTCCTGGCCGACGGTGCGCCGGCGGGCGACGTGCCGGTGGACGCCGAGCGGACCGGCGGCCGGCTGCGCGGCGGCAAGCGGGTGGGCGAGCTCGACGAGGAGATGGTGTACGAGTCGCGGGTCGGCGACACGTTCACCCTCGGCTCGAGCACGTGGCGGATCGAGGACATCACCCCCGACCGCGTGCTGGTGACCCCGGCGCCCGGCCTGCCCGGTCGGCTGCCGTTCTGGAAGGGCGACTCCCCCGGCCGACCCGCCGAGCTCGGCCGCGCGATGGGGGCGTGGGTGCGCGAGGTGCTCGCGCTGGCGCCGGCGGGAGCGCGCGCCCGGGTCGAGGGCGCCGGCCTGGACCCGTGGGCCGCCGACAACCTCCTCGCCTACCTCCACGAGCAGCAGGAGGCCACCGGCGAGGTGCCGACCGACACCGTCCTGGTGCTCGAGCGGTTCCGCGACGAGCTCGGCGACTGGCGGATCGTGCTGCACTCCCCGTACGGCGCCCGGGTGCACGCGCCGTGGGCGGTGGTGCTCGGCGCCCGGCTGCGCGAGCGCTACGGCGTGGACGCCGCGGTGATGCACTCCGACGACGGCATGGTGCTGCGGCTGCCGGACCTGGCGGACATCGGGCTCGACGACCCCGTCGACCGGCCCGCCGGCGACGCGCCCGCGATCGGCCTGGACGACCTGCTGCTCGAGCCCGACGAGGTGGTGGACGCCGTCCGGGCCGAGCTCGGTGGCTCCGCGCTGTTCGGCGCGCGGTTCCGGGAAGCCGCAGGGCGGGCGTTGCTGCTGCCCCGTCGCCGTCCGGACCGCCGGCAGCCGCTGTGGCAGCAGCGCCACCGTGCGGCGCAGCTGCTCTCGGTGGCCGCGCAGTACCCGGACTTCCCGATCCTGCTCGAGGCCGTGCGCGAGTGCCTCCAGGACGACTTCGACACGGCTGCGCTCGCCGG
>DAIDJQ010000123.1 GCA_027451305.1 Cellulomonas sp.
CTGTTCGTCGGACCGTGGCTGCGGTGCCGGTGCCGCCGATAGCTGCCGAAAGGTAATCCGTGTCGTCCAAGACGTTGACTCCTGCCCTCTCGCCCGAGCCTGAGGACTCTCGTCGTCGCGTGTCCGCTGCGACGGCCGCGAAGACGCGCGTGACCGCGACCGTCGACGGCGAGGCGCCCGTCGCGCGCAAGCGTGCCGCCAAGAGCTCCAAGCCCTCGGCCCCGGCGCCGAAGGCGGCGAAGGTGGTCGATCCCACGGCGGACGTGGACGCCGAGGACACCGAGGACACCGAGGACGAGGTCGGCGACATCGAGCCAGAGGGCGACATCGACCTGGTCGAAGACGTCGAGGAGGTCGAGGAGGTCGTCGAGGTCGAAGAGGTCGAGGTCGCCGAGGCCGAGGTCGGCGTCGTCGAGGAGGAGGCCGTCGACGAGGAGGAGGCCCCGGCCAAGCCGGCGGAGGACGAGGGCGGTGAGGACACCGGCTTCGTCTACTCCGACGCCGACGACGACGACGCCCCGGCGCAGCAGGTCGTCACGGCCGGCGCGACGGCGGACCCCGTCAAGGACTATCTCAAGCAGATCGGCAAGGTCGCGCTCCTCAACGCCGAGCAGGAGGTCGAGCTCGCCAAGCGCATCGAGGCCGGCCTGTTCGCCGAGGAGAAGCTGGGCAAGGAGTTCGCCGGCTTCGAGAAGGCCAAGGCGGACGCCGACACCCGACGGTTCGTGCGCGAGCTGGAGTGGATCGCGCAGGACGGCCGTCGCGCCAAGAACCACCTGCTGGAGGCCAACCTCCGCCTCGTCGTCTCGCTCGCCAAGCGCTACACCGGCCGCGGCATGCTCTTCCTCGACCTCATCCAGGAGGGCAACCTCGGCCTCATCCGTGCGGTGGAGAAGTTCGACTACACCAAGGGCTACAAGTTCTCGACGTACGCGACGTGGTGGATCCGGCAGGCGATCACGCGCGCCATGGCCGACCAGGCCCGCACCATCCGCATCCCGGTCCACATGGTCGAGGTCATCAACAAGCTCGCGCGGGTGCAGCGGCAGATGCTCCAGGACCTGGGCCGCGAGCCCACCCCGGAGGAGCTGGCCAAGGAGCTCGACATGACCCCCGAGAAGGTCGTCGAGGTCCAGAAGTACGGCCGCGAGCCCATCTCGCTGCACACGCCGCTCGGCGAGGACGGCGACAGCGAGTTCGGCGACCTCATCGAGGACTCCGAGGCCGTGGTCCCGGCGGACGCGGTGAGCTTCACGCTGCTGCAGGAGCAGCTGCACCAGGTGCTCGACACCCTGTCCGAGCGTGAGGCGGGCGTCGTGTCGATGCGGTTCGGCCTCACCGACGGCCAGCCGAAGACGCTCGACGAGATCGGCAAGGTCTACGGCGTGACGCGCGAGCGCATCCGCCAGATCGAGTCGAAGACGATGTCCAAGCTGCGGCACCCGTCGCGCTCGCAGGTGCTGCGCGACTACCTGGACTGACCTGCTCGTCACGGACGAACGGGGAGCGCGGCCGTCGGGCCGTGCTCCCCGTCTCTGTCTGGTGGTCAACCCTCGGCGCGCACCTGCAGCACGTCACCGGGCTGGCACTCCAGCACCTCGCAGATCGCCGAGAGCGTCGTGAACCGGATCGCCTTGGCATGCCCGTTCTTGAGGACGGAGACGTTGGCGAGCGTCAGACCCACGCGATCGGCGAGCTCGGTGAGCGTCATGCGGCGCTCCTCGAGCAGCCGGTCGAGCGTCACGACGACGTTGTGCTTCTCGGTCGGCGGCACCTAGATCACCGCGTCCAGCTCCTGGCGGAGCCGCTCGCCGTGCCGGATCACTGCGGCCAGCGCGAGCACGCACACGCCGACGAGCGGTCCGTCCAAGGTGAACGCCGGTGCGAAGTCGGCGCCGTGGTCGAGCACGCTGTCCGCGAGCCGGTAGCTCCCGACACCGGTGAGCAGCTGGACCAGCGGACCGCCGACGAGCAGGACGAGACCGAGCGTGCGCATGATCGCGACCACGCCGCCGCTGAAGGGGTCGCCCCGGCGGGCCCGCAGGACGGCGAGGAGCACGAGCGTCAGCGCCGTCCCACCGACGACGGAGGTCGGCAGCCACAGCAGCACCCCCCATGCCGACTGGGCCGTGGTCGGGTCGGCGAGGCGGACCGGCACGGGGGCGTCGGGGCTGAGCGCCACGCCGGGGACGAGCGTGGCCTGCTCGGGCTGTGTGCCGAGCACCGTCCCGGTGGCGAGGGTGAACGAGACGGGCTCACCGCGCGTCGCCATGACGGCCATGACGACGGTGACGACGGTGAGGAGCCCCAGCCCGACGCCGAGAACGGCGGCGGTCGTGGTGAGCCAGCTCTGACTGGGCTTGCCGGCCATGATGTCCCCTTATCGTTAGTCGATATCTCGATGATCGATAAGAAACGGTGCCGTGTCAAGCGTTCGAGGCGCGCGCGTCCCGGCGGCCGGCTGGTTCGCGCCGCGAGGTCGTCGGACCGACGTCCGCCACGTCGTCGGGCGACTGTGGACAGCGCAGACCGCGGAGGTCTCGATGTCGCCACACTGCGGCCCGGACGACGCGGAGGGGCAGGCGTCCGACGGAGGGACGGCGATGACGGCGCCAGTGACGCGGGCCCCTCACCGGGTCCGCCGTGCGTGTGGACGACGTCTTGAGGCCACCCGCGTCGACGGGCCTCGTGCCGGACTCCGGGGAGTGTCGACCGTGGCGGGTGGACGCAGGTGAGGGGGTCCAGGTGGCAGCCAGGACCCCCTCGGCGCACGAATCAAGGTCGACCTTCTGGGTAGAGATGGAGCTCGAATGCGCGCACCCCTATGGTCTCATCGCCGGGAAGCGCCGCGCGGTCACCGTCGCCCGAACGGGTGTCTCGGTCGTCGCTCGTGGTGCCCGGCGCGGTGGCGGGCCTCGAGCCCGCTGCTCGGGCGGTGTGTGGGCTGGTAGCGCTCCCGGCACCGGTGGCGCGCACCCGAGCCCGACATGCCCGACGCCTCCCAGGCCGCGCCGGTGGTCCCGGTCATCCGGGACGTTCGTCCCGCATTGGCGCGCTGAGGGCCTCTGCGGCGGCCGCCGGTGGAGTCACCCGATCGTGTGGCGCGCATCCGGGTTGGTTGTGATGCACGGGCTGCGCCGATGTCATGACGGGAGTCAGCACGACGAGCGTGGCAGGGAGAGACGCGTCACCGTGACCAACCCCGTGTCGCCGACGGCAGAAGCGTTCGCCGCGCTGCCGGACGGCGCCTACCTCGTGGACCGCGACCGCACCGTGACCTCCTGGAACTCGGCCGCCGAAGGCATCAGCGGTTACTCGGCGCGCGAGGTGCTGGGCCACTGGTGCGGCGACGGGCTGCTCGACCACACGGACGACGAGGGTCGCTGGATGTGCGGCGAGCAGTGCCCGCTGCTGCGGACCATGCACGACGGTCAGCCGCGCACGGTGCGGGTGATGCTCCACCATCGTGAGGGGCACCTCGTGCCGGTCGAGGTGCGTGCCGCGCCGCTGCGGGACGTGCACGGCACGGTGGTCGGGGCGGTCGAGACGTTTCGCCGGGACGTCGACCGGTTCGCCGAGCGGGCGCCGTTGCACGTGCTGGACGTGCCGGACGGCGCAGACCCGCTGACGGCCTTGGGGAACCGCCGGTCGCTGGAGTCCCACCTTGTCGACCGGCTGGCCGCCCTGGCGCACCACGGGTTGCCGCTCGGCGTGCTGCTCTGCGACGTGGACGGCTTGGCCGAGACCAACGACCGCTTCGGCCGCGCCGCCGGGGATCGGGTGCTCCAGGTGGTGGCGGACACCGTGGTGCAGTGCCTGCCCGGACCCGGCCGGGCCTTCCGGTACGGCGGCGACGAGCTCGTCGGCCTCGTCTCGCACGACGACCTGCAGACCTTTGCCAGCCGCGTGTGCGCCTACGTCGCCGAGTCACGCGTCAGGCTGCCGGACGCCGTGCTGCACGTCACGATGTCGGTGGGCGGGACGATGGCACGCCCGGGCGAGGACTACACCGATGTGCTGCGACGTGCCGCGCGGCTGCTCCGGCGGGCTCGTGGCACCGGAGGGAACCGCGCGGTCACGGACGCGGTGGCCGGGCGGCGGTAGGACGCGGTCAGCCCGCGACGCCGGCGCCCGCGCCGTGCTCCGCGTGCAGGCGGTCGGTCTCGTCCTGCACGTGGGTCGCCACGGAGGAGAACTTGTCGGCGTGCTCACGTGCGTGGTGCGCGCAGAACAGCAGCTCCCCGGAGGGCATGAGGACGCGGACGTAGGCCTGCGCGCCGCAACGGTCGCAACGGTCGGCTGCGGTCAGCGGGGTGGGGGTCTGGGTCGCGTTCACGAATCCATAGAACCACCCCTGGCGCGGATCCATATCACCGGGTGGCCCAGGTTCGCCCTCCGCGTACATAATCGTGACGTCCGGTCACCTCGTCGTGACGTCTGCGCCACATCCTGCACCGTCGCACCACAGGGTCGACACACCGGGGTCCGCGTGCCCGAGCCCCTCCCGGCCCGGGCCGCCGCCGCGTGCCGACGAGGGGGCGTCGGCACCCGCGGCTACCATCCTGGCGTGACGACGACCGACTCCCAGTCCAGCTACACGGCCCGGCACCTCTCGGTGCTCGAGGGCCTGGAGGCGGTCCGTAAGCGTCCCGGCATGTACGTGGGCACCACCGACAGCCGCGGCCTCATGCACTGCCTGTGGGAGATCATCGACAACGCGGTCGACGAGGCCCTGGGTGGCTACTGCGAGCACATCGAGGTCGTGCTGCGCGCCGACGGGTCGGTCGAGGTGCGGGACGACGGGCGCGGCATCCCGGTGGACATCGAGCCGAAGACGGGCCTGACGGGCGTCGAGGTCGTCTTCACCAAGCTGCACGCCGGCGGCAAGTTCGGGGGCGGCTCGTACGCCGCGTCCGGTGGCCTGCACGGCGTCGGCGCCTCCGTCGTCAACGCGCTCTCGGCGCGGCTGGACGTCGAGGTGGACCGCAACGGGCGCACCTACAAGATGGCGTTCCACCGTGGCGAGCCGGGGGAGTTCGCCGGGCAGGGGCCGGACGCCCCGTTCGAGCCCTTCGTCTCCGGCTCGGTGCTGGAGACGGTCGG
>DAIDJQ010000124.1 GCA_027451305.1 Cellulomonas sp.
GTGGCCCCGAGCCGGAACCAGGCGTACGGCACCGAGCCGTCCGCACCGGGTGAGAACTTGACGTCCGAGCCGAGCCAGCCCGTGACCGTCAACGTCGACTGCGTGCTCATCGGAACCTCCATCGCCGAGGCCCCGACCGTGGCGGGGCGCGTGGCGGCAGGCTGTCGCGACCGGAGCCCTCGCCGGGCGCGGGTCGCCGAAACGAGCGAGCCCCGCTCGCCGTCGGCAGGACTGTGGACGGCTCAGGCGGCGGTCGAGCGCGCCGACTCCACGAGCTCCCGCGTACGGCGGTGCTCGGCGATCACCTGCTGCGCCGGCACCACCAGCCGGGCCCGCGCGGTTCCCTCGATCGAGGCCCGGCCGTCCGCCACCACCGCGCCGGCACGCCGGCCTGCCGCCGCCCGCCGTACCGCGGCTGCGCCGATCCGTGCCACGACGGCGCCTGCCGCGGCGACCACCGCCGCCGGCAGGGCCCACCCCGCGGTCGGTCCCGCGCCGAGCCACTCCCCCAGCCGCACCGACCCGGAGACGACCGCCACGAGCCCCAGCAGCAGCGCCGCCGCCGTGAGGGCAGCGGCCCAGCGCGACCGCCGGGCCGTCACCGTGACCCCCGCGCGCGCATCGGTGAGCGCCAGGCCCAGCTCTCGGTCGGTTGCCACCCGCTCGTGGACGTCCCGCGCCCACGGCGCCGGCAGCCCGGCGGTGGCGTGCTCGAGCCAGGACGAGCGCGCCCGCGCGACCGCGTCCTGCGGCACGGAGCCGAAGGTGGGCGTGGACGGGGACGCGCCGCGCACCACCGCCGCGACCGCGTCCGCCACCGCCGTCAGGCCCACTGCGGCCGCGAGCGACTCCACGACGGGTGCCACCGCCAGCCGTGCCGGCTCAGGCTCCGCCGCACCGAGCTGACCTGCGAGCAGCCGCGCCGCGTCGTCGAGGTCGGCGCCCGCCCGTCGTGCCGCCACCGACCGCTGCGCGACCACCCGCGCCAGCTCGGCACGCACGTCCTCAACGCCCTCGCCGGTCCGCGCCGAGACCTGCCGCACGGGGACGCCGTGCAGCCCGTCCTCCACCAGCAGACGCTGCAGGTCGGCTGCGAGGCCGGCGCGCTGCGCCTGCTGCACCGTGTCCACCTGGTTGAGCACCAGCACCATGGCCGCCTCGTGGCCGACCAGCCGACGCAGGTAGCCCGCGTGCAGCGCGTCGTCGGCGTACTTCTGCGGGTCCACCACCCACACCAGCATGTCGGCCTGCGGCAGGACGCGGTCCACGGCCGCCCGGTGCTCGGGCGAGACGGAGTCGTGGTCCGGCAGGTCCAGCAGCACCAGCCCGCGCAGCGCCGCCTCGTGCTCCCCGTCCAGCAGGCTCTCGCGCTCGATGCGGTCGTCGCGGTCGACGCCGATCCAGTCGAGCAGCAGGCCGCCGTCGGTGCCCCACACGCAGGCCGTCACACGCGAGGTCGTCGGCCGCCGCACCCCCACCTCGGCGAAGTCCAGCCCGGCGACCGCGTTGAACAGGCTCGACTTGCCCGACCCGGTACCGCCCGCGAGCGCGACGACGGTGTGGTCCACGCCGAGGTCCAGCCGCTCGCGGACCCGCGCCAGCACAGCGGTCACCTGGGCGGCCACCGTCTGGTCCACCCGGGAACCGGCGCGGCGGATCGCCTCCTCCAGCGCATCGGCGCGCGCGCGCAGGGCTGCGGTCTCGGCCCCGTGCAGCGAGACGGTCAGCCGGTCCGCCGACACACCGTCGACAGGCACAGCGCCGTCGACGGGTCCGACGTCGCTCACGTCAGCGCCTTCAGCACGGCGAGCCGGAGCTGCAGCGTGCTCGCGGCGTCCGCCGCCAGGTCGCGCTGGCGCAGCACCGGGTCGACCGCCGCACGCTCCTGGTCCACCTGCACCTGCGCGAGCGCGGAGAGCTGCTCGCGAAGAGCCGTGACCGCGACGTCGCCGGCCGCACCGATCAGCACCACGAGGAGGTCACCGGCCGCCGGCACGCCCGACGCGGCCGTCAGGGCGAGCGCCGCGAGCACCGGGTCGCCGACCACCCGCTGCACCCGTCGACGACGCCGGACCGCACGCGCCCCGGCGGCAGGCTCGGACACGAGTGCCGCGTTGACCTCGCGCCCACCCTGCGCCACCCAGGCGCGCGCCGCCTGCGCGGCAGCCGCCGCACGCAGGTCGGCGCGATCCTCGCCGCCGAGGGCGGTCGCGACGGACGCCGACCCGGCCGGCGCGCCAACGTCGGACAGCGCGGCCCGCACCGCCTCCTCCGCACGCTCGCCCGCGGCCACCAGCACGGACGCCGCAGCCGTGGCCAGGTCCCGCAGCAGCGGCGCGAGCGCCGCCTCGCGGGCACGCGCGGTGCGGGACGTGCCGCGGGCCCGGCCGGACGGACGGACGACCCCCGCCAACGGCCCTCCGGACGCCGTGAGCTCGGCCCAGCGGGCGCGGACGGCCCCGTCGGCCACCGCGCCGGCGACGACGTGCTCCGCGGCACGCGACCGCGGCAGGACGACGGCCTCGTCGAGCCGGGCTGCGATCGCGGACGCGGCGTCCGTCTGGTCCTGGACCGCGTCGGCGAGCTCGTCGACCCACGGCCGCAGGGCGTCCAGCGCACCACGCAGGGTCCGCGCCACCACGGTGCGCGCCCGGTCGGGGCCGGCCAGCATCGTCAGCCAACGCTTGATCGGCGCCACGACGGCGGGCGGCAGGATGCCCTCGTGCGGGCCCACGTCCGGCACGACGAACAGCGGCGACCCCTGCAGCCCGTTCTGCCGCAGCCGCTCCAGCAGATCGCCACGCACCGTCGGCAGGGACTCCGGCGCCACCCGGTTGAGCACCATGGCGATGGTGGTGCGCCGCGCGACGGCGTCCTGGAGGACCCGCCACGGCAGGGCGTCGCCGTAGCGTGCCGCGGTGGTGACGAACAGCCACAGGTCCGCGGCCTCGAGCAGCCGGTGCGCCGCCTCCCGGTTCGACTCGAGCACCGAGTCGAGGTCCGGAGCGTCCAGCACGGCGATCCCGCGTGGGACCGCGTCGTGCGCCACCACCCGCACCGACTCCAGCACCGGATGGTGGGAGAGCAGGTCGGTGTCCAGCGGGTTGTGCACCAGCACCGGTCGCCGGGTGGTGGGCCGGAGCACGCCGGCGGCGCTCACCTCGGTGCCGACCAACGAGTTGACCAGGGTGGACTTGCCCGCGCCGGTGGATCCGGACACCACCACGACGGCAGGTGCGGAGAGCTCGGTGAGCCGCGGCACGAGGTGCTCGGCGAGCTGGTCGACGAGCCTCGCCCGGGAGGACCGCGCCGACACGGCCCCGGGGACGTCGAGCGGGAACGTGGTCGCCTCGACGTCCCGGCGCAGGTCACGGACCGCGTCGAGCAGAGAGGTGGCCGCCAGCGGACGGGCGAGCATGGCGCGCGGATCGTCGCCGGAATGCCGGCCGCCCTCGTGCGACGAGGGGTGCGCCGGCGCGGTGCCGGGCTGCGCGCTCACGGCCCCATTCTCACGGCCCACGCATGACCTGCACAAACGCGGCGCGCGGGTGAGACCCAGCCGCCTGACCGGGCGATCCGCGCGGACCGTCGGGGCTCGTACGATGGCTGCGCCGGTCGACCGGCCCGCCCCCGTAGCTCAACGGACAGAGCAACGGCCTTCTAATCCGTCGGTTCCCGGTTCGAATCCGGGCGGGGGCACCACGCGACGAGCCCGTCTGCGCCCGGAAAATGCCGTGACCGACAGGCGGGGCTGTGGTGTCGTGGATCACGTCCACCTCATCGGTTCGCACCTTCCGCGGGGCTGCCTCGTCGCGCCCAGGAGGCGTCCGTGCTCCCCGAGACCACCTACCAGCTGATCTGCTTCGACCACGCCGAGCAGGTCGCCCGCGCGGATGCGGTACGCCGTGCGCTCACCGTCCCCGGACGCTCGCACGGCGGCGGGAGGCCCGGTCGAAGCACCGGCCGTCCGCCGTCCCACCGGCCCCGCTGAGGGCACGCCGGACGACGAGGCACCGCACGAAGGGCGCGGTCCGTCCCCCACGGGGGTGCGGGCCGCGCCCTTCGTCGTCCGAGGGACCCCGCTCCCACCCGCTGCACCCTGCCAGGCGTGCCACCATGACGGCTGGCCGTCCACGACCCCCTGCGCACGCAGGACGCGGGTCCTGTTGTCGGCGGGCCCGCGGCAGCGGCAGCGGACGACTCGAAGGGACGGCGTCGATGGGACGGCACGGCGCACCTCCGCCGCGACCCGCGGTGCCGACCGGCCGCAGGCTGCGCGAGGTGGCGACGACCTGGGCGGAACGGGTGGGGCTCGGCCTGGCCGCCGGTGGCGGGACATGGGGCGTGCTGCAGTGGGCAGGGACGTCCGCGGGCGCGGCGGTGCTGACGGCGATCGCCGTGGCCGTCGCCGTGCCGACTGCCGCCTGGGCCGCCGCGAGGCTCCCCGGGCACCATGCGCCGAGCCCGGGCGGACCGGGACAGGACGCTCCGGCCGGAGGCGAGCAGACCCCCCAGGTGCCAGGTCGTGGCGGGCCAGCGGGCCCGGGGAACGACGCACCCGGGTCGTCCGTGCCGTCGCGCCGCGGGCGGCACTGAGGCCGTCGCGAGCAGGGATCGGGCCGCCGTCGGCGGGGCTGGGGACGCCGTCCGTGGGGCTGACCAGCGGGCTCGGCCCGCGGTCGCGCGGCGGTCCGGGTCGGTGCCCCGATCTAGGCTTACCCCCGTGACCAGCACCCCCGCCAACGGCAGCTCCGACCGGATCGTCTGGATCGACTGCGAGATGACCGGCCTCGACCTGCGCTCGGACGCCCTGGTCGAGGTGGCAGCCGTGGTGACCGACTCCGAGCTGCGCGTGCTCGGGGAAGGCGTCGACGTGGTGATCGCACCCCCGCCCGAGGCCGTCGAGGCGATGGGTGACTTCGTCCGCACGATGCACACGACCTCCGGCCTCCTGGAGGCGCTGACGACGGGCGTGACCCTGCAGCAGGCGCAGGACGCGGTGCTGGAGTACGTGCGCGCCTGGGTCCCGGAGCCTGGCAAGGCGCCGCTGGCGGGCAACTCGGTGGGCACGGACAAGACCTTCCTCGACCGCGACATGCCCGAGCTGATCTCCTACCTGCACTACCGGGTGATCGACGTGTCGTCGATCAAGGAGCTCGCGCGCCGCTGGTACCCGCGGGTCTACTTCGCCTCACCGGCCAAGCGGGGCGGGCACCGCGCGCTGGCGGACATCCTCGAGAGCATCGACGAGCTGCGCTACTACCGTGCCACCCTCATGCCGGCCGCTCCCGGTCCGGACTCGGCGACCGCCCGGCGCATCGCCGCCGACGTGCTGGCTACCCCCTCGGTGGCGGGCGGCACCACAGCCTGACCAGGCACGTCGCCAGCAGGGGCGGAGCACGACGAAGGGCGCCGACCTCACGGTCGACGCCCTTCGTCGGTGGGGTGGCTGACGGGACTTGAACCCGCGACCCCCTGGACCACAACCAGGTGCTCTACCAGCTGAGCTACAGCCACCATGGTCACCGCGTCGCCGGAGCGGCGTGGACCGACGGAAAGTGTAGCGGGTGCCGGCGGGCGCTCTCGACCCGCCCGGTGTCCGCGGCACGCGACCCGGCGCCCGCCGCACCGGGCGGGCGACCTCCTCAGAGCCGGGCGATCACCGCGTCGGCCACCCGGTCCGCCGAACCCTCGGCGTGCGCGAGGAAGAGCGACGGCTCGATGAGCTCGACCTCGAGGATCACCGGATTGCCCTCGTCGTCCGGGATGAGGTCCACACGGGCGTACAGCAGCGGTCGCTCCAGGTCGGGGAACACCTCCGCGAGCGTGGCCATCACCCGGTCGCCGAGCGCACGCCCGGCCTCGGACGGCTCGCGCGGGGCCATCCGCTCCTGGCGGTACAGGACGCCCGCCGTCTCCTCGCTGCGGTACGGGCCGGCGAGCAGCGCGGCCTTGCGCACGGCATGGCTGTACCGCCCGTCCACGTAGATCAGTGCGGTCTCGCCGACCGTGTCCACCTGGCGCAGGTATCGCTGCAGCATCACGTGCCGACCGACGCCCAGGAGGTTCTTCGCGTGGGTGATGGCCAGCATGCGGGACGGTGTGTCGCCTGCTTCGTACCGCCCGGTGTCCCGTGCGCCGGCGCTGACGGTCGGCTTGATCACGAAGTCGCCGAACGCGGGGAACCGGGTGTGGATCGCGCGGGCGTCCATGTTCCGCTCCGGGTCGAGCCAGATGGTGGGGACGATCGGCAGACCGCGCCGCTCGAGGTCGCGCAGGTAGGTCTTGTCGAGGTTCCAGGCCACCACCTCGGCCGGGTTGTGCAGGGTGGACGACTTCTCCACCCGCCGAGTCCAGTCGGCGAACTGCTGGGCGCGGTCGGTGTAGTCCCACGTCGACCTGATCAGCACGTTCGGGAAGGCCGACCAGTCCACCGTCGGGTCGTCCCAGACGACCGCCTCGGTCGGCACGCCGCGCGCCAGCAGCGCGTCCCGCAGCAGCTGGTCGTCCGGGTCGAGATCCGGGAGCGCTCCACAGGTGGCGAGGGCGAGGCGGGCGGACGAGGGGGTGTGCGGCGCGGTCGTCACCCCGGCAGCGTACCGACGCCTGTCGGCGACGTGAGGCGGTGCAGCGCGCGCTGCACGGCAGCGGCTCCCGCGCGACCGACGGCGCGGTCACCGTCGAGCACCGTCAACGAGGGACCCGAGCCGTCCGGCGCGGGAGGCAGCGCGACGAGTGCACCCAGCACCTCGTCCAGGCCGGCGCCGAGCGCCACGGTGGCAGTCGGGGTCCCCGGCTCCGAGCGGGCGCCGTCCGCGGCCGCCGTCGGCCGGGTCGGCGGCACCGGCGCACCCGCGCCGTCCAGGTCCTGCCGCTCGAGGGTGCCGAGGGACAGCAGGCTCCCGGTCCGTCCCCGCCCGACGAGGTCCGCCACCGCCGCCGTCGCAGGCCGCGCGACCACGTCCAGCGGTGCTGCGAGCTGCTCCACGCGCGCACCCTTGCTCAGCACCACCATGCGGTCGGCCATC
>DAIDJQ010000125.1 GCA_027451305.1 Cellulomonas sp.
GCCGGAGGGGCGCCCGTCGTCGTACGCGGTGTGCGACTAGTGCGCGTGCTGGCCGCTGGAGAACTCGAAGACCCAGCCCACCAGACCGACCACGGCCAGCGGCGCAGCGATCACCATGAGCCAGAAACCGACGGCCAGCGCCAGGAACGCGACCGCCGCCGCCAGGCCGAGCACCAGCGGCCACCACGACCACGGGCTGAACACTCCCTGGTCCCCGGCGCCGTCCGCGATCTCGGCGTGCTCGTCGTCCTCCGGCCGCGGGTCGATGCGCCGCGACAGCAGGGCGAAGTAGGCCCCGATCATCCCGACCAGGCCCCCCACGAGCGGGAGGCCGACGGTTCCCATGGGCTCCCCGTGGCTGAAGAACGCGTAGACCAGACCCACCGGGACGAAGAACAGCACCCCGAGTGCGAAGAGACGGGCCTCGAACCTCATCGGTCAGCCTCCGGGTCCTGGTGCTCGTCGAGCACCGTCGGGTCGATCACGGTCGCGCTGGTCGGCCCGGGTGCGCCCGTCGCCTCGGTGATCCGGCGGCCCACGGCCCCTGCGCGCTGGGTCTGCCAGTCGAACGGACCGGGCTCCGGCTCCACGTGGTCCATCGCGGCGACCTCGGGATGGTGCAGGTCGAAGGCGGGCCGCTCGGACCGGATCCGCGGCAGCGAGACGAAGTTGTGCCGGGGCGGTGGGCAGCTGGTGGCCCACTCGAGCGAGTTGCCGTAGCCCCACGGGTCGTCGACGGCGACCTTCGGGGCGTTGCGCCACGTGGTGTAGACGTTGTAGAGGAACGGCAGCGTGGAGATCGCCAGGATGCCTGCTCCGACGGTCGACACCTGGTTCATCCAGGTGAACCCGTCCGCCGGGGAGTAGTCGGCGTACCTGCGCGGCATGCCGCGCACCCCCAGCCAGTGCTGGATCAGGAACGTGGTGTGGAAGCCGATGAACAGCAGCCAGAAGTGAACCTTGCCGAGGCGCTCGTTCAGCATCTTCCCGGTGAACTTGGGCCACCAGAAGTAGAAGCCGGCGAACATCGCGAACACCACCGTGCCGAACACGACGTAGTGGAAGTGCGCCACCACGAAGTAGGTGTCGGACAGGTGGAAGTCCAGCGCCGGGCTGGACAGGATCACGCCCGTCAGGCCACCGAACAAGAATGTGACGAGGAACCCGATGGACCACAGCATGGGCGTCTCGAACGTGAGCTTCCCGCGCCACATGGTGCCGATCCAGTTGAAGAACTTCACGCCCGTGGGCACCGCGATGAGCATCGTCATGAAGGAGAAGAACGGCAGCAGCACCGCGCCGGTGACGTACATGTGGTGCGCCCACACCGTGACCGAGAGCGCCGCGATCGCGATGGTCGCGTACACCAGGCCCTTGTAGCCGAACACGGGTTTGCGGCTGAACACGGGCAGGATCTCCGTGATGACGCCGAAGAACGGCAGCGCGATGATGTAGACCTCGGGGTGGCCGAAGAACCAGAACAGGTGCTGCCACAGGATGGCGCCACCGTTGTCCGGGTTGAAGATTTGCGCACCCAGCCGCCGGTCGGCACCGAGCGCGAACAGCGCAGCCGCCAGCGGCGGGAACGCCATCAGCACCAGCAGGGACGTGACCAGCGTGTTCCAGGTGAAGATGGGCATCCGGAACATGGTCATGCCGGGAGCACGCATGGTGACGATCGTCGTGATGAAGTTGACCGCTCCGAGGATGGTCCCGAAGCCGGTCATCGCCAGGCCGAACACCCACAGGTCGCCGCCGACGCCCGGGGAGTACACGGTGCTGGACAGCGGCGAGTAGGCGAACCACCCGAAGGACGCTGCACCCTGGGGTGTGAGGAACCCGGCCCCGGCGATCAGACCGCCGAGCAGGTAGAGCCAGTACGCGAGCATGTTCAGCCGCGGGAAGGCCACGTCCGGTGCGCCGATCTGCAACGGCATCAGGACGTTGGCGAAGCCGGCGAACAAGGGCGTCGCGAACAGCAGCAGCATGATCGTGCCGTGCATGGTGAACGCCTGGTTGTACTGCTCCGGGGTGGAGAACACCTGCATCCCGGGCTCGAAGAGCTCCGCGCGCATCAGCAGCGCGAGGATGCCGCCGACGATGAACCACGCGAACGACGTGATCAGGTACATGTACCCGATCGTCTTGTGGTCCGTGGTGGTGACCACCCGGACGATCGTGCGACCCAGGGTCTGCCGGCGCGGCGCCAGCCCCGGGATCAGCTCCGTGGTCGCCACCATCAGCCTGCACTCCCCACGCTGTTGAGGTCCTGCACCCGGCTGAAGCTCAGGCCGAGCTGGCCCGTCTGACCCTTGGCCTTCAGGTCGGCGATGTGCGCGTCGTACTCGGCGCGCGTGACGACCTTGACGTTGAACAGCATCCGGGAGTGGTACTCGCCGCAGAGCTCCGCGCACTTGCCGTGGTACTCACCGATCGCGGTCGGCGTCACCTCGAACGAGTTGGTGCGTCCGGGGATCACGTCGAGCTTGTAGAGGAACGCCGGGACCCAGAAGGAGTGGATGACGTCACGGGAGTTCAGGGTGAACAGGACCTTCTCGTTCACCGGCAGCCAGATCGTCACCGGCTGGTCCAGCGCGCCGGGAGCCTGCAGGTCCTGCACCTGCTGACCGCTGTCGTAGACGTTGTCGTCCTGGTAGTTGATGTCCCAGCTCCACTGCTTGCCGATCACCTGCACGTGGACCTTGGCGTCGCCCTTCTTGGTGTCGATCGCCGTCGTGTCGCGGTTCGTGTAGTAGAAGAGCACGCCGACCATCACGATCGGCAGCACCACGTACATCACCTCGAGGGGCACGTGGTAGCGCAGCTGCACCGGCAGCGTGTCGTCCGCCTTGCGCTTCCGGTACACGGAGACGCACCACAGGATCAGGCCCCAGACCAGCAGGCCGACCAGCAGGGCGGCGATCCAGGAGCCGCGCCAGAGGCTGACCACCCGGCCCGTCTGGTCGGTGACCTCGTGCTTCGTGCTGCCGGGCAGCCAGCCCCGGTAGACGGTGTCCGAGCAGCCGCTGAGGGCGACCGCAGCCATGAGCACCAGCCCGGTGCCCATCAGGGCCCTGCGGCGCGTCCGGCGGTGGTTTTCCGGGTGCACGGCCAACCTTCCACTCGAGGCCCGGCGGCGGTGCACGGCGTGGCAGCGACCGCCGTCTAGGACCTTGGTCCTTTAGACGCGTGCAGCGTAGCGCGAGAGCGGCCCTCCGTCGTGCCAGACGACGCATCGTCACGACGTGGTGTCAGTACGATCACACCCGCGCCCGGGGCGGTTACCGTGCACGTCGTGGACCTGACGACCCCTCGGGTGATGCTCGACGCCGGCGGACAGGCACCGATGCTGCCGGCCGCCCGCGAGGCCTTCCTCGCCGCCCTCGACGATGGCTGGGCCGACCCACGACGCCTGCACGCGGAGGGACGGCGGTCCCGGCTCCTCCTGGACGGCGCACGCGAGGCGATCGCTGCTGCCGTCGGCGCGCGCAGGGACGAGGTCGACCTGGCCCCGTCGCACACCGCCGCGCTGCACGCAGCCGTGCGGGACGTGACCCTCGGGCGACGCCGCGTCGGCGGGGACGTGGTGGTCGGTGCCGTCGAGCGGGCGGCCGTGCTCAGTGCAGCGCAGTTCTGCGCGGCGCGGTCCGGGGGCCGACGGGTGACGGTCGGCACGGACCGGGTGGGACGGGTGGACGACGAGGCGTTCGCGGCGGCGCTCGCCGCACCAGGCGTCGCCCTGGCGGCCCTGCAGCACGCGAACGGTGAGGTGGGGACCAGGCAGCCCGTCGCTGCGGTGCACGACGCCGCCCGTGCCGCGCGGGTGCCGCTGCTCGTGGACGCAGGAGCGAGCCTCGGGCACGTCGACGTCGGTCCGCACTGGGACCTGCTCGCCGCCGGAGCCGGGGACTTCGGCGGGCCGGCCGGCCTCGGCGTCCTGGTGACGCGCGCCGGTGTGCGCCGCACGCCGGACCGCCCGGAGGACGAGGACCGGTGGTTCCCGGGAGGGGTGAGCGTTCCCGCGGCCCTCGCTGCCGCTGTGGCGCTTCAGTCGGCACTCTCGGACCGTCAGCGGGCAGACGCCGACCGGCGCGCACTGGTCGACCTGCTGCGCCAGCGGGTGGCGGCCGACGTGCCGGACGTGGACGTCGTCGGGGACCCGGAGGACCGGTTGCCGCACGTGCTGACCTTCTCGTGCCTCTACGTGGACGGTGAAGCCCTGGTCACGGCGCTGGATGCGCTCGGGTTCGCGGTCGGCTCGGGTTCGGCGTGCACGTCGAGCGCCCTGGAGCCCAGCCACGTCCTCGCGGCGATGGGCGCGCTCACGCACGGGAACGTGCGGCTCGCCCTGCCGCGGGGCATCGCGCGCGGCGACGTCGAACGGTTCTGCGAGGTGCTCCCCCGCGTGGTCGCGGACCTGCGGGACCGGCTCGGGGTGACCGGGCTGTGACGACCCGGCCGGAGGACGTCGAGGTGGTCGACGCGCGTGGTCTGGTCTGCCCGGCACCGATCGTGCGGCTCGCGCGGGCCGCCCGGGGCCGAGCCGCCGGCACGGTGCTGACGGTCCTCGCCACCGACCCTGCCGCGGAGGTCGACGTCCCCGCGTGGACCCGGATGCGCGGCCACGCGGTGCTGCGGTCCGAGCGGCGAGCGGACGGGGTGCTCGCCGTCACGGTGCGACTGGGCGGCTCGTGACCACCGTCTCTGCCACGCCGGTGATGCCTCGACGGCCGCGCGACCGTCGCCGAGACGCACACGGGCCCGGCACCATGTCGGTGCCGGGCCCGTCGAGCAACGGGGCGCAGATCAGCTGAAGGAGCCGCCGCACGCGCAGGAGCTTCCCGCGTTGGGGTTGTCGATCGTGAAGCCCTGCTTCTCGATCGTGTCCGCGAAGTCGATCGTGGCGCCCTCGAGGTACGGCACGCTCATCCGGTCGACCACCACCTCGACACCGTCGAAGTCACGGACGGCGTCGCCGTCGAGCATCCGCTCGTCGAAGTACAGCTGGTAGATCAGGCCCGAGCAGCCACCAGGCTGCACGGCAACCCGCAGGCGAAGGTCGTCGCGACCCTCCTGCTCGAGGAGGCTGTGCACCTTGGCGGCCGCCACGTCGGTGAGCTGGACGCCGTGCGTCGCAGTCTGGGTTGTCTCGGTCATGCTGTCTCCCGAAAGGGTGCGTGCTCGGCGCGGCCGGTCTCGGCCTCGACCCTCCGCGCAACACCGGGCTGCGCGCTGATGTTCCCGCCAGGGTACGACGCCGCGGCGGCACCGACCTACGCCCCGTCAGCGCCGCGCCGGCGACCAGGTCCGGGCAACCCTCTCGGCGCGCGCCGTCAGGGTCCCCGCCGGGTCGGCCAGGGCCCGCTCCACCTCGTCCGGACGATCCGCGACCGCGTACGCGCCGGCCAGCCCCACCTCGGCCTGCTCATGACGCCCCACCAGCACCTGGCCCGCGACGAGCACCACCGGGACGGCGTGCGGCAGCGCCCGAGCGGCGACCTCCGAGACCACCTTGCCGTGCAGCGACTGCCAGTCGAACCGCCCTTCTCCCGTCACCACCAGGTCCGAGCCGGCGATACGACCGTCGAGATCGACCGCGTCCGCCACCATCGCCGCACCCGGCACCAGCCGTGCCCCGAGCGCCGCCAACCCGAACCCGAGCCCCCCTGCGGCACCGGCGCCCGGCAACGCGGCGAGCCGGGCAGCACCGGGCGCACCCGAGAGCAGGTCCACCTGGACCTGCGACGCGAGCACCTCCCCGACGAGTCTCGACAGGTGGGCCAGCGCTGCCTCGAGCTGCTGCGCCTGGTCCGGCGTCGCGCCCTTCTGCGGGGCGAAGCCGGCGCTCGCCCCCTGCAGCCCGAGCAAGGGCACGTCCACGTCGCACGCGGCCACGAGCTCGACGTCGCGCCAGGCCCGGCGTAGATCGACCAGCCCGGCCAGGTCCGCGGCCGTCAGCGCGGCCAGCGCGCCGCCCCCCGACCCGAGCCGGGCGGCAGGGTCGGCCAGGCCGAGCCCGGCGAGCATCCCCGCGCCGCCGTCGTTCGTGGACGAACCGCCCAGCCCGACGACCACCCTGCCGGCACCGGTGCGGCGCGCGTGCGCGAGCAGCTCCCCGACTCCCCGGCTTGTGGTCCGGCGCGGGTCCCGCCGGTCCGGCGGGACGAGCGGCAGGCCGATCACCTGCGCGGCCTCCACGTAGGCCGTGGCCGGCGCACCCTCCCGGGCCGGTACGACCAGAACCACGGCCGGGACCGGATCGCCGAGCGGTCCCGTCACCGTGACCGGCAGCAGCTCGCCGCCGAGCGAGGCGTGCAAGGTCTCGACGAACCCGGGTCCGCCGTCGGCCAGCGGGCACGTCGACACCTCGTCGTGCGGGGCGCCGGCCGACCAACCGACCCGCAGCGCCTCGGCCGCCTGGGTGGCCGTCAGGGATGAGCCGAAGCTGTCGGGAACCAGGAGCACGCGCACGCCGCGATGGTGGCACGTCGGTGGACGCCGCCGCTCGGGGCGGCTACGGCGCGGTGTGGGAAGATCGGACGATGAGCCTGGTCACGCCCGAGCGTGGTGCGTTCGTCGAGCCGGCGCCGTCCGCGCTCCTGCTGCTCGGCCGCGGGTCGGACCTCGAGTCCGAACGCGGCGTCGAGTGCGTCGGTGCGCTGCCCGCCGCGAGCGACCCGGACCTCGTCGAACGCGCACGCACCGCACGCGCGCAGCTCGGCGACCGGGCGTTCGTGCTCGGCCACCACTACCAGCGCGACGAGGTCATCGCCTTCGCCGACGTCACCGGGGACTCGTTCAAGCTCGCCCGGGAGGCGGCCGCCCGCCCCGAGGCCGAGTTCATCGTGTTCTGCGGGGTCCACTTCATGGCGGAGTCCGCGGACATCCTCACCGCCGACCACCAGCAGGTGGTGCTGCCGGACCTGGCCGCGGGCTGCTCCATGGCGGACATGGCCGCGATCGACCAGGTCGAGGACGCCTGGGACGTGCTCGCCGACGCCGGCGTCGCCGAGTCGACCGTGCCCGTGACGTACATGAACTCGACCGCGGCGATCAAGGCGTTCACCGGCCGCCACGGCGGCACGGTGTGCACCTCGTCCAACGCGCAGGTCGCCCTGCGCTGGGCGTTCGACCGGGTCGGCGGGATGGACGGCACCGGCAAGGTGCTGTTCATGCCGGACCAGCACCTGGGTCGCAACACCGCCGTGCGGCAGCTGGGCCTGAGCCTCGACGACTGCGTCGTGTTCGACCCGCGCCGGCCCGGCGGGGGCCTCACCCCCCGACAGCTGCGGGACGCCCGCATGATCCTGTGGCGCGGCCACTGCTCGGTGCACGGGCGGTTCTCGGCGGAGAACGTCGCGGCGATCCGTGCCGCAGACCCGGCCACCACCGTGATCGTGCACCCCGAGTGCAAGCACGAGGTGGTCGAGGCAGCCGACCTGGTCGGGTCGACGGAGTACATCATCAAGGCGCTCGACGGGGCCGCCCCCGGCTCGTCCTGGGCGATCGGAACCGAGCTGAACCTGGTGCGCCGCCTCGCGCTCGCCCACCCGGACAAGACCGTGCACTACCTGGACTCGACCGTCTGCTTCTGCTCGACGATGAACCGGATCGACCTGCCGCACCTCACGTGGACGCTCGAGTCGCTCGCGGCCGGGCGCGTGCCGCACCGGATCGTCGTGGACACCGACGACGCGCACTGGGCCCGCGTCGCCCTCGACCAGATGCTGGCTCTGCCGGGCTACTGACGGAGGTCGATGTGGGGACCGGGCGCCCGCTGCGGATCGGGCTGTTCGTCTTCGACGGCGCCGAGGAGCTGGACGTCGTCGGCCCCTTCGAGGTGCTGGCCTGGTGGGCCGCGCACTCGGAGCTGCACCCCGAGGTGGTGACCTTCTCGCTCGACGGTGCCGGGGTGAGGTGCGCCCACGGTCTCTCGCTGGTGCCGGACCTGCCGGCCGGCGAGGTCGGGCCGCTGCACGTCCTGGTCTACCCGGGCGGTCGGGGCACCCGGACGCTCGCCGCGGACCCGGCCCACCTCGCCTGGCTGCGCGGTGTGCGGACCACCACCCCGCTGGTCGCCAGCGTCTGCACCGGCGCCCTGGTGCTGGCCGCCGCCGGGCTCCTGGCCGGTCGGCCGGCCACGACCTGCTGGGACGCCTTCGACGAGCTGGCGGAGCTCGACCCCAGCGTCCTGGCCGACACCGAGGCGCGGTTCGTGGACGATGGCGACGTGGTCACGTCCGCCGGCGTGTCCGCCGGCATCGACATGGCGCTGCACCTGGTGGCCCGCCTCGAGTCGCTCGACGCCGCCCGACGCGTGCGGCGCGGTCTGGAGTACGACCCGCAGCCACCGTGGTGAGGCGTCGGTAGCATCGCCGCGTGACCCGGACCCTCCACCTCGCCTGGGCGGTGCTGCGGCCGCGGCCCGCGATCGCCGGCCAGACGATCCACTCGCCGTCGACCACCCGGCTACGTGTGCACGTAGGGGACCTCGACCTGTACCGGCACGTGAACAACGGCGTGTACCTGCAGTACATGGACGTCGCGCGGAGCAACTACCTCGCGGACCTCGGCGCGTTCCCCCTCCTCGCGGAGCACGGCTGGTACCCGGTCGTCGCCGCGTCGACGATGAAGTACCGCCGGTCGCTCACGCTGGGACAGCGGTTCACGGTCACCACCCGGGTGCTCGGCTGGGACGACCGGGTGGTCTACCTCGACCAGGTGTTCGAACGCGGCGAGGAGCACGTGGCACGTGGCCTGGTCGCCGGACGGTTCCTGTCCCGGAGCGGTGAGCGCATCCCTGCACCCGAGGTGGTCGCGCTGCTCGACGGAGCGCCGTCGGTCAGCCCGCATCTCCCGGACGACGTCGCGACCTGGGCCCGCGCGCTCGACGTCGCCGCCCGCTGACCGCCCGTCGGTCCGGCCCGGCGACGACCGTCGCACCTGGTCACCGAATGGTCACCGGAGCGCGAGCCGCTCCAGCAGCAGCGTCTCGGCCAGCACGGCACGCTCCAGCTCACGCAGGTGCACCGACTCGTTCGGCCCGTGGACACGGCTGTCCGGGTCCTCCACGCCGGTGACCAGGATCGCCGCCTCGGGGAACACCTCGAGCAGCTCGGCGATGAACGGGATGGAGCCACCGATCCCGATGTCCACCGGGTCGGTGCCCCACGCCTCGGCGAGCGCCCACCGGGCGGTGCGCATCGCCGGCGAGTCGGACGGCGCCTGGAAGGGCCTGCCGCGGTCGACCCGTGCGACGGTCACCGGTGCCCCGAACGGAGCGTGCTCGTGCACGTGCCGCTCCAGCGCCGAGAGCGCCTCGTCGGGATCCTGACCGGGCGCCAGTCGCATGGACAGCAACGCCGACGCGCACGGGGCGATGGTGTTCGACGCCGTCGACACCCGTGGCGCGTCCAGACCGATCACGGCCAGTGCCGGCCGGGTCCACATCCGGGCCGTCAGCGGTCCGGTGCCCGCCAGCCTGACGCCCTCGAGCACGCCCGCGTCGGCGCGGAACGAGGCCTCCTCGTCGTCCACCGCCGGGTCCGGCGCCCGCACGAGCCCCTCGACGGCTACCTCGCCCTGCTCGTCGTGCAAGGTGGCGATCAGGCGCGCGAGCAGCGTGGGTGCGTCGAGGACGGGACCGCCGAACATGCCGGAGTGCACCGGGTGGTCGAGCACCCGCACCTCGACGACCGCCGACGCCAGCCCGCGCAACGAGGTGGTCAGCCCAGGAACGCCCACCTTCCAGTTGCCCGAGTCCGCCACGACGATGACGTCGGCCGCCAGTGCGTCCCGGTGCGTGCGCAGGAACTGCAGGAACGTGGGCGAGCCGACCTCTTCCTCTCCCTCGACGAAGACGGTCACCCCGACTCCGAGCTCGCCCGCGAGGGCGCGCAGCGCGCCGACGTGCGCGACGATCCCGGCCTTGTCGTCGGCCGCGCCCCTGCCGAAGAGCCGGTCACCGCGGACCGTCGGCTCGAACGGCTGCGTCTGCCAGGTCGCGTCCTCCCCCGCCGGCTGGACGTCGTGGTGGGCGTAGAGCAGGACGGTCGGGGCGCCCGCAGGGGCGGCGAGGTGGCCCACGACGGCCGGGGCGCCGTCGGCGACCCGGAGCACCGCGGCATCGGCGAGACCGGCTCCCTGCAGCAGCGCCACGACGGCCTGCGCGCTCTGCTCGACGAATGCCTGGTCGAACTCGCGGTTGGACACGCTCGGGATGCGCACCAGCGCCTCGAGGTCCGTCTGGAGGCCCGCGAACAGTTCGCCGACCCGCGTCCGCAGCTCCGCGACGCGCTCCGCCGACGGTGCCGGCCCGCCGTCCAGGAAGCGGCGTGCGGGCGTGGCGGGCGGCAGGTCGGCGGTCACGGGTCGCCACCGTACTCGTCTACCCTTGCCGAGTGATCGGACGGAGCAAGGACCCGCACGCCGCTGAGCCGGCTGCGACGCGCGAACCCTCGACGACGGCGCCCGTGGGGGGCACCGGCAAGGGTCGCCCGACGCCCTCGCGCAAGGAGGCCGAGGCCGCCAACAAGCGCCCCCTGGTGCCGACCGACCGCAAGGCGGCCGCCAAGGACGCCCGGGCGAAGGCTCGCCTGGAGCGCGACCTGGAGTACAAGGCGATGCAGACCGGCGACGAGCGCCACCTGCCCGCCCGGGACCGAGGACCGGTCCGACGGTACGCACGCGATCACGTCGACGCCCGGTGGAGCCTCGGCGAGTTCTTCATGCCGGTTGCTGCCGCGTTCCTCGTGCTGGCCGCCATCGGCGCCCGGATGAACGCCGGGGTCTTCTTCTTCGTCACCGTGGCTCTGTACGTGTACGTGATCGCGTCGTTCGTCGACGGGTTCATCCTGTGGCGCGGGCTGCGCAAGAAGCTGGTGGCCAAGTTCGGCGTCGCCGCGATCCCCAAGGGCGTCGCGATGTACGCGGCGCTGCGCGCCTTCCAGATCCGGCCGACGCGGCTGCCGAAGGCTCAGGTCAAGCACGGCCAGTACCCGGTCTGACCTGCACGTCGTCCGTCAGGTCAGAGGGCGCGCAGCGGCACGTCCGGAGGCACGGGCTCGCCCTCGTGCAGCAGCCGTGCGGTGCGCACGCCCTGTGCCGACAGCCCGCGCCAGTGCTCCCCCAGCCAGGTCTCCGCGTCGAACCGCGTGGTGAACACCGGGCTCGACGGTCGGTCGAGCCCCGCACCCGTCTCGTCGTGCAGCTGCCACTGCCAGCGCGGTCGCACGGCCTCAGACCTCCGTCCGCTGAGACCGGACGGCCTCTGCCGCGAGGCCTCTGGCGATCCGCGCCGCGAAGAACGGGCCGCGGTAGATCAGACCGGTGTACGCCTCGACGAGCGTGGCTCCGACGGCGACGTACTCGCGCGCGTCAGCCGGCGTGCTGATCCCACCGACCCCGATGATCACCGCGTCCGGGCCCAGCCGGTCGCGCAACCGGGCCACCACGTCCAGCCCGCGGCTGAGCAGCGGCGGCCCGGACAGGCCTCCCGGGCCGAGGTCGTGCGCGATCGTCGTGTTGACCGCGACGACGCCGTCGAGGCCCATCTCAGCGACGAGCTCCGCGACCGCGTCGACGTCCTCGTCCGACAGGTCGGGAGCGATCTTCACCAGGAGCGGGCAGGGCCGGCGGCCGGCACGCACGGTGGCCTCGTCTGCCGCGACGCGGGCCGCCTCGAGGACCGGCCGCAGCGCGTCGACGGCCTGCAGGTCGCGCAGGCCCGGCGTGTTCGGTGAGGACACGTTCACCACGAGGTAGTCGGCGTAGGCCGCGAGCCGTCCGGCACTGATCGCGTAGTCCGCCGCGGCGTGCTCCACAGGGGTGACGCGCGACTTGCCGATGTTGACGCCCACCACGGCGGCGCGCCCACGACGGGTGGACCGCAGCCGGCGCAGCCGCTCGGCCACCACGGCCGACCCCTCGTTGTTGAAGCCCATCCGGTTGCGCAGCGCCTGCTGGTCCAGCACCCGCCACAGCCGCGGCGCCTCGTTGCCCGGCTGCGGCTCGGCGGTGACGGTGCCGATCTCGACGAAACCGAACCCCAGCATCGTCATGCCCAGGACACCATGGCCGTCCTTGTCGAACCCTGCGGCCAGTCCGAGCCGGGACGGCCACCTCCGGCCCCACAGCGTCACCGCGCCCTGCGGAGGACCGGCGAGAACCCGTGCCACGAGCCACCGCAGGCCGGGCACGTCGGCGACGGCGCGGATCAGCGTGAAGGTCCCGGCGTGCGCCCGCTCAGGGTCCAACCGCCGCAGGACGAGGTCGAAGAGCAGCCGGTACACGGCCCCCAACCTATCGGCCGTCGGACCGCCCGGTGCGCACCAACCAGGCCACCCCGAGGAACGGGAGCACCAACGGGACGTACCCGTAGCCCTGCCCGTAGCCCGACCAGACGGTGGCGTCCGGGAAGTCGGCGCGAGCCACGAGCGACATGGTCCCGACGACGAGCACGCCCACCAGCTCGGTAAGCACCGCCACCCAGGCGAGGCGGCGCCTCGAGGTGGCGAGCGCGAACGTCGCGACCACGTAGACCACCGCCGCGAACAGCGACAGCAGGTAGGCCAGCGGCGCCTGGGACAGCTTCGTGGCCACCTGGAAGGTCGCCCGCCCGGTCGCCGCCAGCGCGAGCACGCCGTAGACGGCGACGAGCACCCGGCCCGGCCCCGACGAGGTGCGCCTCATGCCATGTTCCAGATCTGCCACTGCCGCCACTCCATCACGCCGACGGTGACGGCTGCCGCGAGCAGCACCACCGAGCTCCACCGGGTCCGTTCGGCGAACGCCCAGGTCGCCGCGAGCGGCAGCACGAACAGCTGCACCCCGACGTACGTCCAGAAGAGTCCCGCTGGCACGGTGCTCGACGCGCGCGACCAGCGGACACCGGCCACGACCGCCTGCACCACCAGCACCAGCTCGAGCACGGCGCCGCCGAGCAGCTGCCGCAGCACCACCGGCCGGTCTCGCAGGGTGCTCCAGCCGGCCCACGCCGCAAGGACCAGGCACAGCAGGCCCACCACCAGGGCCAACGGGATGCTCACGAGCCCAGACGCTACCTGGCGGCGCGGCCCTCCCGGTGCAGGCCGCACTAGCATGCGACGGGTGATCTCGCTGACCGGCAAGGACCCCGCACGTCTGTCCGTCGACGCACTCGTCGTCGCCACCGCCCAGCACGACGGTGGACCGGTGCTCCTCGGTGCCGACTGGCTCCCCGAGTCGCTGCGCACGGCGGTGTCGTCGGACGCTCCGGCCCTGGGGATCACCGGGGCCGTCGGCGAGGTCCGCCGCCTGCCCGCCACGGGTCTCGCCGCCCGCGTGCTGGTGCTCACCGGCATCGGTTCCGCAGAGCCCACGGCCGAGGTGCTGCGGCGGGCGGCGGGCGCCGCCACCCGCGAGCTGACGGGCGTGGGGTCCGTGGCGCTGGCGCTCCCCGCCGCCGACCTCGCACAGGTCGCCGCGGTGGCCGAGGGCGCCCTGCTCGGGGCCTACGCGTTCGGTCGGTACCGAGGCGCCGGGACGTCGACGACCACCACGCCGGTGGACGAGGTCCAGGTGGTCACCAGCCTCGCCAAGGACCGCGCGGCCGGTGCCGCTCTCGACCGTGCCCGCATCGTGGCAGCCGCCGTGCACGCCACCCGGGACCTGGTGAACACACCGCCCAACGACCTGTTCCCGGTGGCGTTCGCCGACGCGGCGCGGGCCGCCGCCCGCGAGGTCAAGGGCGTCAAGGTGACCGTCCTCGACGAGAAGGCGCTCGCCGCCGGGGCGTTCGGCGGCATCCTCGGCGTCGGGCAGGGCTCCGTGCGTCCGCCCCGCCTGGTCAAGGTCGCCTATGCGCCGTCGCGTGCGCGGGGGCACGTCGCGCTGGTCGGCAAGGGGATCACGTTCGACTCGGGCGGCCTGTCGATCAAGACAGCCGACGGCATGGTCGGGATGAAGTCAGACATGGCCGGCGCCGCCGCGGTGCTGCACACCGTCCTGGCCGCCGCGCGCCTGGGCCTGCCCGTGGCCGTCACCGGTTGGCTCGCCGTGGCGGAGAACATGCCGTCCGGGACCGCGCAGCGCCCGTCCGACGTGGTGACGATGCACGGCGGCACCACCGTCGAGGTGCTCAACACCGACGCGGAGGGTCGGCTGGTGATGGCCGATGCTCTCGTGGCGGCGACCGAGGAGAAGCCCGACGTGGTGCTCGACATCGCCACCCTCACCGGCGCCCAGGTGGTGGCCCTCGGCGACCGCGTGTCCGCCGTGATGGGCAGTGACGACGTGCGTGCGGAGGTCGTGGAAGCGGCGGATCGTGCCGGGGAGCCGTTCTGGCCGATGCCGCTGCCCGCGGAGCTGCGGGCCGGACTCAGGTCGCAGGTGGCCGACCTGTCGAACATGGGTGAGCGGTTCGGCGGCATGCTGACCGCCGGCATCTTCCTGCGGGAGTTCGTCGGCAGCACGCCGTGGGCGCACCTCGACGTGGCCGGTCCGGCGTTCAACTCCCGTGAGGCCCACGACTACACCCCGCTGGGCGGCACGGGCGCCGGCGTGCGCACGCTGCTCGCACTTCTCGAGGCGCGCGCCGCACGCTGACGCGCGCCCCGCGTCAGGGACGCGGTCGCTCGACGGGCGCGGCTCCACCCCGTCGCTGGGCGGCGCGAGTCCGCGAGGTCCACTCGCGCATGCGCGCCGGGTACCCGGTGCGCTGCACGTCGTACACCGGGATGCCGAGCTCCCGTGCGATCGACCCCGCCGTCCTGGCGTCCGGGACCCGGCGCCGGGTCCACTCCCCGTCGGTCGCGACCAGCATCACGGTGGTCGGCGTCACATGGGTGGCGGGCTCGACGTACGCCTCGACGCCCACCCGGGTCGCCACGAACTCGCGCAGGTAGGTCACCGTCGCCTCGCGAGCCTTGCGGTCCGTGGGCGCGGCAACGGCACCAGCCGCAGGGGCAGGCCGACGTCGACGGAACCACGCCACGGCCCGAGCCTACCGGCGCGACCAGCACACTCGTGGGGATCGTCGCAGACTCAAAACATGGGACGAATGTCTCAGGGATCACACCCGTCTGCGCCGGGCACCGGTTCGATCAGCACGGTCGGTGATGACAAGATGGACGTTGGACCTAGATCCCTTGTCAAAACGAGGAGCAGCGCTGTGGCCGACACCCACGCTTTCGACATCGTCGTCCTGGGCGCAGGGAGTGGTGGCTACGCCGCCGCACTGCGTGCCGCGGAGCTCGGCAAGAGCGTGGCGCTCGTCGAGGCCGACAAGGTGGGTGGCACCTGCCTGCACCGCGGCTGCATCCCCACGAAGGCTCTGCTGCACGCGGCCGAGCTGGCCGACGACGCACGGGAAGGTGCGCACCTGGGCGTGCACACCACCCTCGACCGCATCGACATGGGCGAGGTGAACCAGTACCGGGACGGCGTCGTCGCGCGGCTCTACAAGGGTCTGCAGGGGCTCGTCTCGTCCCGCAAGATCGAGGTGGTGCAGGGCTGGGGCACGCTGACCGGCCCGAACACGGTCCAGGTCGGCGACCGGACCCTCACCGGTGAGCACATCGTCCTGGCGTCCGGCTCGTACGCCCGGTCGCTGCCCGGCCTGGAGATCGGCGGGCGCGTGATCACCTCCGACCAGGCGCTGCAGCTGGACTGGATCCCGAAGAGCGCGATCATCCTCGGCGGCGGGGTGATCGGCTCGGAGTTCGCCAGCGTGTGGCGCTCGTTCGGCGCCGAGGTGACGATCGTCGAGGCGCTCCCCCACCTGGTCCCCAACGAGGACGAGGCGCTGTCCAAGGCGTTCGAGCGTGCGTTCCGCAAGCGCGGGATCGGGTTCTCCGTGGGCGTGCGGTTCGCCGGCGTGACCCAGAACGACGACGGTGTGCACGTGTGGCTCGAGGACGGCAAGACGTTCGACGCGGACGTGCTGCTCGTCGCCGTCGGTCGCGGCCCCGCCACCTCCGGCCTGGGCTACGAGGAGCAGGGCGTCCGGATGGACCGCGGCTTCGTCCTGACCGACGAGCGGCTGCACACGGGCGTCGCCAACGTCTACGCGGTCGGAGACATCGTGCCCGGGCTCCAGCTCGCGCACCGCGGCTTCGCGCAGGGCATCTTCGTCGCCGAGGAGATCGCCGGTCTCAACCCGGCGCCGATCGTCGAGTCCGGCATCCCGCGCGTCACCTACTCCAACCCCGAGGTCGCCTCCGTCGGCCTGACCGAGGCGAAGGCACGCGAGACGTACGGCGCGGACGGCGTCGTGACGCTCGAGTACAACCTCGGCGGCAACGGCAAGAGCCAGATCCTCGGCACCCAGGGATTCGTCAAGCTGGTGCGCCAGGTGGACGGCCCCGTGGTCGGGATGCACATGATCGGGGCTCGTGTCGGCGAGCTCGTGGGCGAGGCCCAGCTGATCGTCAACTGGGAGGCCTACCCGGAGGACGTCGCGAACCTCGTGCACGCCCACCCGACGCAGGACGAGGCCATCGGCGAGGCGTTCCTCGCCCTGGCCGGCAAGCCGCTGCACGCGCACAACTGAGCAGAGTCGAAGGAGACCGGAGTCGTCATGTCCCAGAACGTGCAGCTTCCCGCGCTCGGTGAGTCCGTCACCGAAGGCACCGTCACCCGTTGGCTGAAGAACGTCGGTGACCGGGTGGAGGTCGACGAGCCGCTGCTCGAGATCTCCACCGACAAGGTCGACACCGAGATCCCCTCGCCGTTCGCCGGCGTGGTGGAGCAGATCCTGGTGCCGGAGGACGAGACCGCCCAGGTGGGCGCCGTGCTCGCCGTGATCGGCGACGGCACGGGAGCCGCACCTGCCGGTGACGGCGGTGCCGGACAGGCCGAGCAGACGGAACCCCAGGAACCCCCGCAGCAGCCGACGGAGCAGCGCGAGGAAGCGGCGCCCGCCCCTGTCGCCGAGCCGGCCGCGGAGGCCGTCCCTGCTCAGGGTCAGGACTCGGGAGGTTCCGGCCAGGAGGTTCGGCTGCCGGCTCTGGGCGAGTCCGTGACGGAGGGGACCGTCACCCGCTGGCTGAAGCAGGTGGGTGACGCGGTCGAGGTGGACGAGCCCCTCCTGGAGATCTCCACGGACAAGGTGGACACTGAGGTCCCGTCGCCGTTCGCGGGCACCGTGCAGCAGATCCTGGTGCAGGAGGACGAGACCGCCCAGGTGGGCGCCGTGCTCGCCCTGATCGGTACCGGTGCCCCAGCCGCCGCACCAGCGGTTCAGCAGGCTCCGCCCACCTCGGAGCCCGCGCCGGCACCCGTTGCCGCGCCGGAACCCCAGGTTGTGCCGGTGCCCGTCGCTGCGACCCCGGCGCCGGCTGCCGTCCCGGCAGCACCCGCTCCGGTGCCGGCCACCGCACCGGCCGCACCGGCGCCGACCGTCACCGCTCCCCTTGTGGAGCAGACCGCCTCCGGCGCGTACCTCACGCCGCTCGTCCGCAAGCTGGCCGCGGAGAAGGGTGTGAACACCGCCGCCCTGACCGGCACCGGGGTCGGCGGGCGCATCCGCAAGGAAGACGTGCTCGAGGCGGCGGCACGCGCGCAGGCCGAGCGCGCAGAGGTTGCACGCCGTGCCGCCGAGAAGGTCGCCCCCGCTCCGGCCCCGACGGCGCCCGCCGCCGCCAAGCCGGCCGCGGTACCTGCCGTCTCGCCGCTTCGTGGCACCACCGAGAAGGCGAGCCGCCTGCGGCAGATCATCGCCGAGCGGATGGTCGAGGCACTGCACACGCAGGCGCAGCTGACCACCGTCGTCGAGGTCGACGTCACCAGGGTCGCGCGGCTGCGTGCCCGCGCCAAGGACTCGTTCAAGGCACGTGAGGGTGTCAACCTCACGTTCCTGCCCTTCTTCGTGCTGGCCGCCGTCGAGGCGCTCAAGGCCTACCCGAAGGTCAACGGTGTGCTCGAGGGCAACGAGATCACCTACCACGGCAGCGAGAACGTGGGCATCGCCGTGGACACCGAGCGTGGGCTCCTCGTCCCCGTGATCCGCGACGCGGGCGACCTGAACCTCGCCGGTGTGGCCCGCAAGGTCGCCGACCTGGCGGCCCGGACCCGGGCCAACAAGGTGGGGCCCGACGAGCTGAGCGGCGCCACGTTCACGGTGACCAACACCGGCTCGGGCGGTGCGATCATCGACACCCCGATCGTGCCCGGCGGCACGTCCGCGATCCTCGGCACCGGGACCATCGTCAAGCGCCCGGTCGTCGTGGCCGGCGAGGACGGCGCCGACGTGATCGCGATCCGCTCCATGTGCTACCTGTGCCTGTCGTACGACCACCGGCTGGTGGACGGCGCCGACGCATCGCGCTACCTCATGGCGATCAAGCGGCGGATCGAGGAGTGCGCGTTCGAGGCCGAGGTGGGGCTGTAGGAGCGGGACGCCGGGACCGGCGTGAGGACAGGCCGTGCGCATCGTCGTCGCCGGTTCGCACGGCCTGATCGGCAGCGCCCTGCTCCCCCACCTCGCGGAGTCCGGCCACGAGGTGCTTCGGCTGGTGCGTCGCACGCCGTCCGGTGCCGACGAGCTGGCGTGGGACCCCGACACGGGTCGGCTGGATCCCACGCTGCTCGCCGGCGCGGATGCCGTGGTCAACCTGGCGGGCGTCAACGTCGGCACCCGACCGCTGACGCCCGCGCGGAAGCGTCAGGTGATCGCCTCCCGGCTGCGCACCACGGGGCTCCTCTCGGCGACCCTTGCGGCGAGCTCCGAGACGCCGCGTGTGCTGCTCCAGGCGTCGGGAATCGGCGCCTACGGCGATCGCGGCGACGACGTGCTGACCGAGTCCGAACCCCTCGGGCACACGTTCTTCGCCGACGTGGTGCGTCGCTGGGAGTCGGCCACGTCGACCGCCTCCGACGCGGGCGTCCGGGTTGTGCACCTGCGCAGCGGGATCGTGCTCAGCCCGCGGGGCGGCGCGCTCGGCCGGCTGCTGCCGCTGATCCGGCTCGGCCTCGGCGGCCCGCTCGGGTCCGGGCGGCAGTTCTGGGCGTGGATCACGCTCCTCGACGAGGTACGGGCCATCACCCACCTGCTCACCGCGGACGTCGAGGGGCCGGCCAACCTCGTCGCGGAGCCGGCCCGCAACGCCGACGTGGTCGCGGCGCTCGCCGCCGAATGGCACCGGCCGGCGGTGGTGCGAGCCCACGCCTGGGCGCTGCGGCTCGCGCTCGGC
>DAIDJQ010000126.1 GCA_027451305.1 Cellulomonas sp.
TGTCGCACCTCGACGTCCCAGCCGGCGAAGCCGCCGGCACATGACTCGGATCAAGGAGGATTCGCATGCGGAAGTCCTTGCTCGCGCGATCCGCGCGGTGGGTGGCACTGCCCGCGGTCGCGGCCCTGGCTCTGCTCACCGCCTGCAGCAGCTCGGGAGGCAGCGGCTCGTCGACGGCCTCGGCCGCGGCGGCAGGCTCGTGCACCAACACGATCCAGAAGCCGGCCGCCAAGAGGGTGACTGTCTGGGCGTGGTACCCGGCGTTCGACAAGGTCGTCGACCTGTTCAACTCCACCCACGACGACGTCCAGATCTGCTGGACCAACGCCGGCCAGGGCAACGACGAGTACACGAAGTTCTCGACCGCGATCGAGGCGAAGTCCGGCGCGCCGGACGTCATCATGCTCGAGTCCGAGGTGCTGTCGAGCTTCACCATCCGCAACGCGCTCGTCGACCTGTCGTCCTACGGTGCGGCCGACGTGGCCAAGGACTACACCGACGGCGCCTGGAAGGACGTCTCGAGCGGGTCGCACGTCTACGCGATCCCGGTCGACGGCGGTCCGATGGGCATGCTCTACCGCGCCGACATCTTCGCCAAGTACAACGTGCCGGTCCCCACCACGTGGGACGAGTTCGCGACTGCGGCTCAGAAGCTCAAGGACGCCGGCTACACCGGCTACATCACCAACTTCCCGACGAACGGGCGCGCCTTCAACCAGGCCCTGTTCTCCCAGGTCGGGTCGACCCCGTTCACCTACGACTCGACCAAGCCGACGGACGTGGGGATCAAGGCGAACGACGACAACGCGAAGAAGGTGCTGTCGTACTGGCAGGGCCTCATCGACAAGAAGCTCGTCGCGACGGACGACGCGTTCACCGCGGACTACAACACCAAGCTCGTGAACGGCACCTACGCGGTGTACCTCGCCGCAGCCTGGGGCCCCGGCTACCTGAAGGGCCTGTCCGGCGGTGACGCCAACGCGCAGTGGAAGGTCGCACCGATCCCGCAGTGGGACACCTCCAACCCGGTCCAGATCAACTGGGGCGGCTCCACCTTCGCGGTGACCAGCCAGGCGAAGGACAAGGCCGCCGCAGCCGAGGTCGCCAAGGGCATCTTCAACACCGACGCCGCATGGAAGATCGGTATCGAGCAGGGGGCGCTGTTCCCGCTGTGGAAGCCGATCCTGGAGTCGGACTACTTCAAGAACCTCGCGTACCCGTTCTTCGGCGGCCAGCAGATCAACAAGGACGTGTTCCTCACCGCCGCGGCCGGCTACAAGGGCTTCACGTTCAGCCCGTTCCAGAACTACGCGTTCGACCAGCAGACGCAGCAGCTGTACGACATGGCGCAGGGCAAGCAGAACGCGTCGACGGCCCTGGACAACCTGCAGAACAGCCTCCTGCAGTACGCCAAGGAGCAGGGCTTCACGGTCACCAACTGAAGTCCTCCCGGGGTCGGCGCCGCTCGCTCGCGCCGACCCCGGGACCGGCCAAGGGAGCGTTCATGAGCACCGTCACCACACAGGCGCCGCCGCGCGCGGCGACCGGTCCGCAGGGCACTGCGAGCAAGATCGAGACGAATCGGCAACGTTGGGGATGGCTCTTCGTCACGCCGTTCACGATCATCTTCGCCGCATTCCTGGTCGCACCGATCGGGTACGCCTTCTGGATGAGCCTGCGTTCCAAGACGCTCGCCACGGGCGACAGGTTCGTCGGGCTCGGCAACTACGCGAAGGCGTTCACGGACCCGATCTTCCTGCACGGCCTGGGACGCGTGGCGCTCTATGCGATCGTCATGGTTCCCGTGCAGATCGCGGTCGCCCTCGCCGCGGCGCTCGTGCTCGACACGCTGACGACCCGGCTGTCGAAGTTCTCGCGCCTCATGATCTTCGTGCCCTACGCGGTTCCCGCCATGATCGGCGCCCTGATGTGGGGGTTCCTCTACAGCCCGCGTTTCGGGCCCGCCAACGACATCTTCGGGCTGGTCGGGCTGCACGCGCCGAGCTTCCTCTCGCAGAACCTGATCTTCGCCAGCCTGGTCAACATCGTCACCTGGCAGTGGTCCGGGTACTACATGGTCGTCATCTACGCGGCGCTGCGGTCGGTCGACCCGTCCGTCTACGAGGCGGCGCGGATCGACGGTGCGAACGGCTGGCAGATCGCGGCCCGGATCAAGGTCCCGATGATCTCCAGCTCGATGGTCATGGTGATCGTCTTCTCGCTGATCGGGACCCTGCAGTTCTTCACGGAACCGCAGGTGCTGCGCTCGATCGCGCAGGGCGCGATCCCGCCCGACTACACGCCGAACATGTACGCGTACTCGCTGGCGTTCTCGTACAGCCAGTTCAACTACGCGTCGACCATCTCCTTCGCGCTCGGCGTGGTCGTCTTCGTCGGCTCCTACTTCTTCCTCTTCCTCACCCGCAAGCAGAGCGGACTCCAGTCATGAGCACGCGCCATGGTCAGCAGGTCGCGGCCGCCGCGGACGCCGAGGTCGTCGTCAACCCGGTGCGAGCCCGGGCCCGGGCCGGCTCGCACCTCTTCCTCCTCGTCCTGGTCGTCTACTTCATCCTGCCGCTGTGGTGGCTCGTGGTCGCCGCCACCAAGAGCAACTCCGGCCTCTTCACCGGTGCGCACGGACCGCTCTGGTTCGACTCGCACCTCAACCTCCTCGAGAACCTTCGCGGGCTCGGCCAGCACCAGGGCGGCATCTACTGGCGCTGGCTCGGCAACTCCTTCGTCTACGCGCTCTCGGGCGGCGTGGGAGCGACGGTCCTGGCCGTCCTCGCGGGCTACGGGTTCGCGAAGTACCGCTTCCGTGGCCGGAACCTGTACTTCTCGGCGCTGCTGGGCTCCGTGATGGTGCCGCTGACGGCACTGGTCATCCCGACGTTCGTGCTCCTGAGCCGCGTCGGCATGGTGAACACGATGTGGGCGGTCATCCTGCCGTCGCTGCTGTCACCGCTGGGCGTCTACCTGATGCGCGTGTACGCGCAGGACGCCGTTCCGGACGAGATGCTCGACGCGGCCCGGGTGGACGGCGCCGGCGAGCTGCGGGTGTTCGGGCAGGTCGCCCTGCCGCTACTGCGCCCCGCGATCGTCACGGTGCTGCTGCTGACGGTGGTGGCGACGTGGAACAACTTCTTCCTGCCCCTGGCGATGCTGCAGAACCCGCAGCTGCTGCCGGTGACCGTCGGGTTGAACAACTGGCAGGCGCTCTCGAACGCGGGCGCCGGCGGCGAGCAGGTGTGGAACCTGATCACGACGGGTGCGCTCGTCTCGGTCCTGCCGCTGATCATCGCGTTCCTCAGCCTGCAGAAGTACTGGCAGGGCGGCCTGTCGCTCGGCTCGATCAAGTAGGCGACGGCTCCGGCAGCCCGCCCTGCGCTCTCACACGTCACGACACCCCAGGAGCTCCACCTGATGTTCACCGCGACCCTGACCCTCGACCCGGCGTTCCGCGTCGGGGCCGTGCGCCGGCGCACCTTCGGCTCGTTCGTCGAGCACCTCGGACGCTGCGTCTACACCGGCATCCACGACCCGTCGCACCCGACCGCCGATGCCGACGGCTTCCGCAAGGACGTCATCGAGCTGACCCGCGAGCTCGGGGTCAGCACGGTCCGGTACCCGGGCGGCAACTTCGTCTCCGGCTACCGCTGGGAGGACGGGATCGGCCCGGTGGAGCAGCGGCCGCGTCGGCTCGACCTCGCCTGGCACTCGACGGAGCCGAACCTCGTCGGCGTCGACGAGTTCATGCGCTGGGCGTCGGCCGCGGACGTCGAGCCGATGATGGCGGTCAACCTGGGCACGCGCGGCGTGCAGGAGGCGCTCGACCTGCTCGAGTACTGCAACGTCGCGGGCGGGACCGCCCTCTCGGACCTGCGGCGGGCGAACGGTGCGGCCGACCCGTACAAGGTCCGGATGTGGTGCCTCGGCAACGAGATGGACGGCCCGTGGCAGATCGGCCACAAGACGGCCCAGGAGTACGGCCGGCTGGCGACCGAGACCGCCCGGGCGATGCGGATGGTCGACCCGGAGCTCGAGCTGGTGGCGTCCGGCTCGTCGGGGGTGGGCATGCCGACGTTCGGCGACTGGGAGCGGATCGTCCTGTCGGAGGCCTACGAGCAGGTGGACCTGGTCTCGGCGCACGCGTACTACTTCGAGGAGGACGGCGACCTCGGGTCGTTCCTCGCCTCTGCGACGGACATGGACCACTTCATCACCTCGGTCGCGGCGACGGCCGACTCGGTGCGGTCGCACAAGAAGGTGGCCAAGCGCATCAACATCTCGTTCGACGAGTGGAACGTCTGGTACCAGCACCGCGCCGAGTCCCGGCCGCCGACGGGCGACGACTGGCCGGTGGCGCCCGTCCTGCTCGAGGACCGCTACAACGTCGCGGACGCCGTGGTGGTCGGCAACCTGCTGATCAGCCTGCTGCGCCACACGGACCGGGTCGCTGCGGCGAGCCTGGCCCAGCTGGTCAACGTGATCGCGCCGATCATGACCGAGCCGGGCGGCCGGTCGTGGAAGCAGACGATCTTCCACCCGTTCGCCCAGGCCTCGGCCGCCGCGGTCGGCGACGTGCTGCAGGTGGCGATCGACGTGCCGACCTACGAGACGGCCAAGTTCGGCGACGCCGCGCTGGTCGACGCCGTCGCGACGCACGACCCGCGGACGGGGGCGGTCGCGCTCTTCGCGGTCAACCGCTCGACGACGCAGGAGGCTCGCCTCGAGGTGGACCTGCGCTCGCTGCCGGGCCTGCGGCTCACCTCCGCGAGCACGCTGTCCAACCCCGACCACACGTGGCAGGCGACCGCCGACGACGACACCAGCGTCGCGCCGCGTGCCAACACGACGGCGACGGTGCAGGACGGCCGGCTCAGCCTCACCGTGCCCCCGGTGTCGTGGAACGTGGTCCGGCTCGGGCTGTGACCCGGCAGGTCGCGGCGGCACGTCCCGACCGTGGCGGCCCCGACCCTGGCGGCCCCGACCTCGGCGGCCACCACCTGCCGGCCGCCGCGATCCTCGCCGGCGGCCCGCCGGTGACGGGCGGTCCGCGTCAGGCGGCCGGGTTCTCCGTCAGCACGCCGAGCAGGGTGCCGGCGGGGTCGCGCACGTCGGCCCACCAGCCGGCGGTCTCGCCGATCCGGGTGCGCTCGCGCTCGACGGTGCCGCCGGCGGCCTTGACCTTCTCCAGCGTGCCCTCGAGGTCGGCGACCTTGACGTACACCCGGATGCCGTCGGGCACCGGCGTGGGCCAGGTGTACAGGCCGCCGACGTTGCGGCCGCGCGACGTCGCCACCACGTAGCCGTCACCGAACGGCATGAACTCCCAGCCGAAGGCGGCGCCGTAGAACGCCTGTGCGGCCTGCAGGTCGGCCACGCCGATCTCCACCCAGCCGAACACGTCCAGCTCGTCGGTCTCAGGCATCGCGCTGCTCCTTCTCAGTGGTGGCCGGTGGTGGCCGGTGGTGGCCGGTGGGCTGACGGTCGGACGGACGGACGGTCGGACGCGGTGGGTTCCCGCGCCGGGTTCAGGAGCTGCGGCTCGCCATGTCGCCGGTGCCCGGGCCGGCCGGCAGCAGCTCGTACCGCAGCAGCACCGCACCGGACTGCGAGCGCTGCGGGTCCCCGACGAGCCGCAGGGTCGACGGCGCCGCACCGGCCTCGAACACCCGCTTCCCGGTGCCGAGCACCACGGGGTACACCCACAGGTTCAGCCGGTCGAGCAGCCGCTCGACGAGCAGGGTCTGGAACAGGTTCAGGCTGCCGATCACGTGCACGTTCTCGTGCCGGTCGCGGACGGCGCGCACCTGAGCGGCCAGGTCCGGTCCGAGCAGCGTCGAACCCGCCCAGCCCAGCCGGGGCGTGCCTCGCGAGGCGACGTACTTGGGCACCCGGTTGAACAGCTCGGCGACACCGCCGTCCGGCCCGGTGGTGCCCTGCCCCGGCCAGTACGCGGCGAAGATGTCGTAGGTCCGGCGCCCCAGCAGCAGGGCGTCGGCGTCGGCGAGGCCGGCACCGATCGCCTCGCCGACGCCGAGGTCCATCATCGGCGCCTGCCAGCCGCCGAACGGGAAGCCGCCTTCCCGGTCCTCGTCGGGACCGCCGGGTGCCTGGGCGACCCCGTCGAGCGTGGTGAACAGGTCGACCTGGATCGTGCCCATCGGTGCCTCCGTCGTCGGCCCTGAAGGTCGTCGTCCATCCTCACCCGGCGGGCCCGGCGCCGTACAGCCCCGGATCGAGCGCAAGGAACCGCGGCGGGGCAGGTCCGGGTGTCGGCCGCCAAGTGTCTCGATGTCGAGAAATCGGCGGTCCCCGGCTAGAGTCGCCACCGGTGCGCACGTCGCCACACCGACGTGCGGGACGAGCGAGAGGACGCGCCGGCGTGGACCTGTTCGAGTACCAGGCACGGGACCTGTTCGA
>DAIDJQ010000127.1 GCA_027451305.1 Cellulomonas sp.
CCGACGGCGGTCACCGGCGAGGCACCGAGCAGCGGACCGATGTGGTGGCGCAGGTAACGCCCGTACGACGCTCGCGCGTTCGGGCCGATCCCGGTGAGCAGGTCGATGTGCTCGCGAACCAGAGCCGCGATCGTCGGGCCGCTGGGCGGCACGGCCGTGAATGCGGATGGCGCAGCACGCGGCGTCGACGCTGCCGCAATAGCGGCGTGCGCCGATTGTGGAGACACAGAAATGGACGCGGCAATCTCTGCCGCGTCCTTAGCGTGTCCGTGGGCCGCCTCGAGCAGCTCCATCGCCACCCGAGCCTCGTTGCGCGAGGCGTAGGTCATGGAGGACTGACGCCCCGTTCGCGGGTCGCGCCAGAGCACCGCGTAGGCGGTGCTGCCGTCGGCACGACGACGCTCACGAAGGGACGCCATAGGCGTGAGAGTCCGCCCGCACGGCCACCCGTGTCAACGAACCCGGGGTCCGTGTCAACGAGATCAGCGCCGTACGGGACGAACCCGCAGGCCAGGCGTGGTGGAGGTGGCGGGAATCGAACCCGCGTCCGATGACACTAAACCAGGGCTTCTCCGGGCGCATTCTGCTGCGCTTTTCTCAGCCCCCACGATCACACAGACAAGTCGTGGACAGGCTCAGTCAGCTGAAAGTCCCCACAACGTCACTGACGAACGCTGTGAGCAGTGGCTTCCTAGATGACGTCAGGAACCGAGTCGGAAGCTAGCTCGGGCTGGCGGACTTCACAGCTCGCTCAGGCGGCGAGGGCGAAGTCGGTGCGCGATGTATTGGCACCTATGGGTTTGCGCGGATCGTTAACGAGATAACCGTGCGTCCTCGGCCCGCTTCCCCTGGATCGGCGACCACCGTCGAAACCGATCACCCCCATGTTCAGTTTTCAAGCACCGCCCTCTCAGGCGGCAGGTCGATCTTACGCGACAACGCCGGGCGTGCCTCGCTCATTCCCGCGAGGGCCCCGCCCGGCGCCGTCGGTCGAGCCCGGTCAGGCCACCGGGCCCTGCACCAGCGTCACCGTGGCGGTGTGGCTGGTGCCCGTGCTGGCGGCCGTCCAGGTGATGCTCACCTTGTCACCCGGCTTGTAGCCGGCCAGCAGGGTGGACAGCTGGTCCGCGGAACTCACCGTGCTGCTGTTCACCTTGGTGATCGTGTCGCCGGCCGCGAGGCCGGCGTTGGCAGCCGGCGTGCTGGCGATCACTCCGGCGATCGTCGCGCCGCTCGTCGTGCTCGTCGAGCCGCCTGCGTTCCCGTAGCCGGACGCGATCTGCGACGACGAGGCGATCGAGACGCCCAGGAACGCCGGGTACCCGATGACCACGTCGGAGGAGGCCTGCCCGCTCTCGATCTGCTTGACGATCGTCATCGCGTTCTGGATGTCGATCGCGTACGCCACCGTCGAGCCGGTCCCGCTGGATGCCGCCGTGGTGATCCCTACCACCTGCCCGGCCGAGTCCAGCACGGGACCACCGGAGTCACCGCTGACCACCGACGCGGAGAACTCGATCAGCCCGGAGAGCGTCTCGGCTGACGCCGCATCCGTCGACGCGGTCATCGTCTGGTCGGTCGCCGTCACGGAACCCGCCGCTGCGACGAGCGTCCCGGTCCCCTCCGCGTTGCCGATCGCCGTGATGGCCTCACCGTTGGTGACACCGTTCGTGTCGAGGGTCACCGGGGTCAACCCGCTGGCGCCCTGCAGCTTGATCAGCGCGACGTCCGCGGTCTTGTCGGTACCCAGCACCGTGGCCGTGTACGTCTTGCCGGTGGACTGCACCGTCACCTGGATGGCGGTGGCGTTCTCGACCACGTGGTTGTTGGTCAGCACCAGGCCGTCGGCGGACAGGATCATCCCGGTTCCGGCCGACGTCGCGTTCTCGTAGCCCAGCGTGCTAGTGACGGTGACCACGCCGACCTGCTGCGCCGCGGTCGCGGTGGTCGCCGCGGAGGTCCCAGTCCCGGTGGACGAGGATCCCGACGAGCCCGACGAGCCCGCCGACCCAGCCGAGCCCGCCGACCCACCGGGCACGAGCCCGCCGCGGTCCCGGTAGCCGTAGCCGTCCTGCGCCCAGCTCCACGGCGCCCGGTCGTCCGTCGCGGTGGTGGCGGTGCTGGACTGCGTGGCGGTCGGCCTGGTCGCGGCGCCGATCAGCAGTGCCGCCGCGATCACGGCGGCGGCCGAGCTCCCGACGATGGCCCGACGACGACGGATCCGGCGCCGCGGGTCGACGGCCAGGTGCTCGTCGGGAAGCGCTGCTGCCATCGGGTAGCCGTACGCACCTGGGACGGCGTACGGACCCGGGACGGCGTCGGGGTCGGCGGCCATCGGCGCGGCTCCGACCGGGACGGCGACCGGTTCGGCCGGTCCGGGCTCGGGCGCGACGCCGACCGGCTCCGTGGACCCGGTCCCGGTCCCCCTCTGCTCGACGACCGCGGGCTGGTTCCCGGCCGGCTCGGCCGGGACTGCGCCCGGCGGTGCCGCGATCGGCTGAACGATCGGCTCGGCGTCCCCCTGCGGGCCGCCCACCTGCTGCGGATCCTGCTCGGACATCGTGTCCACCTCCCCGCCGCCGTCACCCTGACGTCGACAGTGACCATCAGACCTCGCCAGTCCGGGAGAGCACTGGACGGTCGATGTGCGGTTCCTGTGCACCGCGGCCGAGCCTGGGAGGGACCTGACCGTCACTCCGCGGCGCAGCCGCTGCACGGCCGGTCGGGCGGTTGACGGCTCAGCGCCCGGCCAGCACGTCCACCAGGTCGTACGTCACCGGCTCGTCGAGCTGCGCGTAGGTGCACGAGCCCGGGTCGCGGTCCGGTCGCCACCGGCGCAGCTGCGCGGTGTGCCGGAACCGGTCGCCCTCGAGGTGGTCGTACGCCACCTCCACCACGAGCTCCGGCCGCAACGGAACGAACGACAGGTCACGGTCGTGCGCCCACCGGCTGTGCTCCGCCTCGCGCGGTGTACGGCCGGCCGCCATCGCTCCCCACGGATGGTCGTCGAGCGTGGTCACCAGGGGCGCCAGCTCGGTGAGCAGCTCCCGACGACGAGCCATCGAGAACGCGCCGACCACCCCGACCGAGGCCAGCACCCCGTCCGGTCGGTACAGCCCCAGCAGCAGCGACCCCACCGCATCGGCACCGGAGGAGTGCAACCGGTACCCGGCCACCACGCAGTCCGCGGTGCGCTCGTGCTTGATCTTCGTCATCACGCGCTTGCCCGGCTGGTAGGTGCCCCCCGGGTCCTTCGCCACCACGCCGTCCAGCCCGGCGCCCTCGAACTGCTCGAACCACCGCTGCGCCCGCGACAGGTCGTCGGTCTGCGGGGTGACCGAGACGGTGTCGCCCGGCCCGACCAGGCCCTCGAGCACGGCGCGCCGCTCACCGAACGGCCGGGCCCGCAGGTCGTCGTCACCCACCGCGAGCACGTCGAAAAGCACCAGGCGGGCGGGCGTCTCCGCCGCCAGCAGCCGTACCCGCGACGCGGCGGGGTGCACGCGCTGCAGCAGCGCCTCGAAGTCCAGGCCGGTGTGGCGCGTGGACGGCACCACGATCTCTCCGTCCACCACCACCCGGTCCGGAAGCTGGGCGCGTACCGCCTCGACCACCTCGGGGAAGTACCGCTGCATCGGCTTGGTGTTCCGCGAGCCGATCTCCACCTCGTCGCCGTCACGGAAGACGACCGACCGGAACCCGTCCCACTTCGGCTCGTACAGCAGACCGGGCGGGATGGACGACGACACCTTCGCCAGCATCGGGTCGACTGGCGGCATCACCGGCAGGTCCATCGCGCCAGTCTCATGCAGCCCTCACGTCCCAGCCAGCCACCACGTCGACGCCGCGCCTACCAGCCGCCGCCTCCCCCGCCGCCGACCCCCCCGCCGGAGAACCCGCCACCGAACCCGGAACCCCCGGAAGCCCCCGGCGTCGGTGCCGACAGCGACTGCGTCGCGATCGCCGAGAACCGGTCCATCGCCCCGGCGAAGCTCTGTGCCCAGAAGAACCCGGCACCGGCGTCGTAGCAGCCCGTGTACCAGGTGGGCTGGGCGACGGCCCGGCCCTGGGCCGCGAGCTCCGCGAACACCCGCGCCCACCGGTCCGCCAGGCCGAACACGATCGCGTAGGGCAGGTACCGGCTGAAGATGTCCTGCCCCTCCTCGAACCGGAGCTGGTTGGCCTCGGCCGTGGCCAGGTAGCGCCGGAACCCCAGGGCCTGCGCCAGCACCGCCGTCCCGTCCGCCGTCCGCGCCGGCGCCCTGCGGGCCAGCAGAAGCACCAGGAGCCCGACGAGCACCACCGCGATACCGACCAGGCCGACCCCGCGGAGCTGGACGGCGACTGCCAACGGCACGGCCGTCGCTGCCAGGCCCGACGCGGCGAGCAGGCCGCCCGCCACACGCCAGCGCCGCCGCGCCGCCTGCGGATCACTGCGGAACCAGCCCCGCTCGGTCACGTGCTGGTAGAGGCTGCGTTGCACCGCCGCCATCGACGCAGCGAAGGTGGTGCGCAGCTCGGAGAGGCGCACCTGTCGACGACCGGCGAACACCGACCCGAGCAGCGAGGTCTCGAAACCGAGCAGCGAGCTGTCAGGGTCGCGCAGCTGCACCAGCGACCAGTCCTTGGGCTTCTTGGCGGGGTCACGCCGCGGCACCTCCTCGATGCGCAGGTACCCGCGGACCGCCAGGTCCACCAGCGTCGCCGTGACGTCCGTCGCATTCGCCTGCTCGTCCACCAGCGTGCCGACGGCGCCGGGACCGGTGCCCTCCGGAGGCGTGAGCTGCACGGCGACCGCCTGGCGCCCGCGCAGCCCGGTGGTCACCTGCTGACCGTCGGCCGGCCGCAACCCCGGGGTCAGGCCGAGGTACGCCTGGTCTCGACCGGTCCGCAGGACGCGCTGCACCGCGACGACGGCGCCGGCCACCAGCACCACCAGCGCAGCGATCCCCCCGAGGCTGAACGGCTGCAGGGCGGCCGCGGGGTCGTACCGGGGGCCCAGGATCGGCTTGGCCTGGAAGGTGCCACCGGGCCACCCGGTGACCACCGACCACTGCTGACCGACGTCCACGACGTCCTGCGCGAACCGCGCCCCGCTGCCCTCCACGGCGGCCGACGTGCACGGGTCGGTGCTGCCGTAGCTGCCCACGTAGCACGCGGCACCCACCGCGGACGCGGGCCCCGTCACCGCCAGCGACAGGTGCGAGATCGGCACCGCCCAGCCGGAGCCGATGACGTTCCAGTACAGCTCGTCACCACTGTGCTGGCTGTTGGCCGGGTTGAGCCAGCCGTCGACCGTGTACGCGATGCGGTACGTCTGGACGCCCTGCACGTTGCCGTTGTTCTGGTCGCCGATGCGCAGGGTGATGGCGTTCTGGTCGCTGGTCCGGTTGAGGTGCGCCGGGGCGCCGGTCGGGCTGGACGCCGTGATGTCGCTGTACCGGTAGAGCCGGTCGTGGCTGTCGTCGTACCGCTGCCGCGTCGGGAGCGTCAGCTGCGGCCCGTGCCCGGGGTCGTTGCCGAAGTCGAAGTCCAGGTCGATGGTGACGCGGGTCCGCCCGTCCGCGGAGACGTCCGCGGTGACCGCGTACCGGGTGACCTCCCGGCCGGCGGACATGTCCCCCGGGACACGCACCAGGCCGGCAGCCGCGGTCGCGGCAACGGCCGATGCCGATGCCGATGACACGGCCGCGGTCCGCGGTGCAGCGAGCGCGGGCCGTGCGACCTCGACCAGGCCGGCGGTCATCGCCGCGAGGAGCCCGAGGCCGGTCAGTCCCGCGGTCGCTGCACGCCTCAGGCCCCGAGGCCCGCTCGTCCTCAACGATCCCGCCGCTCCCGGATGGCGCGTTGCGACTCGAGGTTGTCCTGGCGCTCGCGCAGCGCCTGCCGCTTGTCCCACTCCCGCTTGCCGCGCGCGAGTGCGATCTCCACCTTGGCGCGCCCGTCGAGGAAGTACAGCGCGAGCGGGACGATCGTCTGACCCTTCGCCTGGGTGCCGATCGCGAGCCGCTCGATCTCCTCGCGGTGCAACAGCAGCTTGCGCTTGCGTCGCGGCGCGTGGTTGGTCCAGGTGCCCTGCGTGTACTCGGGGATGTGCACCCCGTGCAGCCACGCCTCGCCGCCGTCGATCTCGCACCAGCCGTCGGTCAGGGAGGCCCGGCCCGCCCGGAGCGCCTTCACCTCGGTGCCGGACAGCACGATCCCGGCCTCGAAGACGTCCTCGATGGTGTAGTCGTGGCGGGCCTTGCGGTTGGCCGCGACGAGGCTGCGCCCGGTCGGCTTGACCACCGTGCCGCCCTCCCCTCGTCGGCCCCACCCTCGCGGTGGGCCCCCGAGAGCCTACACAGCAGCCGGTCCCGACGCAGGCGGATAACGGACGGAGCAGGTCGCTGCGAAGACCCGCAGCCTCAGATGCCGAGGTAGGGCCGCGGGTTCACCGTGGCGCCGTTGATGTAGACCTCGAAGTGCAGGTGGCAGCCGGTGGACACGCCGCCCGTCATGCCGGCGTAGCCCAGCACCTGACCGGCGCTCACGTGCTGGCCGGCGTGCACCGCGAAGCTGTTCATGTGGTTGTAGCTGGACATCAGCGACGCACCGTTCACCCAGCCGTGGTCCAGCATCACCTGGTTGCCGAGCCCGGCTCGGTACTCGGTCCACTGCACCGTGCCGTCACGGCCCGCGTACACCGGCTCGTTGCAGTGGTCCATCAGGTCGATGCCCGCATGCAGCCGCCAGATGTGCAGGATGGGCTGCAGCCGCATGCCGTACTCGGACGTCACGTAGATCGGGTTGTGAGCCGTCGGGTTCACGAACCACGCGCCGGCCAGTGCCGCGACAGGAGACGAGCTCGAGGCCCGCGCCGCCGCGGCCTGGGCGGCCTGCTGGGCGACGATGGTCGCCAGCTCCTGGTTCAGCTGGGTGCGTGCCGCGTCGAGCGCGGCCTGGTCGGCCTGCGCCTGGGCGATCTGACCCTGGAGCGCCGCCTGCTTGGCCGTCTGGTCAGCGACAAGCTGGTCCAGCTGCCCCTTGGCGGCCGCGGCGTCCTTGGTCGCCTGGTCCGCCAGCACCACCTGCTGGTCGGCGTCCCTCTTGAGCTGGTCGATCCGCTCGCGAACCGCGGTCAGCCGCGCCTGCGAGTTGCGGTCCTGCGCCTCGAGGGCCTGCATCTGGCCCAGCACCTGCTCCTGGGTGCGCTGCGCGGTAGCCGCGAGCTCGAAGCGCGCGACGAAGTCCTGCGCATTGGTGGCGCTGAGCACCACGGACAGGCCTGAGGTGTCGACCGCCGCACCGCCCTGGTACGCCTGCCGGGCCATCTGCCCGATCGCGATCCGGACCTGGGCGGACTGCGCCTGGTCCTTGGTGACGGCATCGGTCAGCGACGCCTCCTGGGCCTTGGCGTCGGTGAGCTCGTCGGCGATCCGCTGAGCCTCACGCTGCGCGGCTTGCAGCGAGGCGTTCGCGTCGTCGAGCTTCTGCTGCGCAGCAGGCAGCTGCGCCTGGACGTTCTGCAGATCGACGACGGCCTGGGCGAGGTTGGCCGAGAGGTCTTCCAGCGAGGCCTGGATCGCGTCCTGCGCCGCCTGGTTCGCCTGGATCTGCGCCTGGGTCTGCTTGCGCTTGTTCGACAGGTCGTCCGCGCTTGCAGGCGACGCCGTGGCCACCAGCACGACGAGCATCGCGGACAGCAGCGTCGCCAGCAGCCGGCGCAGGTCTCGGGACCGGCGACGACGACGGGTCAGGGGCGCGGCACGGTTCATGTCAGACCCTCGTGTATCGGCTCAGCGTGACGACGGACGAGATGCCGGCCAGCAGGATGGCGACGGCGACCAGCAGCGGCGCGACGGTCATCACGTCGCCGGTGCTGACATAGGGGATCCAGCCGACCGACGAGCCCAGCCAGTCGGTCACCAGGTAGCGGACGCCGAGCCAGAGGGCCCCGACGGCCAGTGCTGCGCCGACCGTCGCGGCGATCGCGCCCTCCAGCATGAACGGCAGCTGGATGAACACAGTGCTCGCGCCGACCAGGCGCATGATGCCGGTCTCCCGGCGCCGGCTCAGCGCTGAGAGCCGGATGGTGGTGGTGATCAGCAGCACCGCTGCCAGCAGCATCACGCCGGCGAGGCCGCCGGCCAGGAGCGTGGCGCGGTCCAGCACCAGGAAGAGCCGGTCGAACAGTGCCCGCTGGTCCTGCACCTGCTCCACGCCCTGCCGCCCGGACAGCACGTCCGCGACCACCTGGTACTTGGTGGGGTCGGTGAGCTTGATCCGGTAGGACGAGTTCATGTCGTCCACCGTCGCGGCGCTCGCCCAGAACTGGCCGGCGAACTGCTTCTGGAACGACGCGAAGGCTTCCTGCTTCGTCTCGAAGTAGACCTTCTGGATGTACGGCTTGACCTCGGGCGCGTCCAGCGCGGCCTGGATGTCCGCCTTCTGCGCATCCGTCACCTCGCCCGACGCGCACGTGGGGGCGGACGAGTTCGACGGGCAGAGGAACACCGAGACCTCGACCTTGTCGTACCACTGGTCCTTCATCTTGCCGATCTGCGTCTGCAGCAGCCCGGCGACGCCGACGAACGTCAGCGACACGAAGGTGACGAGGATGACCGAGATGGTCATCGAGAGGTTGCGCCGAAGACCGATGCCGATCTCGGAGAGGATGAACTGCAGTCGCACGGTCCCGGTCCCCTCAGCGGTCCGAGCCGTAGACGCCGCGCGACTGGTCGCGCACCATCGCCCCGGTGCTCAGCTCGACCACCCGTTTGCGCATCTGGTCGACGATCTCGTCGTCGTGCGTGGCCATCACCACGGTGGTGCCGGTCCGGTTGATGCGGTCGAGCAGGCGCATGATCCCCAGTGACGTCGTCGGGTCGAGGTTTCCGGTGGGCTCGTCGGCCAGCAGGATCGACGGCCGGTTGACGAACGCGCGGGCGATCGCCACACGTTGCTGCTCACCGCCGGACAGCTCGTGCGGGCGGCGCTTCTCCTTGCCGGCCAGACCCACCATCTCCAGCACGTCCGGCACCGTGGTGAGGATGTGGTGACGCGGCTTGCCGATCACCTGGAGGGCGAACGCGACGTTCTCGAACACCGACTTGTTGGGCAGCAGCCGGAAGTCCTGGAACACCGCGCCGATCTGCCGGCGCATCTGCGGCACCTTCCATGAGGAGAGGGTGCTCAGCTCCTTGCCGGCGACGAACACCTTGCCGGCCGAGGCGCGCTCCTCGCGCAGCACGAGCCGGAGGAAGGTGGACTTGCCCGAGCCCGAGGACCCGACCAGGAAGACGAACTCGCCGCGCTCGACGTCGAGGCTCACCCGGTCCAGCGCGGGCCTCGCGCCACGCGCATAGACCTTGGTGACGTTCTCGAACCGGATCACGTGCCTGCCCCGACCTCGTCGCGCCCCGGGTGCCGACTGCTCACACCCGGACGGCCCACTGCTCGCGAGCCTCCTCGAGGCTACGAACGCCCGACGAGCCCTCCGGGCAGGACACGCCGCCCCCGATCCTGTGAATCGGGCGACGTCGCCACTTATGCCCGGAAATGCCCGATGCCGGGCGGCGCCGCGGCTCAGGCAGCCGGGCCGTTCTCCTGGCTGCGACGCCAGCGGATCCCCGCCTCGATGAACCCGTCGATGTCCCCGTCGAACACCGCCATCGGGTTGCCGACCTCGTAGTCGGTCCGCAGGTCCTTGACCATCTGGTACGGGTGCAGCACGTAGCTGCGCATCTGGTCGCCCCAGCTGGCCTTGATGTCCCCTGCCAGCTCCTTCTTCTTCGCGTCCTCCTGCTGCTGGCGCAGCACCAGCAGGCGGGACTGCAGCACCCGCATCGCGGCGGCACGGTTCTGGATCTGGCTCTTCTCGTCCTGCATCGAGACCACCAGGCCCGTCGGCAGGTGGGTGATGCGAACCGCGGAGTCCGTGGTGTTCACCGACTGCCCACCGGGGCCCGAGGACCGGAACACGTCCACCCGGATGTCCGACTCCGGCACGTCGATGTGGTCCGTCTGCTCGATGAGCGGGATCACCTCGACCGCCGCGAAGCTCGTCTGCCGGCGCCCCTGGTTGTCGAACGGGGAGATGCGCACCAGCCGGTGCGTCCCCGCCTCGACGGAGAGGTTGCCGTACGCATACGGCACCTTCACCTCGAAGGTGGCGCTCTTCAGGCCGGCCTCTTCGGCATAGCTGGTGTCCAGCACCTTGGTGGGATAGCCGTGCCGCTCGGCCCAGCGCAGGTACATCCTCATCAGCATCTCGGCGAAGTCGGCGGCGTCCACGCCACCGGCGCCGGACCGGATGGTGACGACGGCCTCGCGCTGGTCGTACTCGCCGGAGAGCAGGGTGCGGACCTCGAGCTCCCCCATCGCCTTGCGGACCGCGCTGAGCTCGGCCTCGGCCTCGACGGCGCTGTCGGCGTCGTCCTCCTCCACGGCGAGCTGCACCAGCGTCTCGAGGTCGTCGATCCGCGCGTTGAGCTTGGCCAGCCGCTCGAGCTCCGCCTGCGCGACCGACAGCTGGCTGGTGACCTTCTGCGCCGCCTCCGCGTCGTCCCACAGGTCGGGGGCCGACGCCTTCGTGGACAGGTCGGCGATCTTCTCCCGCAGCGCCGCCGGGTCGATCACGGCCTCGATGGACTCGAGGGTGCTGCGCAGCGCGCGGATCTCAGCGGGGAAGTCGATGGCCACGACCGTCCAGGCTACCGGGTCGGGTCCCACGGCCCGGCCGAGGAGACGGCTCGGACGGCTCGTCGCCCGACGACGACGCGGGGTCGCAGGGCGGTGTGGTGCCTCTCCGAGCGGCTGTGCGGTCCACCCGGGTCGCTGGCGTGGTCGCCGTCTACCAGGCGCGGGCCGTTGCGGTTGCCTCGATGCGCACCCCATCCGTCCACGGCGCGAGCAGCGGGCCGACCAGTGCCAGCCTGCTCACGGCCACCAGACGGATCTCGGCCGTGCGACCGTCCGGCGTCCTCGCCTCGAGCACGTCGATGGCCGACCAACGGGCCGCCGGATCGGGATGGTCCCGCAGGTACTGCTCGACGGATGCCCGCACAGCCTCCGAGGTCAGCGGGACCCCCGAGACCGTCGGCGCGACGCCCGTCGCGAAGTAGCCGCCGTCCGTCACGGAGTCGGCAGCGTGCAGGGTCGCCAGATCGGCCAGGTCGAGCAGGCGCTTTCGGTCCAGGTGCACGCCGGTGGCCGCGACGACCACGGTGATCAGCGCGACGGCGAGCACGACGAAGCCGAGCACCAGCAGCGTCACCTGCCCGTCGTCGCCGCGATGCCGGCGGGCCCTCACCACCGCCGGCCTGCTCACGGCGCCGCCCGGTACGTGTCGACCACCGCCGTGTGCTGCGCGGAGACCGTCAGCTCCAGCGGCACGACGGATCGGACGAACGACGGGACGAACGGGAGCGGCACTCGAACCCGCACGGCGGCGTCCACCTCCGAGCCCGGCATCAGGCACGTCGTCGAGCACGCCAGCCGGAGCGCCTGGGCGGGATCGGCGTCGAACCCCTGGTCGTGCAGCGCGAGGCCCA
>DAIDJQ010000128.1 GCA_027451305.1 Cellulomonas sp.
CCGAGGACCACCATGATCGAGCTCCACCGGCTCACCAAGAAGTACGGCGACAAGATCGCCGTGGACGGCATCACCGCGACGATCCCGGCGGGCGTGGTGACCGGCTTCCTCGGCCCCAACGGCGCCGGGAAGTCCACCACCATGCGGGTGATCCTCGGGCTGGACCGGCCGACGTCCGGCCACGCCCTCGTCAACGGACGGCCGTACACCACGTCGCCGGCGCCGCTGGCCGAGGTCGGCGCGCTGCTGGACGCCAAGGGGACGGACGGCGGCCGGACGGCGCGCAACCACCTGCTGGCGCTGGGCTCGACGGTCGGCGTCGGTCCGCGACGGGTCGACGAGGTGCTCGGCACCGTGGGCCTCAGCCACGTGGCGGGCAAGCGGACGCGGGAGTTCTCGCTCGGCATGGGGCAGCGGCTGGGCATCGCGGCGGCTCTGCTGGCGGACCCGTCGGTGCTGCTGCTGGACGAGCCGGTGAACGGGCTCGACCTCGACGGGATCCAGTGGATCCGGGCGCTCCTGGCCGAGCTGGCCGCGGAGGGCCGCACGGTGCTGCTCTCGTCGCACCTGATGAGCGAGCTGGAGCTGGTGGCGGACCACCTGCTGGTGATCGGCCGTGGCCGCATCCTGGCGGACACCCCGATCGCCGCGTTCATCGCGCAGGCGGCGGTCGGCGCCGTCGTCGTCGCCTCGCCGGACGCCGGCACGCTGGCGCCGCTGCTGGCCGGCGACGGCGTGACGCTGACGTCCACCGAGGCCGGGACCTTCGAGGTGCGCGGGCTGACCGCCGAGACGATCGGCGACATCGCCGCCGCGCACGGGCTGCGGCTGCACCAGCTGGCCACCCACCACGGCTCCCTCGAGTCCGCCTACATGGCGCTGACGCGCGACGAGGTCGAGTACGCCGGCGCCGTCGAGCACCGGCCGGCCCACACCACCCAGTCCACGAGGAGCGCCGCCTGATGTCCACCACGATCGCGCCCACGGCCACCGTCCTGCCCGACCCGCAGACCGTCACCGAGTACAAGCAGACGTTCGGGCGGGTGGTCCGCTTCGAGTGGGTCAAGGTCCGCACGCTGCGCAGCACCTGGTCGGGGCAGGCGCTGCTGCTGGCCTTCCTGATCGGCTTCGCCGCCCTGGCCGCCGCCATCGCCAACAACCGGATGGGCCAGCCGGCGGACCGCCACGGGCCGTTCGCCGGTGTCGGTCCGGTGGCGACGGTCCTGACCGGCGCCAACATCGGCGTGCTGGTGGTCGGCGTGCTCGGCTGCGTCGTGGGTGCCCGGGAGTACGGGTCCCGGATGATCACGTCGACCGTGGCCGCCGTGCCGCGGCGCTGGCAGGTGGTGGCCGCCAAGGCCATCGTGCTGACGGCTCTGCAGCTGGCGATCACCCTGATCGGGGTGTTCGGGGCCTTCTTCCTCGGCATGGCCGTGCTGCGCTCCGGCGGCAACACCACCGCGGCGCTCGGCGACCCCGGCGTGCTGCGCCAGGTGCTGGGCATGGCGGGGTACCTGACCGCCGTCGGCCTGCTCGGCATGGGCCTGGGCGTCCTGCTGCGGAGCGTGGCCGGGAGCATCGGCGCGCTGGTGGCCGGGCTGCTCGTGCTTCCGCCGCTCGCCGGTGCGCTTCTGCCCGCCAGCTGGGACCCGTCGCTGAAGTTCCTGCCGACCTCGGCCGCGGCGGCGTTCACCACCGTCGAGCGCGCCGGGACCGACGTGCTGGGCGTCGGCGCCGGCGTGGCGGTCCTGGTCGCGTGGGTGCTGGTGGCGCTGGTCGGTGCCGGGGTGGCCATCAGCCGTCGCGACGTCTGACCCGTCGCCGCCGGACCGTAGGGTGACGCGCATGGGCGGGGTCCGCGGGATGGCCGGTGCGCTGCGGCGCCGGACGGCCCTCGCGGACGCCCTGCTCGCGGTCGTGCTGGCCACGGCGTTCCTGGTCCTGCCGCACGTGCTGCCGGACGGCGGCCGGCACGGCGAGGCGTGGGACCTGACGGTCACCGGCGGCGACGTGGCGGTCACCCTGGTCAGCGCGGCGGCGCTCACCCAGCTGCGGCGGCTGCCCCTGGCCACCCTGGTGGTGACCGCCGCAGCCACGTTCGTCGGGATCGTCGCGGACCTGTCGGTGAACCTCGGCCAGCTGGCGACCACGATCGCCCTGTACAGCTTCGCGCTGCGCCGGCCGCGCGAGCACGCGGTCGTCGCGGCCGGCGTCACGTCCGTGGTGCTCGGGGTCACCTCGGTGCTGGGCGCGACGATCGGCGGTCAGAGCTGGGGCCGGCAGAACGTGATCCTCTGGCTGTGGACCGCCGCCGGGATCGGTCTGGCGGTGCAGGGCCGGCGAGCCACGATCGCCGCGCTGCAGGACCGGGCGCGCCGGGCCGAGGAGACGCGCGAGGAGACGGCGCTGCGTCGCGTCGCGGAGGACCGGGTGCGCATCGCCCGCGAGCTGCACGACGCGATCGCGCACCACGTCGCGGTGATCAGCGTGCAGGCCGGGGTGGCGGAGCACCTGGTCGGCCGGGACCCCGCCGCGGCCGCCGAGGCGCTGCACCACGTGCGCGGGTCGGCCAAGGCGGTGCTCGCCGAGCTGCAGTCCGTGCTCGGCGTGCTGCGGCAGGACGAGGCCGACCTGCCCACCGCCCCGACGCCGGACCTCTCCCACCTCGACGAGCTGGTCGCGTCCTTCCGGTCCATCGGCATGCCGGTCACCGTCGAGACGTCCGGGCCGCCCGCGCGGCTCGCTCCCGCAGCCGACCTGGCGGCGTTCCGCCTGGTGCAGGAGGCGCTGACCAACATCCAGAAGCACGCGACCGGCGCCCGGGCCCGGGTGATGCTGGCGGTCCGGGGCGAGCGGCTCGAGCTGACGGTGGCCAACGAGCGCCCGCCGGCGCGGGCCGACGACGAGCTCGGGTGGTCGCCCGCCGGGCGTGCCGCCGCGACCGGGTCCGGACTCGGCCTGGTCGGCATGCGCGAGCGTGTGGCGGCGGCCGGGGGCGAGCTCCGGACGGGTCCGACGAAGGACGGCGGCTTCCGGGTCGAGGCGAACCTGCCGCTCGCGGTGCCGGTCCCCTCGTCGTCCGGCATGGCGTCCGGCACGTCGTCCGCCGGGCCGGCGGCGCCCCCGTCCTCCCCACCCACCACCTCGCGGCCGCGCCTGCGGGAGGCCCGATGACCATCCGGGTGGTGATCGCCGACGACCAGGCCCTGATCCGCGCCGGCTTCCGGGTGCTGGTGGACGGCGCGGAGGACCTGACCGTGGTCGGCGAGGCGGCCGACGGCGCGCAGGCGGTGGAGCTGGCCCGCAGCGCCCGTGCCGACGTGGTGCTGATGGACATCCGGATGCCCGGCGTCGACGGCCTCGAGGCGACCCGCCGCATCTGCTCCGACGAGGACCTCGCCGGCGTCAAGGTGCTGGTGCTCACCACTTTCGAGCTGGACGACTACGTGTTCCTCGCGCTGCGCGCGGGTGCCAGCGGGTTCCTCGGCAAGAGCGTCGACCCCGACGACCTGCTCGACGCGATCCGCCTGGTGGCTGCCGGCGAGGCGCTGCTGTCACCGGCGGCCACCCGCAGCCTGATCACCACGTTCCTGTCCCAGCCGACGCGCCTGGCCACCGCCGGCGTGCCGGCCCGTCTCGAGCAGCTCACGGACCGCGAGCGCGAGATCGTCGCGCTGGTCGCGGAGGGCCTGACGAACGACGAGATCGCCGAACGCCTGGTCATCTCCCCGATGACGGTCAAGACGCACGTGAACCGCTCGATGGTGAAGCTCGACCTGCGCGACCGCGCGCAGCTGGTGGTCGTCGCGTACCAGACGGGCCTGGTCCGGGTGGGACCGGCCGAGCCCTGACGCGGGGGGCGCACCGGCGCACCCGGCGGGCCGCGTGGGCCGCGACGACGGGCGGCGTGTGCACAATCGGTGCATGTCACCGGACCTCGACGAGCTGCGCCGGCTGCGGCGCGCCCGTGACCGCATGGACCGGGAGTACGCGCAGCCGCTCGACGTGCCGGCGCTCTCCCGCACGGCGTTCATGTCCACCGCCCACTTCAGCCGACGGTTCCGCGAGGCCTACGGCGAGACGCCGTACTCGTACCTCATGACGCGGCGCATCGAGCGAGCCAAGGCACTGCTGCGGCGCGGTGACCGCAGCGTCACCGACGTCTGCTTCGAGGTGGGCTGCACCAGCCTCGGATCGTTCAGCGCCCGGTTCACCGAGCTGGTCGGCCAGACGCCGAGCGCCTACCGGGCCGGTGACCACCGGGCGCTGCAGCAGCTGCCGGTCTGCCAGGTGATGGCCGCCACCCGGCCGCGTCGCGTGCGGCGCGGCACGCAGGTGAGCAGTTTCGAAGAAGCGTCGGCGGTCGCGCCCGCCTAACGTCCAGGCCATGACAGTTTCTCTCAGCGGTGTCCACGTGGCCGTCGACGACGTCGACGCCGCCCTCGCCTTCTACCGCGACACGCTCGGCATGACCGTGCGCAACCAGGTCGCCCAGGGCGGCTTCCACTGGGTCACCCTCGTCACCGACTCCCAGCCCGAGATCGCGATCGTCCTGTCGGAGCCACACGCCGGCCGCTCCAAGGAGGACGGCGACGCCGTCGCCGCCCTGCTGGCCAAGGGCGCCCTCGGCATGCTCCAGCTGCGCACCGACAACCTGGACGCGACCTTCGAGAAGGTGGCCGCCGCGGCGGGCGCCGAGGTGCTGCAGGAGCCGGTCAGCCAGCCCTGGGGCGTCCGCGACGCCGCGTTCCGCGACCCGGCGGGCAACATGGTCCGCATCGAGCAGGCCTGAGGGCCCGTCTGGCGAAGCACGGGTCCCGGCCGCCCGGCACCCGGCTGCGCGGCCCGTCCCTCGGTCAGCACGTCAGGCAGGCCGTCCGCCGGCCCCGGCCGTTAGCCCCAGACGAGGGCCTGTGCCGGGTCGGCCAGGACGGCGGCGATGTCGGCGAGCACGCGTGAGCCGAGCTCGCCGTCCACCAGCCGGTGGTCCACGCTCAGCGCCAGCTGCGTGACGTGCCGGGGCTTGATCTTCCCCTTGTGCATCCACGGCTGCTCACGGATGGCGCCGAACGCGAGGATCGCCGCCTCGCCGGGGTTCAGGATCGGCGTGCCGGTGTCGATGCCGAACACCCCCACGTTGGTGATGGTGATGGTGCCGTCGGACATGCCCGTCGGGGTCGTCTTGCCGGCGCGCGCCGTCGCGGTGAGCTCGCCGAGCGCCTGCGCCAGCTCGAGCAGGTTCATCCGGTGGGCGTCCTTGATGTTGGGCACCACCAGCCCACGTGGGGTGGCCGCCGCGATGCCGAGGTTCACGTAGTGCTTGTAGACGATCTCCTGCGTGGCGTCGTCCCACGAGGCGTTCACCTCGGGGTGCCGGTGCACCGCCAGGAGCAGGGCCTTCGCGGCGATCAGCAGCGGGGTGACCCGCACGTCGGCGAACTCGCGGTCGGCGCGCAGCCGCTGCACCAGGTTCATCGTGCGCGTGACGTCGATGGTGTGGAACACCGTGACGTGCGGGGCGGTGAACGCGCTGGCGACCATCGCCTCGGCGGTCCGC
>DAIDJQ010000129.1 GCA_027451305.1 Cellulomonas sp.
CCGCGCCGTCGGTCCGCACGCTACGCGCGCGGGCGCCCGCGCCGCGCCGGTCGGCGGTCGGCCCCGCACGCGGCGCCCGGCGCGCGCGGCGCGGCTGCGACCGGTATGACCTGGTTCATGAAGATCCGCGACACCGGCGACCTGTGGTGGAAGAGCGCCGTCGTCTACTGCCTGGACGTGCGCACGTTCATGGACTGGGACGACGACGGCTACGGCGACCTGCCGGGAGCGGTCCAGCGCATCGACCACCTGGCGGACCTGGGCGTGACCTGCCTGTGGCTGATGCCGTTCTACCCGACCTCCGACTACGACGACGGCTACGACATCACCGACTACTACGGCGTCGACCCCCGCGTCGGGGACGCCGGCGACGTCGTCGAGCTGGTGCGGACCGCCCGCGACCGTGGCATCCGGGAGATCGCCGACCTGGTGGTGAACCACACGTCCGTCAAGCACCCGTGGTTCCAGTCCGCCCGGCGCAGCAAGGACAGCCGGTTCCGCGACTTCTACGTGTGGCGGCCCGACGAGCCGCCGGACACCCGCGAGGAGGTCGTGTTCCCCGACAAGGAGAAGGGGATCTGGACGTTCGACGAGGTGGCCGGCGAGTGGTACCGGCACCACTTCTACCGCCAGCAGCCGGACCTCAACACGGCCAACCCCCAGGTGCGGGACGCGATCGCCAAGGTGATGGGCTACTGGGCGCAGCTGGGGCTGTCCGGGTTCCGGGTGGACGCCGTCCCGTTCTTCCTGGCCGACGTGGCGTCCCGGCAGGACGACGACGTGGACCGGCCGCACGAGTTCCTCGCGGCGCTGCGCTCCTTCCTGTCCCGCCGGGTGGGCGACTCGATCCTGATGGGCGAGGTGAACCTGCCGTACCACGAGCAGGAGGCCTTCTTCGGCGACCGCGACGACGACGGCGTCGTCGAGGGGCGCGAGCTCGACCTGCAGTTCGACTTCATCGTGATGCAGACCATGTACCTGGCGCTGGCCCGGCAGGACGCCCGGCCGCTGCGGACCGCCATCGAGTCCCGGCCGACGATCCCCAAGGACGCGCAGTGGGCCACGTTCGTGCGCAACCACGACGAGCTCACGCTGGACAAGCTGACGGACGACGAGCGCGAGGAGGTGTTCGCCGCGTTCGGCCCCGACCCGGCCATGCAGCTGTACGACCGCGGCCTGCGGCGCCGGCTGCCGCCGATGCTCGACGGCGACCCGCGGCGGGTCCGGATGGTCTACTCCCTGCTCTTCGCGCTGCCCGGCACACCGGTGCTCTTCTACGGCGAGGAGATCGGCATGGGCGAGAACCCGGCGGCCGAGGACCGGCGCGCCGTGCGCACCCCGATGCAGTGGACGTCCGGGAAGAACGGCGGCTTCAGCCGTGCCGCGGCGTCGAGGCTGCCGCAGCCCGTGACCGAGGGCGCGTTCGGGCCCGAGCACGTGAACGTGGCCGACCAGCGCCGCGACCCCGACTCTCTGCTGTCGTTCGTCGAGACCCTGATCCGCCGCTACCGCGAGTCGCCGGAGCTGGGCTGGACCCCGCGTGCACAGGTGCTGGACCAGCCGCACCCGGCGGTGCCGGCGCTGCGGTCCACCTGGACGGACGCCTCGACCGTCACGCTGCACAACCTGGGCAAGGAGGCGCTCGCCGTCCCGCTCGAGCTGGCGGACCTGCCCGAGGGGACCCGCCTGGTGGACCTGCTGTGCCAGGGCACGACGGAGGTGGACGCCAAGGGCCGGGCGGAGCTGACCCTCGCCGGCTACGGCTACCGCTGGCTCCGGGTGGAGCCTCCGGGGTCCCGCCGGCTGCTGTAGGGCACGCACGCGGCAGCGGGGCCGACCGCTGGCCGGGACGGGTCCGACGCCGAGCCGCCGACCTCCGACGGGCCGGCGGAAAGCCGTGACCGGGGGACTGCGGCAGCGTTAACATGACCTCGCTCGAATCGATTCGTGCAACCCGTCACCCCTGCCCCGGAACGCCGCACCCCTGTGCCCACAGCCCTGACCTCAGGTCGTCCTGCCCGTCTGATCCTCGCCTTCACCCTCCCGCTGCTGATCGGCAACGTCTTCCAGCAGCTCTACGGCTTCGTCGACGCCTTCGTCGTCGGTCGCACCATCGGCGTCGACGCCCTCGCCGCGGTCGGCTCCACCACCGGCCTGCAGTTCCTGCTGCTCGGCTTCGCGTGGGGCATGAGCTCCGGCTTCGCCATCCCGACGGCGCACGCGTTCGGCGCCCACGACGAGGTCGGGGTGCGCCGCTCGGTCGCGGCCGGGGCCCTCCTCACCGGCGGTGCCGCCGTGGCGCTGACCGCCCTCGCCGTCACCGTCACGCCGTCGCTGCTGGTGCTGATGCGCACGCCGCCGGAGATCCGCCACGACGCGACCGTCTTCATCGTGACCACCTTCTGGGGCTGCGCCGCGATGGTCGCGTTCAACTTCCTGTCCAACACCATCCGGGCCCTCGGGGACAGCCGCACGCCGCTGGTGTTCCTGGTGCTGTCCTGCGTGCTCAACGTGCTGCTGGTGTGGGCGTTCGTCAGCGGCCTGCGCATGGGGGTGGCCGGTGCCGCGCTGGCCACCATCACCGCGCAGCTGGTGTCCGTGCTCGCGTGCCTGTGGCTGATCCGCACGCGGATGCCGATCCTGCGCCTGCACCGCGAGGACTGGCGGGTGAGCCGCGCCGAGCTGCTCGCGCCGCTGCGGCTGGGCCTGCCGATGGGCTTCCAGATGTCGATCATCGCGCTCGGCACGCTGGTGCTGCAGTACGCGCTGAACGGTCTCGGCGCACAGGCCGTCGCCGCGTTCACCGCCGCCGGACGGGTGGACGCGCTGGCCATCGCGCCGCTGCAGTCCTTCGGCCTGGCCATGGCCACCTTCGCGGCGCAGAACCACGGGGCACGGCAGTACGTCCGCATCCGGGTCGGCCTCGCGCACACCGCGCTGATGGCGGTGGGGTTCGCCGTGGCGGCGGGGGCCGTGAACATCCTGGCCGGGCCGTGGCTGGTGCGCCTGTTCGTCGGCCAGGGGCAGGACGAGGTGGTGCACCTGGCGCACGTGTACCTCGTGGCCAACGGCCTGCTGTACGCACTGCTCGGCCTGCTCTTCGTGCAGCGCGGCACCCTGCAGGGGCTGGGCCGCACCGTGATCCCGACGACGGCGGGCGTGATGGAGCTGATCACGCGCGTGCTGGCCGCTCTGCTGCTCACCGGGCCGCTCGGCTTCCTCGGCGCCAGCCTGGCCTCCCCGCTGGCCTGGGTCGCCGCGCTGATCCCGCTGACCTGGGCCTACCAGCACGAGCGGCGGCGCCTCGTGGACGGTGCGCTGCCACCGCGGGACGACCGGGAGCCGCCCGCCGCCGAGGCCGCCCTGACCGGCCCGGACGCCGACGAGCCCCCGGCAGGGGCGCCGGTGGCGGTCCCTGCCGCCGGCGCAGCCCTGCCGGTGTAGCGCACGCGGCACGGCCGCCGGACGGTGGTCCCGGACGGCTCTCAGGCGCGTCGCGTACCGTGCACGGGTCGCCGTCCGTCCCGGACGCGGCTCACCGACCCCACCGGAGCCTTCCCGTGCGTCGCACCACAGCCGTCCGGAGCACCGTCGCCGCGGCGCTCGTCCTCATGATCGGCCTCGGCGGCCTCGCTGCGTGCACCGGCGGCGGCTCCACCGCGAAGTCGACGTCGAGCCCCTCGGCCACGACTGCCGCGGCACCGACGGCCACCGCGGCCGCCACCGCGAGCCCCGCCGACTTCGCCGCCGTGGACAAGATCACCGTCGCCGGGGCCGTCGGCTCCAAGCCCACCATCACGCTGCCGTCCAAGCCGTTCAGCGTGGGCGGCCCGGTGGTCAAGCTGCTCGCGCCCGGCACCGGTGCCGCGCTGTCCGACGGCACGTTCATCCAGTTCCACAGCGTCGCCGTGCAGGGGTCGGACGGCACCGAGACCGCCAGCGACTACGGGGCCGCCGCCAACTCGACCGCCGTCAGCAGCAGCGCCCTGCTCCCGGACCTCTACAAGGCGCTGAGCACCGCCCACGTCGGAGCGCGCGTGCTCCTGGCCGTCCCGTCGACCTCCGGGACGATCGTGGGGATCATCGACGTCAGCGGCATCATCCCGTCGCGCGCCACCGGCACCGCGGTCACGCCGCCCGCCGGTCTGCCGACCGTGACGCTCGACGCGACCGGCATCCCGACGCTCAAGCCGGTCGCCGGCACGGCACCGACCACGCTCGTCACCCAGCCGCTGATCCAGGGCACCGGTGCGACCGTCGCCTCCGGCCAGTCGATCACCGTGCAGTACTCGGGCTGGCTCTGGAACGGCACCGCCTTCGACTCCTCCTGGAGCCGCGGCACCCCGTTCACCGTGACGATCGGCCAGGGCGCCGTGGTCAAGGGCTGGGACCAGGGTCTCGTGGGGCAGAAGGTCGGCAGCCAGGTGCTGCTGATCATCCCGCCGGACCTCGGTTACGGCGCCACGGCCCAGGGCAGCATCCCGGCCAACTCCACGCTCGTCTTCGTCGTCGACATCCTCGCGGCCGGCTGACCCGCAGCACCCGCTCGATCTTCGAACGCCCCCGGCGCCAGGGACCGCGGTCCTGTCGCCGGGGGCGTTCGTTCACTAGCCTGGCCGGACGAACCGCTCCACCGTTGGAGACGACATGGACCAGGCAACGTCGCCCAGAGTCCGCACCGTGGCGCTGCTCGGCGCCAGTGGTGCAGGCAAGACCACCCTCGTCGAAGCGCTGCTGCACCGCGCCGGCGTGCTGACCAGGCCCGGGAAGGTCGAGGACGGCAGCACCGTCTCCGACCACGAGCCGGAGGAGATAGCCCGCGGCATCTCGCTGACCCTGTCGGCCGTCCCGTTCACCTGGACCGCCGACGACGGCCACACGTACGACCTGACGCTGCTGGACACCCCCGGCTTCCTCGACTTCGCCGGGGCGGTGGACGCCGCGCTGACCGCGGCGGACATGGCGCTGATCGTGGTCAGCGCCGTCGACGGCGTGCAGCCCGGCACCCACCTCGCCTGGAAGGCCGCCGCAGCGGCCGGGGTGCCGCGGATGTTCGTCGTCACCAAGGAGGACAGGCCACGCGCCGACTTCCACCGCGTGCTCGACGAGCTGCGTGCCGGCTTCGGCGAGGGGCTGGTGCCGCTGGAGCTGCCGCTCGGCGAGGAGTCCGGGTTCGCCGGCGTGGCCGACGTGCTGGCCGAGGAGGGCTACGCGTACGACCCGGACGGACGGCACCACAACCAGGACATCCCGCAGCAGGTGGCCGCCGAGGAGCACCGCCTGCACGAGGAGGTCACCGAGGAGATCGTCTCCCACGACGACGATCAGCTCGAGGCCTACCTCGGCGGCGACGTGCCGTCGGTGGCCGACCTGGAGAAGACCCTGGCGCACGAGGTGCGCGAGGGTGAGGCGTTCCCCGTGCTGGTCGCCTCGGGCATCACCGAGGTGGGCATCGACCGGCTGGCCGACCTGGTGTGCGAGCTCAGCCCGGTACCCACCGAGTCCGTGGCCACCGTGCTGGCCGGCGAGACGCCGGTCGAGGTGGCCCCCGACCCCGCCGGTCCGGTGCTGGTGCACGCCTTCCGGACCATGGCCGACCCGTTCGTCGGCCAGGTGACCCTGTTCCGCGTCCTGTCCGGCACCGTGCACGCGGGCGACAAGCTGACCAACACCTCGACCGGTGCCGAGGAGCGCCTGCCCGGCCTGTTCCGGCTGCGCGGCAAGGAGCACCTCCCGGTCGACGCGGTGCGGGCCGGGGAGGTGGCCGCGGTGGCCAAGCTGACCGGCACGCCGTCGGGCTCGCTGCTGGCCGGCCGGGGCGCACCCGGCGGCAACGCGCTGCGGGCCCGTCCGACGCGCCCCCGGCAGGCGGTGTACGGGCTGGCGCTCGAACCCGTCACGCAGTCCGACGACGACCGGCTGTCCGCCGCGCTGTCCCGCCTGGTGGCCGAGGACCCGACGCTGTCGGTGGACCGCACCGGGGACCGCACGGTGCTGCGCGGCCTGGGCGACACCCACCTGACGGTGGCCCTCGAGCGGCTCTCGCGGGTGTTCAACGTGAACGTCACCACGTCCCCGGTCCCGGTCGGCTACCAGGAGACCATCGCCGGCACCGTCGAGGTGGAGGGCAAGGTCAAGAAGCAGTCCGGCGGGCACGGGCAGTACGCCGTGGTGAACATGCGCGTCTCGCCGCTGCCGCGCGGCACCGGCTACGAGTTCGTCGACTCGGTGGTGGGCGGCGCGATCCCGCGCAACTTCATGGCCGCCGTGCACCGGGGCGTCACCGAGGGGATGGCGGCCGGCGGCCCCCACGGGCACCCGATCGTCGACGTGCGCGTCGAGGTGTTCGACGGCAAGTCGCACCCGGTGGACTCCTCCGACATGGCGTTCCGGACGGCGTCGGCCCTCGGCGTGAAGGAGGCGCTGCTGGCCGCCGGGTCGGTGATCCTCGAGCCGGTCAGCCGGATCGCCGTCACCGTGCCGACGTCCGTGCAGGGCGACGTGATGGGCGACCTGTCCACCCGCCGCGGCCGGATCTCGGACACCGCGTCGCTGGACGACGGGACCGTGCGGATCGAGGCGCTGGTGCCCGAGTCGGAGCTGACCCGGTACGTGCTCGACCTGCGGTCGCTGACCGGCGGCCGTGCCGACCTGACCATCGAGCCGGACCACTTCGACGTGCTGCCGAGCCATCTGGTCCCCGCCTGACGGGTTGCCCGGCTGATCGTCGGGCCTCGTCGCCCGGCCTCGTCGTCGGGCGCACACACCTCCGCCCGGGCCGGCCGCCCTCCACGTGCCGCCCCGGGCGGACGTGCGTCCGGGATGGGTCCGGGGCGCCCCCTGCCGCCCGGTACCTCCCTGGCCCCCTCGCCCTCCCCCGGTCCTCCCGTCCGGCCCGCCCGCCCCTCTGTCCGCTCGCCAGACGAGCACTTCGCAGCCAGATGAGCACTTCGAACTGCTTCTCTCGGTGCGAAGTGCACACCTCGTAAGGGGACTGAGGATGATCGGCGGCGGCGACGCGGGCGCCGACGCGTGCCTGGGGCCGGGTCGGATGTCCATCAGCTCCGGTCGGCGTGCTTGCCGTACACCGAGCGGACCCACCACTTCGAGCATGCCGCGGATGGTCTGCTGCACCTGCTCGAGGTGGTGCGCCGGGCCGGCACAGGCACGGAAGGACGTGACGGCCATCTGCCCGGCCGCCTGCAACAGGGTGAGCACGGTGACGCCGATCATCACGGCCGGCAGGGTCCGGGAGGTCCGGACCGCGTCGTGCCGCAGGTTCGCCGCCGTCAGCCGCCGCCGAAGAGAACGCCGACGGCCCGGGACCGCGAGCGCTACGGTCGGATCGAGGACGATGACGACCGCCGACGTGGGTGCGGCCAGCCCGGAACCAGGTGCTCCATGACCACTCAGCGGGGACCGCGGACCGTCTGGACCGTGCTCTTCGGCGAGACGATCATGACCTGGCCGAGGATCGCCGGGCAGCAGCTGCTCGTCCTCTGCTTCATCTCGTTGGCGGTCAACGCGAGCCACGACTGGTTTCGCTGGATGAACGTCGCGGTGGCGGTGACCACGCAAGCCTGGATCGGCTACGACGCGATGCAGCGGCTGCGCGCCACGCACAGGGCCCGTCACCCGCAGGCGCCGACATCCCGCCCGACGACCGAGCCCTGTCCGGACGATGGGCTCGCGCCGAATCCCACGAGCAGCTGACGACCGCGCCTGGTGCTGAGGTGCGCCGGGCCGACGAACTCGGCGACGCGCGTCGTCAGGTCGCCGGATCGGCCGGTGGCCTCTCGACGACGGCGGTCCGACCGTCCGGCGTGACGACGCCGGCCTCGTAGGCCAGCACCACGGCCTGCACGCGGTTGCAGGCGCCGAGCTCGTCGAACGCGTGGGCGACGTGCGTCTTCACGGTGGTCTCGGACAGGAACAGCTCGGGTGACCCGAGGGCCGCACCGGGTGCCGGCGGATCGACGTGCTGGAGGAGTGTCTGCCGGGGCCGAGCGAGGCCGAGATGGGCACATCCCAGCGAGATGGGCACATGTACGTGCTCAGCTCGCTGGGATGTGCTCAGCTCGCTGGGATGTGCTCAGCTCGCGGGGATGTGCTCAGCTCGCGGCCCGGTGCCGGGACGGCGGATCGGACGGCAGGATGGGCTGGTGGACGACGAGCGGGAGATCGCCGCGCTGACCCGGCTGGTGCGTGAGTTCAGCGTCGAGCGGGACTGGGAACAGTTCCACGACCCGAAGTCCCTGCTGCTGGCCGTGATGGGCGAGGTCGGTGAGCTGGCCGAGCTGTTCCAGTGGGTGCCGGCCGACGCCGCGGCCCGGCGGTTCACCGAGGACCCCGGCCGGCAGGCCCGCGCGGCCGAGGAGATGGCCGACGTGCTGATCTACCTGCTGCGGCTGGCCGACGTCCTGGGCGTCGACCTCGGCGAGGTGACGCGCGCCAAGCTGGCGCTCAACCACCGCCGGTTCGTCGCCGACGAGGTGCGAGGCGTCGCCCCGGACAAGCGCTGAGCCGCAGACCCGGGGCGCCGACGCGAGCCGGGCATGCGCGTTCGGCATCACCGGTGACGGCCGGGACCGAGCGTGCTTAGCGTGACCCCGTGCTGATCTACTCGATGGGCGTCTCGGTGGACGGGTTCACGGCCGACCGCGCCGGCGACTTCCAGTGGTCCGTGCCGACCGACGAGCAGTTCACCGTCCACCTCGAGGAGGTGCGCAGCCTCGGCGTGCACCTGGTGGGCCGCAGGCTCTACGAGACGATGCTGCCCTGGGAGACGGACCCCTCGATGCGGCACGACGAGCTGCAGAGCGCCTTCGCCGACGCGTGGACCGCCCTGCCGAAGGTCGTCTTCAGCCGCACGCTGACCGGCGTGGCGGGCAACGCCCGCCTGGCGACGGGTTCGCTGGCGGACGAGATCGCCGCGGCTCGCGCGGCCACGGACAAGCACCTCGCCATCGGGGGGCCCGGACTGGCCGCGCAGGCCGTGCGGCTCGGCCTGGTCGACGAGTTCTGGGTGTTCCGCAACCCGGTGATCGTCGGCGGCGGGACGCCCTACCTGCCGCCGGTCGCCGAGCGCATCGACCTGGACCTCGTCGAGACCCGGACGTTCGCCAACCGCGTGGTCCACGAGCGGTACCGCCTGGCCACCCCGCACATGGCCGGGACGGGCGCCCCGGCCTAGCCTGACGCCGTGGCCCGCTACGTGGACGTGCACCCCGTCACCCCGCAACCGCGGCTGATCGCGCAGGTGGTGGCGATGCTGCGCGACGGGGCGGTGATCGCCTACCCCACCGACTCGATGTACGCGCTGGGCACGCTGATGGACAACCACGACGGTGCCGAGCGGATCCGCCGCATCCGGCACCTCGACGAGCACCACCACTTCACGCTGATGTGCTCCGACTTCGCGCAGCTGGGGCAGCTGGTGCACCTGGACAACAACGAGTTCCGGGCGATCAAGGCGGCCACCCCCGGTCCCTACACGTTCATCCTGCAGGCCACGCCCGAGGTGCCGCGCCGGCTGGCGCACGCCAAGAAGCGGTCGGTGGGCGTGCGGATCCCCGACCACCCGGTGGCCCAGGCGCTGCTGCACGAGCTCGGCGAGCCGCTGCTGTCGTCGTCGCTGCTGATGCCGGGCGCCGAGTGGCCGCTGACCGAAGGGTGGCAGGTCAAGGAGGAGCTGGACGACCTCGTGGACGCCGTGGTGGACGGCGGCGACTGCGGGACCACGCCGACCACGGTGGTCGACTGGACCTCCGGCGAGCCCGAGGTGGTCCGCGTCGGCGCGGGCGACCCCGACCGGTTCTGAGCGGCCGCCGTGGACGAGCCCGCCGGGCAGGCGCGGCACCGGCGGCGCGCACAGCGGCGAACGGTGGACGACGAGCCTCGCGGCGCCCGGTACGTCGCGGTGGTGGGTCCGTCGACCTGCACGCTGCTGCAGGCGGACGTCGCGGCGCGGCTGGGCCGCGGGCTGGCCGAGCGCGGTGACGTGCTGCTGTGCGGCGGCGGGGACGGTGTGATGGCGGCGGCCGCGCGCGGCGCGGCGGAGGCCGGCGGCGTCGTCGTCGGGATCCTGCCGGGCGACGACCGGCACGCGGCCAACCCGTGGGTCACCATCGCGCTGGCGACCGGCCTGGGTGAGCTGCGCAACGGGCTGATCGTGCGGGCGGCGGATGCCGTGGTGGCGGTCGGCGGCAGCTGGGGCACCCTCAGCGAGGTGGCGCTCGCCACCCGGACCGGTGTGCCGGTGGTGTCCCTCGACGGGTGGGCACCGGCCGTGGCGGGCGGCGTCGCGGCGCAGGACGGGATCCCCGGGCCGGTCGAGGCGGGCACGGTGGACGAGGCGCTGGAGCTGGTCGACCGGCTGCTCGCCGGCCGACGGACGGACGCCACGGAACGGCCGCGCGGCTCCGGCGGGTGACGCGGCGCGACGCGCCAGGCGGGCTCGCCGCTCTGGCAGACTGACCGACGTGGTCGACATCGAGGCGGCGGAGCCACCCGTCGGACCGGTCCCACCGAGCCCCGACCACTGGCTGCTCCTGATCTACCGGATCCCGTCGGAGCCGAGCCGCCTGCGCGCGGCGGTGTGGCGGCGTCTGAAGTCGCTCGGCGCCGTGTACGTGCAGAACTCCGTCGCGGCGCTCCCCTCGGGCGACGCCGCGGAGCGTGCCCTCCGTCGGCTGCGCCGCGAGATCCTCGAGATGGAGGGCACGGCCGTCCTCATGTCCTGCTCGGCGCTGGTCGGCGGCCAGGACGTGCTGGCGCTGTTCCAGGCGGCGCGTGACAGCGAGTACGAGGAGATCCTCGACAAGTGCCAGGACTTCCACGCGGGGCTCGAGAAGGAGTACACCGCCGAGCACTTCACGTACGGCGAGCTCGAGGAGAACGAGGTCGAGCTCGTCAAGCTCACCAACTGGTACGGCAAGGTGCTCGCGCGGGACGTCTTCGGGGCCCCGACCCG
>DAIDJQ010000130.1 GCA_027451305.1 Cellulomonas sp.
GAGCTCGGCGGCCCGGCACCGACGGTGCAGCCGACGTGGCACTGGGCGACCCTCGAGGAGGGGCCGGTCACCATCGACCCCGAGCCGGTGTACGAGCCCGAGGTGCTGGCCGACATCACCGCCCGCGGCGCGGCGTTCCGCCGGAGCTGACCACGGGCCCCACGCCCCGGGGTGTGGGAACCTGGCGCTGTGCGCGGCGCGCTCGTCGGGCGACGGCGTGAGCTCGCGGTCGTCGAGAACCTGCTGAGCTCCCTCCCGCGTGTGTCCGCGGCGCTCGTCCTCGAGGGTGAGCCCGGGATCGGCAAGACGGCCATCTGGCGGGCGGGCGTCGACCTGGGGACCGCGGCGGGCCTGCACGTCCTCGTCGCCAGACCGGGCGCCGGGGACGCGGTGCTCTCGTACCAGACCCTCATCGACCTGCTGGCCGGCGTCCCGGCTCAGCAGCTCGAGCACCTTCCGGCACCGCAGCGTCGGGCGCTGGACGCGGTGCTCTACCGCGCCGACGCCCCCGACCGTGCCGTCGATCCGCGCGCGGTGCAGGCCGCCGTCACCACGGTGCTGTCGCGGCTCGTCGAGCAGACGCCTGTGCTGCTCGCCGTCGACGACGCCCAGTGGGTGGACGCGTCATCGGCGGCGACCGTCGCGTACGCGTTGCGCCGGGTCCCGCACGGCCTCGGTGTGCTCGTGACGGTCCGGGCCGGGGCCGACGCCGAGCCGCTCCCGTGGCTGGTGCTGCCTGACCGGGACAGGTGCCTACGGATCGTGGTGGGACCCATGGACGTGGACTCTCTCGGCCAGGTGCTGGCGGAGCACCTGGGGCTCGTGCTGGTCAGGCCGGAGATCGCCAGGATCGGCCGGGAGTCCGGCGGCAACCCGTTCTTCGCGCTCGAGCTGGCGCGTTTCGCCACGGAGTCCGTCCCGCAAGGGGCGCCGAGCGGCTTCCCGGCCACCCTGACGCAGCTGGTCCGCGCCCGGCTGGACCTGCTCCCGCCAGAGGCGCGGCGTGCCGTGGCGGCGATGGCGGACCCCACCGTCGAGCGCGTCGAGCTGGTCGTCGGTCCCGGTGCGACGAGTGGGCTGCTCGCCGCCGAGCAGGCCGGCGTGGTGCAGATCGACGGGCACCACGTGCGCACCACGCACCCCCTGCTGCGCGCCGGCGCCTACGCGCTGGCAGACGCAGGGGAGCGGCGCGCCGTGCACCAGCACCTGGCCCGCGCGGTGGTCGAGCCGGAGGAGCGGGCCCGGCACCTCGCGCTCGGTGCCGTGCGCCTGGACCGCGCCACCGAGGAGGCGCTCGACCACGCCGCCCGGCTCGCGCGAGCCAGGGGTGCACCGGCCGAGGCCGCCGAGCTGCTGGAGCTGTCGGTCCGGCTCGGCGGTGACAGCCCTGCGCGGCACATCCTCGTCGCGCGACACCGGTTCGACTCGGGCGATCCGGCCGGGGCCCGACGGCTGCTCGAGGCCGTGCTGGCCGATGCCCCCGACGGACCGCTGCGGGCAGAGGCATACGCCACGCTCGCTCTGGTCCGCCTGCACGACGACAGCTACGCCGAAGCCGCCGTCTGCCTCGAACGCGCCCTCGACGAACCCGGCGCCGACGCCCGCCTGCGCGCGCAGGTGCTCACCGAGCTCCTGTTCGTCCTGGTCAACCTCGGCCGTATCCCGCAGGCCGTGGCGCTGGTCGACCGCACGATGACGGCGGCCGAGCGTTCGGGTGACGACGCCGTGCTCGCCGAGGCGCTCGCCGGGACCGTCATGGTGCGGTTCCTCGCCGGCGAAGGTCTCGACGCCCCCTTGCTGGCGCGCGCGCTCGCACTGGAGGACCACGACGCCAGCTCGTCCGTGATGTTCTGGCCGACCCTGGTCGGTGGCCTCCTCGCCGCGTGGACGGGCCGGCTCGACGAGGCGTCGGCCGCTCTCGTCGAGGTGCGCCGGCGGTGCCTCGAGCGGGGTGCGGAGGCCGACGTCCTCTTTGCGGCCGTCTACGCGGTGAACGTCGAGTGCTGGCGCGGCGACCTGCGCGCCGCCCGGGAGCTCGTCGCCGACACGCAGGTGCGCGCCGGCCAGCTCGGCACCGACTTCCCCCACGCGATCGCCCTGTGCACCCGCGCCCAGGTCGCCGCGTACGCGGGGGACGCCGACGTCGCCCGGGAGTCGGCGCTGGCGGCCCTCGCGATCTTCGAGCGGGGTGGGTCCATGGCGGTGCGGGTGTGGCCCCTGGTGACGCTCGGGTTCCTGGCGGTGTCCCTCGAACGGTACGGCGAGGCCGTGGACCGGCTCGGCCCGCTCGCCCAGGCCGCCGCCGCCATGGGGTACCGCGAGCCCGCTGCGGCACCCTTCGCGCCGGACGCCGCGGAGGCGCTGATCGCGCTCGGCCGGTCGGACGAGGCGGAGCCGCTGGTCAGCCTTCTGCTGGAGAACGGGCAGCGGCTGGACCGACCCTGGGCACTCGCCGCCGGGTACCGGTGCCGCGCCCTGCAGCTGGCCGCTGCCGGTGACCTCACCGCGGCGATCGCCGCAGCCGAGGAGTCCGTCGCGCAGCACCGGCGGCTGGCGAACCCGATCGAGCGCGGCCGGACGCTCCTCGTGCTCGGCCAGCTGCAGCGGCGCGCCCGGCGACGCCGGACCGCGGCGGCCACCGTGGCTCTGGCGCTCGGTCTGTTCGAGGACGTCGGCTCTCCCGCGTGGATCGCCCGTGCCGAACGTGAGCTGGCCCGCTGCCACGCGGCCGGGGGCGGTGACCTCGACCTGACGGCTGCCGAGCACCGGGTGGTCGAGCTGGCCGTCACCGGGCTGACCAACCGCGAGATGGCGCTGAAGCTGTTCGTCAGCCCGAAGACGGTGGAAGCGACGCTCGGCCACGTCTACCGCAAGCTCGGCGTGCGGTCCCGTGCCGAGCTGATGCTGCGGACGCAGTCGCCCAAACCATAGGGAAACGCCCGATTCGGACAGGTTAGGCAATCCTTAGCGTGACCACCGCGGGGCGGCGCCCGCCGTGAAGGTCGGCGCGCCGTCCTCGGCACCGGGGCCCCGCGCGTCCGAAGCGGCCGCCCCGGCGCACCAGCAGTCGGCGCACGGTCATGGAGGCTCAGATGTCATCGCATCGTTCACGTCGTCGGTTGTCCGTCCTGATCGCCGGCCTGGCCGGCCTGGCCCTCGCGGCGTTCACCGCAGCACCCGCCTCAGCCGTGGCGGGCGCCACGACCTGGACGGTGCAGGTGGGCGCCCAGTCCAGGTCCGGCTCCATCCAGGGCATGGCGTACGGGCCGTCCGAGATCTGGATCGACACCGGCGACACGGTCCGTTGGGTCGCGGCCTCGATGGAGCCCCACACGGTCTCGTTCATCGACGCCCAGCACCCGTCGAACGGCTTCGACCCGTCGAAGACCTACATGGTGATGCAGACCTCGCAGACGTGGATCTCCGCTCCTGGCGAGTTCCGCAACTCCGGCGTCATGGCGACGATGAACGACCCGTCGCTGCCGCCCGTGGTCGGTACCTACGAGCTGACGTTCACCGGTCCGGGCGACTACACCTACTCGTGCTACGTGCACGGTGCGGCGATGACCGGCCTCGTCCACGTCCGTGACGCGGGGACGGCGTACCCGTTCAGCCAGCAGCAGTACGACGCCCAGACCAACGCCGCTCGTGGTGCGCTCCTCGGCGACGGCAACGCCCTGTACGCGAACGCTCGCGACCTGGCGACCGCCAACCACGTCTACGTCGGCACGTCCGACATGACGGCGCTGGTCATGCGGTACGTCAGGGACAAGGTGACCATCAAGGTCGGGGAGAGCGTGACGTTCGATGCCAACCTCAACACGATCCCGGTGCCGCACACCGTGACGTTCGGCCTCGAGCCGCCGAGCCCGTACATGGCGGTCGGGGACCCGACGGCGTTCTCCGGCGGCAACCTCGCATCCGGCGTGCTGTTCCCCTCGATGTTCCACATCCCCGGGACGCGGTCGACGTTCACCGTCACCTTCACGGCACCGGGGACGTACTCCTACCGTTGCGCCTTCCACGACGGCATGGGCATGGCCGGCCAGGTGGTCGTGCTCCCGTGAGCTGACCCCCGCCGGTGCGACGGGGTCCGGCACCGGCCGCCGGACCCCGTCGCACTCCTCGCTGCCGTCTGCCGGCCGGTGCAGCCTCAACGAAGGGTCGCGGCCACCATCTCGGCGAGCCACGACTCGTACCGATCGGCCGGCCAGGACCTCTCGACCACCAGGTGCCGGAAGTTCTCCACGCTGATCAGCGTCCAGACCTCGTCGACCTTCAGGTCGAGCTCCGCCTCGGCGATCCCGACGACCTCCCGCAGGAACCACCTGCAGTCGGCGTGCCGGCCCGCAGCGCCGCGCGCGACCGCCGCAGCCACGGTGGGGTCGTCCTGGGCCGCTGCCCCAGCGACGGCCAGGAGTCGCCAGCTGCGGTCGTGCGCCCGCCGGACCACCCGGGCGAACAGCTCGAGGGCAGGTGTGGTGTCCGTCGCCTTCGCGAACCGCTGCCACACCGGCGAGTCACGCAGGGGGAAGTCCGGGTGCCGGACCACATGGTCCACGACGACCGCGACGAGCAGGTCGGCCTTGGACCCGAAGACGGCGAACACCGAGCCCTCGGACGTCCTCGCGGCGCGGCCGATCGCCGCCGCGCTGGTCCCGGCGTAGCCCAGCTCAAGGAACAGGGTGGTCGCGGCCTCGAGGATCCGCACCCTGGTGGCCTCCGCCTGCGCCTGGCGTGCCGGGGAGACGTAGCCGCGCTTCTTGACAGGGTCGGACACGCGTCCCATATTAGTTGAGTACCGCTCAGCCAATATGGGACACGCCGCCGGGCGACGTCCAACCCTCCGGAGCGAGGAGAGTGGTCCGGGATGAGCCGCCAGCAGGCCGCCGTCGAGCAGTTCCGCCGAGCGCAAGAGGCCGTGATGGCCGAGACCGGGGTCACCACGACGTCGAGGTTCCTCGACGTCCGGACACCCCCGATGCGGATCCATCTGCTCGAAGCCGGCGTCGGGGACCCCGTCCTGATGGTTCACGGCGGCAACGGCGTGGCGGCGTCCTGGGGTCCGCTCATCGCGCGGCTCGCCCCGTACGTCCACCTCGTGATGCCGGACCGTCCCGGCTGCGGGTTGACGGGCCCCTTCGACTATCGCGGGGTGGACCTGCGTTCGCACGGTGCGGAGTTCCTGCGCGGCGTCCTCGACGCCCTCGGCCGTGAACGTGTCGCTCTCGTGGGCAACTCGATGGGCGGCTTCTTCGCCATGTCGTTCGCCATGCGCTACCCCGAGAGGGTGTCGAGGCTCGTCCTGCTCGGTGAACCCGCCGCAGCGGACGGCAGGCCTCGCCTGTTCCACCGGCTCGTGGGAACTCGAGGTCTCAACACGCTGCTGTACGCGACGGCGCTACGCCCACCGAAGGGCCCCGAGGGTGCGCGTGCCGGGCTGAGGAAGAGCCGGCTGGTCGCCGACCCGGGACGGGTCTCCACCGCGCTGCTCGCTTGCTCCGCGGCCGGCGCCCGGCTGCCGGGCGCGACTCACAGCTGGACCACGATGGTCGAGCAGGTCTTCTCCCCGCACGGGATGGGGCTCGTCGCCTCGAGGACGAACGGCACCCACGCCCTGCTGCCGGAGCTCGGTGCGCTCACCGCCCCCACCCTCTTCCTGTGGGGGGACCGGGACCCGTTCGGCCGTCCCGATGCCGGACGTGCCCTCGTCGAACGGATGCCGGATGCGCGCCTCGAGGTCGTCCCCGACGCGAGCCACCTGGTGTGGCTGGACCAGCCCGACCTCTGCGCCGACGCGGTGGTGGCCTTCCTCACCGACGCCGAGCCGGTCGGTGGCGGGGCAGCTCAGTCGGCGCGGCGGTAGTTCAGCAGGCGCTGCAGCACGACGACCGTCACCAGGAACGCCCCGCTCACCACGTTGTTCCAGGTGGAGTCCAGCTGGAGCTCACGGATGAACGCGTTGATGGTGCCGAGCAGGAGCACACCCGCGGCCGTGCCGATCAGCGAGCCCGCACCACCGGTGAGCAGCGTCCCGCCGATCACCACCGCCGCGATCGCCTGGAGCTCGTAGCCCGTGGCGATGATCGGGCTGGCCGACACCAGCTGGGCCGCCTGCAGCATGCCGGCGACACCCGCCAGGGCGGCGGAGACGACGTAGAGGCTGACCTTGGTGCGGCGCACCTTCAGGCCCATCAGCACGGCGGCGTCCTCACCGCCGCCGATCGCCAGGGTGGTGAGCCCGAACGGCGTGCGCTCGAGCACCACGTGGAAGACCACGTACAGGCCGATCGCGATGAGCACGGGGATGCCGACGGTCAGGACGGTGCCGGTGCCGAGGTGGGCGAAGAACGACTGGCTCGGCACCGTGTAGGTCGTCGCGCCGGCGCCGGTCAGCTGGTACACCAGCCCACGCACACCGAACAGGGTCGCCAGCGTGACGATGAACGGCGCCATCCGGGCGTAGCCCACCAGCATCCCGTTGATCAGCCCGATCAGGCCGCACGCGACGATGGTCGCCAGCACCGCCGCCACGGGTCCGGCCTGGTTGCTGACGTAGACGCCGACCACGCCACCGAGGGCGAAGACCGAGCCGACGGACAGGTCGATGCCGCCGGTGATGATCACCAGTGTCATGCCGATGGCGACGATCCCGATGTACGAGTTCCCGAGCACGGTGTTCCGCAGGTTGTCGAGCGTGTGGAAGCTCGGCCAGAGCACGGACCCCACCACCACCAGCAGTGCGAGGGCGGCGAAGGCCGCGACGCCGTTGCGCTGCAGCAGGGCGGCGATCCGGGCACCCGATGCAGGGATCGCCGCGACGGGCCGGGCCGCGAGGCCCGTCCCGGCGACCGGACCGCCGGCCCCGGCCGGTGCGGTGCTGCTCATGCTCGTGCCCTCACTCGCTGGATGTAGACGGCACCGATGATCACGACTGCCGTGATCATCTGGGACACCGCGTCGGTGGCGGAGTGGAAGATCAGGGTGCTGCGCAGCAGCTGCATGAGGATCGCGGCCGCCACCGTGCCGACCACCCGGACTCGGCCACCTGTCAGCGGCGTCCCGCCCACCACCACGGCCGTGATGGCGAACAGCTCGTAGTTCAGGCCGCTGGACAGGGCGTTCGCCGAGGTGATCGACGCGGTGTCCATCACGCCGGCCCACGCCGCGAGCACCCCGCTGAGCACGTAGACGCCGATGAGCGTCCGCCGCACCGGCACCCCGGACAGGTAAGACGCCCGCGCGTTGTCGCCGACCGCCAGCAGCTGCCGTCCGAAGTTGGTCCGCCGCACGACGAACGCGACCAGCCCGACGGCGACGAGCGCGGCGATGATCAGGCCGTTCACCCCGAGCACGTGACCCGCGGAGATGCCCAGGATCACCGGGTCGTGGATGCTCGGGTTCTTGCCGACGAGCAGCAGCTGGGCCAGGCTCCGCCCGGCGAACAGGAATGCCAGTGTCGCGACGATCGGCTGGATCCCGACGAAGCCGACGAGGAACCCGTTCAGCACGCCGACCAGCCCGCCGATCGCGAGCGCCAGTGCAATCGCGGCCACCCCGGGCACGCCGCTGAACTGCACCAGCAGCGCGCCGGACAGCGCCATCACGGCCCCGACCGACAGGTCGATCCCGGCCGTTCCGATCACCATCGCCATCCCGAGCGCGACCACCACGATGCGTGTCACCAGCACCAGCTGCACGTCGAGGTTGTCCCAGGTGATGAAGCGCGGGGTGAACAGCAGGTTGTAGGCGACGATCAGCACCAGCGCCACGTAGACGCCGTTGTCCCGCGTCCAACGCAGGGCGCTCGCGCGGTCGACCCTCCCGGCGGTGCCCGCGATCGCGGTGGACAGGCTAGTCACGGGCGGCGTCCCCCTCCGGCGACGGGACGGCGGCGATCGCCTGGACCAGGTCGTGCTCGCTGATCCCCTCGCCGTCGAGCACCGCGACCACGTGGCCGTCCTTGAGCACCACGATCCGGTCGCTCTCGTCCACCAGCTCCTCCGTCTCCGACGAGATCAGCAGCAC
>DAIDJQ010000131.1 GCA_027451305.1 Cellulomonas sp.
GGCGGACGCCACACCGGGCACGGTGACACCGACGACGAGGGGCGTGTCACCCGCCCGCGTGCCGACGCTCAGCACGGCTGCCGGGTTCATCGCCAGCCCGCGCTCGTTGATCATCACCACCGGCAGGTCGCCGACGGAACGGCCGACGGTCGCAGCGGCGTCCACCCGCAGGATGTCCGCCGCCCGCTCGGAGATGTCCAGCACGCGGGAGGAGAGCGACTGGACCAGCACGCCCTCTCGGGTCACGGACTGCAGCGCGTCGTAGCGGTGGCGCAGCTCGCGGGACAGGGCCAGGGCCTGCTCGGCACGTCGCACCTGCCGGCGCTGGCGGACCAGCAGCACCAGCACAGCGACGAGGGCGACCACGGCCACGGCAGCGGTCAGCGGTGCGGCCCAGCCAGGCATCGAGAGGCTCTCGAGCAACCTCACCACGCGGCGTTGCGCCGGTCCCCGGCGTCGTCCTCCTCGAGGTCCTGCTCCTCGTCCGGCTCCTCGCCGCCGAGCTGGTCGCCGCGAAGCAGCGCGAGCGTGCCGGCCAGGTCGTCGGGCTTGACGAGCACCTCGCGCGCCTTCGACCCCTCGGAGGGGCCGACGATCTCGCGGGACTCCAGCAGGTCCATCAGCCGTCCGGCCTTGGCGAACCCGACCCGCAGCTTGCGCTGCAGCATCGAGGTCGAGCCGAACTGCGTCGTCACCACCAGCTCGGCGGCCTGCAGCAGCAGGTCGAGGTCGTCGCCGATGTCGTCGTCCACCTGCTTCTTGGCCGGGGCGACCGTGACGTCCGGGCGGTAGACCGGCTTGAGCTGGGTCTTCACGTGCTCGACGACGGCGTGGATCTCGCTCTCGGTGACCCATGCGCCCTGGGTGCGCATGGGCTTGGCCGCACCCATCGGCAGGAACAGCGCGTCGCCCTGCCCGATGAGCTTCTCCGCGCCCGGCTGGTCCAGCACCACGCGCGAGTCCGTGAGCGACGACGTGGCGAAGGCGAGCCGGGACGGCACGTTCGCCTTGATCAGCCCGGTCACCACGTCGACGCTGGGCCGCTGCGTCGCGAGCACCAGGTGGATGCCTGCCGCGCGGGCCAGCTGCGTGATGCGCTGGATCGACGCCTCGACGTCCCGCGGGGCGACCATCATGAGGTCGGCCAGCTCGTCGACGATCACCAGGAGGTAGGGGTACGGCGCGATCTTCCGCTTGGACTCCGGCAGCGGCTTCACCTTGCCCGCACGCACCCCGGCGTTGAAGTCGTCGATGTGCTTGTAGCCGAACATCGCCAGGTCGTCGTACCGCGCCTCCATCTCCTTCACCACCCACTCGAGGGCCTCGGCGGCCTTCTTGGGGTTGGTGATGATGGGGGTGATCAGGTGCGGGATGCCCTCGTAGACGGTCAGCTCCACGCGCTTGGGGTCCACGAGGATCATCCGGACCTCGTCGGGCGTGGCGCGCATCAGGATCGACACGATCATCGAGTTCACGAAGCTCGACTTGCCCGCACCGGTGGCACCGGCCACCAGCAGGTGCGGCATCTTCGCCAGGTTGGCCACCACGTAGCCGCCCTCGACGTCCTTGCCCACCCCGATGATCATCGGGTGCTCGCTGCGCTTGGCCGCAGCCGACCGCAGCACGTCGCCGAGCGCTACGGTCTCGCGGTCCGTGTTCGGGATCTCGATGCCGATCGCGGACTTGCCGGGGATCGGCGACAGGATCCGCACGTCCGCGCTGGCCACCGCGTAGGCGATGTTCTTGCTCAGCGCCGTGACCCGCTCCACCTTGATGGCCGGGCCCAGCTCCACCTCGTAGCGCGTGACGGTCGGCCCGCGGGTGAACCCGGTGACCTGGGCGTCGATCTCGAACTGGTCGAGGACGTTGGTCAGCGCCTCGACCACCCGGTCGTTGGCGGCCGACCGCACCTTGTGCGGCGCACCCTTGGTGAGCACGTCCTCCGACGGCAGCAGGTACAGCACGTCACCGGAGAGCATCGGCTGCTCGCCCTGCGGGACGCCCCGCGTGGGCGGTGCCGCCAGGCCCGTGCCCGCATCGGTCGCGTCGGCCGACGCGACGACGACGGTCGGCACGGTGTCGGCGGCGCGAGCCGCCTCGACGTCACCGGCGGCGATCGGGGCGAGGTGGTCGGTCCCGTCGGCGCCGCCGTGGCCCGCGACGAGGGCTGCGCGTTCGAACGCCTCGTCGCCCTCGTACGCCTCGAGCCGCTCCGCCGCAGCTGCGGCCGCGGCGGCGGCTCGAGCCTTGCGCCGGCCGAGCAGGCCCTTGCGACGAGCCGGCTCGACGACGGTCTCGGCGGTGTGCCCCTCGCGGATCACCAGCGGCTCGTCGTCGTCGGGCTCGGCCGGCTTGCCCCGGTGGGCGATGGCGGACCAGCCCGACCGCAGCCGCGGGACCACCTGGTTCACGGGCGTCGCGGTCACGACGAGCAGGCCGAAGACCGCCAGCAGCACCAGCAGGATCACGGCGACGACGGGCGTGAGCAGCGTCGCCAGGGGCGTGCCGACCGCCAGACCCACCAGGCCACCGGCGGCACGCACGGCCGCGAGGTGCGCCGTGCCCGGCGCACCCGCCCCGATGTGGAAGAGGCCGCAGACCGCCACGGCGACGGCGCTCACGCCGATCCCGATGCGCGAGTTCGCCGGGCCGAGGTCGGGATGCCGCATCAGACGGATCGCGAACCACGCGAGCACCAGCGGCAGCAGGACACCCACCCGGCCGAAGGCCCCGGCGACGGCACCGTGCACGGCCGCGCCGGCCGTCCCGGACAGCCCGAACCACTCCCGCGCCCCGACGACGATCGCCAGGCCGAGCAGGGTGAACGCCAGCCCGTCGCGGCGGTGCGCAGGGTCGAGGTCGCGCGCACCGCGCCCGACCCGCCTCGCGGACCCGCCGACGACGTGCGCCGCGCCCATCCAGGCACCCCGCACGAGACGCACCGGCAGCGCGGCGCGCGGCGGCGGCGACGTCCGCCCGGAGGGCCGGCCCGACCCGGTGCGGGAGCCCACGGCGGCACCGCGCGCGACGGACCCGGCCGGGCGGTCGCCGCGACGGCGGGCCGGGCTGGGAGCGGACGTGCGCGTGGCCATGGTCCTCACGGTAGCGGCGCGCCCACGTCGGCCCCCGCCTGTGCGCGGTGGGGGGCGGCGTGTCGCACCCGCCACGTGCCGTCCACCGACCCGGACGAGGCGGGCACCGCACCGGCCCCCGCAGAGCGGGGCCGTGTCGGTGTCGACCTCTACGGTGTGTCGGTGATCGTCGAACTCCTGCCCGGGAGCGCCCACCCGGTGACCGGCCGCGGACACCGGACGGACCGGTCCCGGCGGTCCGCGTACCCGTCACCGACGTCAGGCGGGCGTGCCGGATGAGCCGCCGGGGCTTGCTGCTGCTGGGCGTCATGGGCTTGATCTGGGGCGTGCCTTACCTGCTCATCAAGGTGGCCGTCGCGGACGTCACCCCGGTGACGGTCGTGTTCGCGCGGACCGCGATCGGAGCCCTGCTGCTGGCGCCGTTCGCGCGACGCTTCGGCGGCCTCCGCCAGCTCCGCGGCCACTGGCCGGCGGTGCTGGGGTTCGCGGCGCTCGAGATCGTCGGCCCGTGGATCCTGCTGTCCAACGCGGAGCGGACCCTCTCCAGCTCCACCACCGGGCTGCTGGTCGCCACCGTGCCGATCGCCGCGGTCGTGCTCGGCAGGTTCGTCGACCACCAGCCCGTGGCACCCGTCCGCTGGCTCGGTCTGGCCGTCGCGCTCGGCGGCGTGGTCCTGCTGCTCGGGCCCGGCGCCGCGGCGAACGACGCCTGGGCAGTGGTCCAGGTCCTGCTCGCGGCCCTCGGCTACGCGACGGCGCCGATCATCGCGGACCGGCACCTGCGCGACGTGCCCACGATCCCGCTGACGACGACCTGCCTGGGCCTCACCGCGCTCGTCTACCTCCCGTTCGTGCTGCTCACGGGCCACCCGCACGTCCCCGGTACGCAAGCCTCCTTCGCGCTCGTCGGTCTCGGCGTGGTCTGCACGGCGCTCGCGTTCGTGCTCTTCTTCCGGCTAATCGCCGAGGTGGGTGCCGCACGGTCGACGCTCGTGGCGTACCTGAACCCCGTCGTCGCGGTGACCCTGGGCGCGCTGGTGCTGCGCGAGCCGATCTCGGCGGTGGTGCTGCTCGCCACCGCACTGATCCTCGCGGGCTCGGCGGCGGCCTCGCGCCGCAACGCGGTGACGGCAGAGCCCGCCCTCGCGGTGACCGCAGCGGACGGCGCGGCGCCCTGACCGCGACAGGCCCAGGCGCCGCGGGCGGCGCCTGACGGAGCCCTGGGCGCGACGCACCCGGACCGCCAGCTGCGTCGAAAGCCTTTGTGACGCGTCGGTGGCCGGTGAGAGTGTCTCGACCATGCCTCTGCGCCCCTACCGACGGCTGCTGCGCCTTCCGGGTGTCACTCCGCTGGTCCTCGTCGCGCTGGTGGCACGGATCCCGCACGCGATGACCGGTGTCGTCCTGACGCTGCACGTCGTCGGCAGGCTGCATCTCGGTTACGGGCGTGCCGGTCTCGTGGCGGGCGCGATGACCGTCGGCATGGCGATCGGGGCGCCCTGGCGCGGCCGTCGGGTGGACAGGCTCGGCCTGCGCAGGGCGCTCCTGCCGTCCGTCCTGGTCGAGTCGGCGGTCTGGGTCGTGGCACCGCGGCTGGGCTACGCCGCACTCCTCGCGGCCGTCTTCGTGGCAGGACTGTTCCTCGTGCCGGTGTTCTCGGTGGTGCGCCAGTCGCTGGCCGCGCTCGTGCCGCCGGCCCAGCAACGGACCGCGTTCGCGCTGGACTCGGTCGCCACCGAGCTGACGTTCATGCTGGCCCCGGCCGTCGGGGTGCTGCTGGCCACCAGGGCCTCGAGCACGGTGGCGCTCACGGTGGTCGGGGTGTCGACGGTTGCCGCGGGCCTGCTGCTCATGTGGTTCGACCCGCCGACGACGAGCCGCTGGACGGCCGACGCCGACCCGGAGGTCGAGGCGGCTTCACGGGGCGACGTGAGCGCCCCGCGGGGACGCGCCCGCGATCTGCTGACGACGCCCGGTGTGCTCGTCGTGCTCGCGGCGGGTGCCGCAGCAGCCCTGATCCTGAACGGCACCGACGTGTCGATCGTGGCGGCGCTGCGCGGCTCCGGTCACCAGGGGTCGGTCGGCTGGATGATCGCGCTGTGGTGCCTGGGGTCGGTCGTCGGCGGCCTCGCCTACGGTTCCGGCCGGCGCGAGGTGCACCCTCTGGTGCTCGTGGCGCTGCTCGGCGCGTTCACGCTCCCGGCAGCGCTCGCCACGTCGCAGGCGCAGCTGGCGACCGCCCTCGTCGTCGCCGGTCTGCCCTGCGCGGCGAGCCTCTCGGCGATCAACGCGTCCCTGGTGAGGTCGGTGCCGGAGGACCGCCGAGGTGAGGTGATGGGCTGGAGCGGGACCGCCAACACCGTCGGCGCCGCGCTGGGCGCTCCGCTGGGCGGGCTGGTGATCGACCGTCTCGGCCCGCAGGCCGGCTTCCTCGCCGCGGGCACCGTCGGCCTGCTGCTGACTCTCGGCGGGCTCGCCGTGCTCCACGTCGTGCGACCGTCGAGCGCACTCCTCGGTCCGGGCACCCCGGTGGACCCGGCTGTGCCCGCGCGCACAGCACCTGCCGTGACCACCGACGGCGACCTCGCGGACGAGGCAGCCGATGACGGTCAGCCCGCGGCGGCCCCGGCCGCCGCGGTGGCGGGCCAGGCCGCCCCGGGCTGACCGTCCACCTCGCCCTGCGGCGTGGACGGTCAGCGGCCGGGCTCAGGCCTCCACGACCACCGGGATGATCATCGGTCGGCGTCGCAGCCTGCTCGCGACGAACCGACCCACCACCCTGCGCACCACCTGCTGCAGCTGGTAGGTGTCCACCGAGCTGGAGCGCGCGGCCTCCTCGAGCGCCGCCGACAGCTCGGGCAGCACCGCGTCGAACACCGAGTCCTGCTCCGCGACGCCGCGGGCGTGGATCTGGGGTCCCGCCAGGACCTTCCCGTCCGCCGAGCTGACGACCGCGAAGATCGAGACGAAGCCCTCGTCGCCGAGGATCCGCCGGTCCTTCAGCTCCGCCTCGGTGATGCCGCCGACGCTGGACCCGTCCACGTAGACGTAGCCGCACGGCACCGCACCCGCCACGGAGGCGCGACCGTCGATCAGGTCGACCACCACCCCGTCCTCGGCCAGCACGACGCGATCCGCCGGCACACCCGTGCGGACGGCGAGCGCGCCGTTCGCCACCAGGTGGCGCACCTCGCCGTGGATCGGCATCACGTTGCGGGGCCGCAGGACGTTGTAGACGTAGACCAGCTCGCCCGCGGAGGCGTGCCCGGACACGTGGACCTTCGCGTTGCCGGAGTGCACCACGCGCGCGCCGAGCCTGGTCAGGCCGTTGATCACGCGGAACACCGCGTTCTCGTTCCCCGGGATCAGGCTCGAGGCGAGGATCACCGTGTCGCCGGGGCCCACGCTGATGCGGTGGTCGCCGTTGGCGATGCGGGACAGGGCCGCCATCGGCTCACCCTGGGATCCGGTGCACATGAAGACGATCTCGTCGTCCGGGAGGTCGTCCACCTGCTTCTGGTCGACCAGCACGCCCTCGGGGACGTGCAGGTAGCCGAGCTCCGCCGCGATGGTCATGTTGCGGACCATCGACCGGCCGACGAGGGCCACCCTGCGCTCGTGCATCGCCGCCGCGTCCAGCACCTGCTGCACACGGTGCACGTGCGAGGCGAAGGACGCGACGATGATCCGGCGGGTCGACTCGGCGAACACGCGGTCGAGCACCGGGCCGATCTCGCGCTCACCGGTGACGAAACCGGGCACCTCGGCGTTGGTGGAGTCCACCATGAAGAGGTCGACGCCCTGCTCGCCGAGCCGGGCGAACGCCCGCAGGTCGGTGATCCGGCCGTCCAGCGGCAGCTGGTCCATCTTGAAGTCGCCGGTGTTCAGCACGGTGCCGGCCGGCGTGCGCACGGCGACGGCCAGTGCATCCGGGATCGAGTGGTTCACGGCCACGAACTCGCACTCGAACGCGCCGAGCTGCTCCGTCTGACCCTCCTGCACCAGGAGGGTCACCGGCGTGATGCGGTGCTCCTTGAGCTTCGCCTCGACGAAGGCGAGCGTCAGCTGCGATCCGACCAGCGGGATGTCCCGCCGCAGCCGGAGCAGGTAGGGCACGGCACCGATGTGGTCCTCGTGACCGTGTGTCAGCACGATCGCCTCGATGTCGTCGAGGCGGTCCCGGATGTAGTCGAAGTCCGGGAGGATCAGGTCGACGCCGGGCTGGTTGTCCTCGGGGAACAGCACGCCGCAGTCGATGACGAGCAACCGCCCGTCGAACTCGAGCACGGACATGTTGCGACCCACCTCACCGAGCCCGCCGAGCGGCACGATGCGTAGCGCACCGGGTGCGAGCGGCGGGGGCAGGGTCAGTTCGGGATGCGGGTGGCTCACGTGGCTCCTGTCGGTGGTGCGCCGGGTCAGCCGGCGACGAGGTCGAGCAGGCCTGCCCTGGTCAGGTCCGTGCGCAGCACGTCGACCTCCGCGTCCGTCAGCGGGACGATCGGCAGCCGGGTGGCCCGGCTGGTCAGCAGGCCGAGCAGCTGAAGTGCTGCCTTGGCGGTGGGGGCTTGCATGCCGGCGCCGTTGAGGGCGTCGACGGCGGGCATGATCTGGCGGAACGCGGCGAGCGCACCGGCGTGGTCGCCGGACACCCAGCTGCGGGCGACGGTCGCGAGCCCGGGGGTCGCGACGTGCCCGACGACGGACACGATGCCGACCGCGCCGAGCGCGAGCAGCGCCAGGAACGCCGAGTCGTCACCGGAGTACCACGCGAGACCGGTGCGCTCGATGGCCTTCGCGGCGCCGTAGGTGTCGCCCGTGGCGTCCTTGACTGCGACGACCCGCGGGTGCTCGGCGAGCCTGTCGAGGGTGGCCGGCGCGATGCGCACGCCGGCACGGCCGGGGATGTCGTAGACCATCACCGGCAGGTCGGTGGCGTCCGCCACCGCCTCGATGTGGGTGGCCAGGCCCCCCTGCGAGGGCCGCGAGTAGTACGGGCTGACGACCAGCAGCCCGTGCGCGCCGGCCTCTGCGGCCTGCTCGGCCATGCGGACGGCGTGCGCCGTGTCGTTGGAACCGGCCCCCGCGACGACGAAGGCCCGGTCTCCCACGGCCTCCACGACGGCGGACACCAGCTCGGCCTTCTCCGGCGCGTGCGTGGTGGGCGCCTCGCCCGTGGTGCCATTGAGCACCAGCCCGTCGTTGCCGGCCAGCACCAGGTGCTGCGCCAGCGCCACGGCAGCGGCCACGTCCACGGCGCCGTCGGGCGTCATCGGGGTGACCATCGCGGTGAGCACGGACCCGAACGGACGGGTGGACGAGGTCACGGCGGGCATGGGGTCACGGTACCGCCCCGGTGCCGCGCAGCCCCCGGATCGTCCGCCTCACGCGCGCCGGTACGAGCGGAACCGGTAGCGGGTGCCCGTGCGGGACACCGACCAGTCCGGGCCGCCGTCCTGCGGCACCGTCGGGAGCCATCGTCCGGGGTCGACGGGTGGTGCGTGGGTGTCCCCCGGCACGTCGAGCTCGACGTCCGTCACCTCGAGCCTGTCCGCGCGGCCGATCGACTCGTCGAACAGTGCCGCACCCCCGATCACCCAGACCTCGTCCTCGTCCGCCACCAGCGCCAGCGCCGCGTCCAGGGAGGCCAGCACCTCGGCGCCGTCCGCCCGGAACGCGGGGTCACGGGACAGCACGAGGTTGCGCCGCATCGGCAGCGGTCGCATCGACGCCGGCAGCGACTCCCACGTGCGGCGGCCCATCACCACCGGGTGCCCCGAGGTCAGCCGGCGGAACCGGGCGAGGTCCTCGGGCAGGTGCCACGGCAGCGTGCCGTCCCGACCGATGACACCGTCGGGCGTCTGAGCCCAGACGAGCGCCAGCCTCACACCGCCACCGGGGCCTTGATCGCCGGGTGGTGCTGGTAGCCGAGCACCTCGACGTCCTCGTAGGCGTAGTCGAACAGCGAGGGCGCCCGGTGCAGCCTGAGGGTCGGAGCGGGGAACGCCGTGCGGGACAGCTGCTCGCGCACCTGGTCGACGTGGTTGTCGTAGACGTGGCAGTCGCCGCCGGTCCAGACGAAGTCGCCGACCTCCAGGTCCACCTGCTGCGCCACCATGTGGGTGAGCAGGGCGTACGAGGCGATGTTGAACGGCACCCCGAGGAACATGTCCGCCGAGCGCTGGTACAGCTGGCACGACAGCCGACCGTCGGCCACGTAGAACTGGAAGAGGGTGTGGCACGGCGCGAGCGCCATCTGCGGGATCTGCGCGACGTTCCATGCCGAGACGATGTGCCGGCGAGAGTCGGGGTCCCGTCGCAGCCCTTCGAGCACTGCAGCCAGCTGGTCCACGTGCCCGCCGTCGGGCGTCGGCCAGGACCGCCACTGCACGCCGTACACCGGGCCCAGCTCCCCGTCGGGAGCCGCCCACTCGTCCCAGATGGACACGCCGTGCTCCTGCAGCCAGCGGACGTTGGAGTCCCCGCGCAGGAACCACAGCAGCTCGTAGACCACCGACCGCAGGTGCACCCGCTTCGTCGTCACCAGGGGGAAGCCCTGGGACAGGTCGAACCGCAGCTGGGCACCGAACAGGCTCCGCGTCCCGGTTCCGGTGCGGTCGGACTTCGGGGTGCCGGTCTCCAGCACGCGCCGCAGCAGGTCCTCGTACGGCGTGGGCACGGGCACGTCGGCGGGGGTGCTCATGGCGGTCATGGTAGGTCGCGGACGCGGCGGGACATCGTGGGCTCGCACGACGAGACTGGGGCCATGACCGTCTCGTCGTCCCCCGCTCTCGCCGCCCCCCTGCCCCTGGGGCTGCCGACGGGGCTGCTGATCGGCGGTGAGTGGCGACCGGCCCGCTCGGGCCGCGCCTTCCCCGTGCACGACCCTGCGACCACCGAGGTGCTGACCCAGGTCGCGGACGCCGGCGAGCAGGACGCGCTGGACGCGCTGGACGCCGCGCACGGGTCCTTCGACGAGTGGCGCACCGTCGCCCCCCGCACCCGCAGCGAGCTGCTGCGGGCCGTGTTCGAGGCGATCACAGCCCGCACCGACGAGATCGCCGCGGTGGTGACCGCCGAGGGTGGCAAGCCGCTGACGGAGTCCCGTGCCGAGGTGGCCTATGCCGCCGACTACGTCCGGTGGTTCGCCGAGCAGGCCGTCCGGTTCGACGGGCTGACCCGGCGCGCACCCGCCGGCACCCACCACCAGCTGGTGCTCCGCAAGCCGGTCGGCCCGGCGCTGCTGATCACGCCGTGGAACTTCCCCATCGCGATGATCGCCCGAAAGCTCGCGCCGGCGCTGGCCGCCGGGTGCACCGTGGTGGTCAAGCCGGCCCAGCTGACGCCGCTCACCACGGCGCTGGTCGCGGAGATCGTCCGGAGCGAGCTCGCCGCGCGCGGCCTGCCGACCGGAGTCGTCAACGTGGTGCCGTCGTCGTCCGCGTCGCGAGTCTCCGCGCCAATGCTGGCCGACCCCCGGCTGCGCAAGCTCTCGTTCACCGGATCGACGGAGGTCGGCGCCGCGCTGCTGCGCCAGGCGGCCGACGGCATCCTGCGCACCTCGATGGAGCTCGGCGGCAACGCCCCGTTCCTCGTGTTCGACGACGCCGACCTCGACGCCGCCGTCGAGGGGGCCGTGGCGGCCAAGATGCGCAACTCGGGGCAGACCTGCGTGGCGGCCAACCGGTTCCTGGTGCAGGACGGGGTGGCCGAGGAGTTCACGTCCCGGCTGACGGAGGCGTTCGGGCGGCTCGTCGTCGGCCCGGGGTCGCGCCCCGGGACCACCGTCGGTCCGCTCATCGAGCAGAGGGCCGTCGAGCGGGTGGCCGAGGTGGTGCAGCAGGCGGACGACGCCGGTGCACGCGTGCGGATCGGCGGCGAGCGGCCCGACGGCCCCGGCTGGTTCTACCTGCCGACCGTGCTGGACGCGGTGGACCCCGGCATGCGCGTGCTGTCCGAGGAGGTGTTCGGGCCGGTCGCGCCCGTGCTGCGGTTCGGCTCCGAGCAGGAGGGCGTCGACCTGGCCAACGCGACGCCGTTCGGCCTGGTCGCGTACGCGTACACCCGTGACGTCGGGCGGGTGATGCGGCTGACGGAGAGCATCGACTCCGGGATGCTCGGCGTGAACCGCGGCATGGTCTCGGACGCCTCGGCGCCGTTCGGCGGGGTCAAGCACTCCGGGCTCGGCCGTGAGGGCGGCGAGGCCGGCCTCGAGGAGTACCTCGACACGATGTACGTGGCGCTGTGAACGGCGGCCACGTGGCCGGTGCCCACGCCGACCTCTCCGTGCGACCGGCCGTCGCGGGCGACGAACGGGAGGTCGCCCGGATCCAGCTCGCCGCCTGGCGGGTCGCGCACGCCGAGACGCTGGGCGAGGACGTGCTGAGCACCTTCGACGAGGCGACGTTCGCCCAGCGCTGGTCGGACGCGGTCCGTAGGCCGCCCGCGCCCGGGTACCGCGTCCTCGTCGCGTGCGCAGGACCGCGCGTCGTGGGCTTCGCCGCGGTCGCGCCCGTGCCGCCGCCCGAGGACGAGCCGTTCGCGGCGCCGGGCGGCGTGATCCTCGCACTCGAGGTGGACCCTCCCGAGCAGCGCGCCGGCCACGGCTCACGCCTGCTCGCGGCGGCCGTGGACATGCTGCGGGGCGACGGCGCCGACCAGGTGCAGACCTGGGTGATCGACGGCGACGAGGCGCGGGACCGCTTCCTCGCCGGAGCGGGGATGGGCCCCGACGGTGCGGTGCGCGACCTCAGCTCGGGCCAGGGGCCCGGCGGCGAGACGTTCGTGGTGCGCGAGCGCCGCTGGTTCGCCTCGATCTAGAGATCGCCGAGCAGCCGGAGCGCGCGGTTCAGGCGTCCGACGACGAGGTCGTCGAGCCCGAGGCCGCCCGCCCGCGGTGCAGCCTGCTCGCCGTCCGCAGCGACGAGCGTGCGCGACGGCGGTCGCCGGCCGCGTCGTAGGCGAAGGCGAGCCGGTACCAGGACCGCCAGTCGTCCGGCGCCTCCTCGGCGGCCCGCCGCGCCGGGTCGAACCGCTCGCGGGCCACGGCCCGGTCCACCCGCCCGCCGGGCGACCGCGGCAGGTCGTCCACCGGCAGCTCACCGGTCCGGTCGAGCTCGTCGGCCATCTTCTGCACGTCGACCGCGAGCAGCCACTCGCGCGCGACCAGGCCGACCACCAGGAGAGGGAGAACCAGGAACGCGACACCGAGAGCGACGCCGACGGCGCGTCCCGTGCCGATCAGCTGGACGGAACGCACCGCCACCAGCCACACCCACAGCGCCAGCAGTGCGGTGACGAGGACGGCGCCGGCCAGGCCGGTGTACCGGCGCCTGGCCGGCGGACGGTGCTCCGGTGCGGTCACGCCGCGCCCAGGCCGAGGAGCGGTCCGAGGCCCACGGTCAGGCCCGGCAGCCCGCCGACGCGGCGCACGCCGAGCAGCACACCCGGCATGAAGCTGATCCGGTCGAAGGAGTCGTGCCGGATCGTCAGCTGCTCCCCCGGGTTGCCCAGCAGCACCTCCTGGTGAGCGGTCAGCCCGCGCAGGCGCACGGCGTGCACGCGGATCCCGTCCACGTCGGCACCGCGAGCACCCTCCAGCGACTGGGCGGTCGCGTCCGGGACGGGACCACGTCCCGCCGCGGTCCGGGCCGCGGCGATGGCGCGCGCCGTGGCGCGCGCGGTCCCCGACGGCGCGTCGACCTTGTCCGGGTGGTGCAGCTCGACGACCTCGACCGACTCGAACCACCGGGCCGCCTGTGCTGCGAAGGACTCGGCCAGCACCGCACCCAGAGCGAAGTTGGGGACGACGAGCACGCCGACGCCTGGAGCCGTCGTCAGGTGGTCACGCACCCGGCTCAGCGCCTCGTCCGTCCAGCCGGTGGTGCCGACCACCGCGTGCACCCCACGGTCGATCAGGGCGTGCACGTTCTGCTCCGTCACGGCCGGGACCGTGAAGTCGACCGCCACGTGGGCGCCGGCGTCCGACACGGCGGTCAGGTCCCCCTCGGCGTCCACCGTCGCCGCCAGCGTCAGGTCCGGCGCCTCGTCGACCGCCCGCACCACCGTGGAGCCCATGCGCCCTGCGGCACCGAGCACGGCCACCCGGATCTCGTCCGTCACGGGGAGCCACCTTACTGCCGACGCTCCGCGCACCTTCGAGGCGGCCGCACCCACGAGAGGGCGGTGCCGGCCAGGCGCTGAGGACGATCAGCACACGGCCGTCAGGTGCCGAGCCGCTCAAGGCTCTCGACGAGGCGGCGCAGGTCGGCCGGTGCGAGCCCGGTGAACCGCTGGACCTCGCGAGGTGGGTACGCCGGGTCCTGGAACCAGCGCAGCGCCGCCACCGCGGCCCCGACGCGGACGGGCCCCGGCCCCACGTGCTCGCGAACGAACGCCGCGAACCGCACAGCGGAGAGGTAGGCGGACGGCGACATGCCGAGCAGCGCGACGCACCACCGGTGCAGCTCGGCGAGCTGCACCCCCGCGTAGCTGGCGAGGTCGACCGCGCGGACGAGACCGCGTCGCTCGTCGATCATCGCCACGACGTCGTCCATCCGGTCGAGGTCCGCCGAGCGCTCCACCGGCAGGCCGCGCAACCCCCCGAGCAGCAGCCCGGCGGCGGTCTCGTCGTCGCCCGCAGCCAGGGCCGCGCCCGCCTGGGCTGCCGTCGCGGCCAGCAGCTCGTCGAGCGGGACGCTCACGTCGGCCGCCGGACGCCCCGCACGCAGCCGTGCCGGCGCCAACGGGTGCAGCTGCACTCCGAGCCGGACACCGGCCTCGGGCTGCTGGCGGAGCAGTGCGTGGGTCCAGGGGCCGCGCAGCGCCGAGGTGTCGGGCGTGCGGCCGCCCGTGAGCGGGTCGATCAAGGCGCCCGGAGCACCGGCCGTCAGCAGCACCACGCCGCGGCCGTCCGGCAGCAGCACCTCGGTGTCCGACGGCCCACCTGCCTGCCGGGACACCCAGACGTGCTCGACGACTCCCCGCAGGCCGGCCGGAACCTCGATGCGCCGGTACTCGACCCCTGTGACGGCCATGCCGCCATTGTCATGCAGCGACGCCGCGACGGCGGCTGCTCGCCGGATCAGTCCCCGAACGGGCCGACCCGGACGACGCTGCGCGGCTGCGCGGCCAGCAGGACGGCCAGCGACTGGACGTCGGAGGCGGTGACGGCCCGGATCCGCTCCAGCGACTCGTCGGTGCTCAGCAGCTCGCCGTGCACCAGCTCCGCACGGCCGAGCCGGCTCATCCGCGAGCCGGTGTCCTCCATGCCGAGCACAAGGCCGCCGGACACCTGCCCGATGGACCGCTGCAGCTCAGCCGCCGTGATCGGCTCCTGCGCCAGCTTCTCCAGCTCGAGCACCAGCAGAGACGTCACCTCGTCGACCTTGGCCGGCGTGCACCCGGCGTACAGACCGAACAGTCCGGCCTCGGCATGCCCGGACGAGAAGGAGTAGGTGGAGTACGCCAGGCCCCGCTTCTCGCGGATCTCCTGGAACAGCCGGGAGGACATCCCGCCGCCGAGCACCGCGTTGAGCACCGTGAGGGCGAAGCGGCGCTCGTCCGTGGCGGTCAGGCACAGGCCGCCGACGATCACGTTCGCCTGCTCGGTGGGCCGGCGGACGGTGAGCTGTGCACCGTCGGCCGGCACACCGCCCAGGCCCGCGGTCAGCGGCGTCGACCCGCCGGCCCGGCGGCCGACCGGGGACGCGTCCGGGTCGAGCGCCCAGCCGCCCGTGCGGAGCGCGGCGAGCACCTGGGCGCACAGCGCCTCGTGGTCCACGCCGCCGGCGGCGGTCACGACGAGGGTGGCGGGGCGGTAGTGCTCCCGGTAGTGCTCCCACACGGCGTCGCGTGGGACGTCCCGGATCGTCTGCGGCGTGCCGCCGATGGGCCGGCCCAGGGCGTGCGACCCGAACACGGCTGTGGCGAACTGCTCGTGCACCACGTCGCTCGGGTCGTCGTCGTTCATCGCGAGCTCTTCGAGGATCACCCCGCGCTCGGTCTCCAGCTCGTCGGTGTCCAGACGGGCCGAGGTGACCATGTCGGCGATGACGTCGACCGCCATCGGCAGGTCGTCGTCCAGCACCCGGGCGTAGTAGGAGGTGTGCTCCTTGCCCGTGGCGGCGTTGGCCTCGCCACCGACGGCGTCGAACGCCTCGGCGATGTCCATCGCGGTGCGCCGCGCGGTGCCCTTGAACAGCAGGTGCTCGAGGAAGTGCGTCGAGCCGAAGTGCCCGCGCGTCTCGTCGCGCGAGCCGACGCCCACCCAGGCGCCGACGGTCGCCGAGCGCAGACCGGGCATGTGCTCGGTCAGCACGCGGACCCCGCCGGGCAGGACGGAACGACGCACGAGTGCGTCGCCGTCCTGCCCGGCGGACTGCTCCGCCCCTGGCTGACCAGGGGCGACGAGCGGGAGGTCCAGCGGCACGTCAGGCGTTCGCGGGAGCCGCGTCCGCGGCCTCGGTGCCCGACTCGGCGGCCGGTGCGCCGGCCTCGCCGGCGGCCTCCTCGTCCACGACCGCGTGCAGCGACAGCTTGCCGCGCGGGTCGATCTCGCCGATCTCCACCTGGACCTTCTGGCCCACGGCGAGGACGTCCTCGACGTTCTCGACGCGCTTGCCACCCACCAGCTTGCGGATCTGCGAGATGTGCAGCAGGCCATCCTTGCCCGGCGAGAGGGAGACGAAGGCGCCGAACGTGGTCGTCTTGACGACCGTGCCGACGAACCGCTCGCCCACCTCGGGCATGTGCGGGTTCGCGATCGCGTTGATCGCCGCCCGCGCGGCCTCCGCCGACGGACCGTCGGTGGCGCCGATGTAGACCGTGCCGTCGTCCTCGATGGAGATGTCGGCGCCGGTCTCCTCCTGGATCTGGTTGATCATCTTGCCCTTCGGGCCGATGACCTCGCCGATCTTGTCGACCGGGACCTTCACCGTGATGACGCGCGGCGCGAACGGGCTCATCTCGTCGGGCGTGTCGATCGCCTCGGAGATCACGTCGAGGATCGCCAGACGGGCTTCCTTGGCCTGGGTCAGCGCCCCGGCCAGGACGCTCGCCGGGATGCCGTCGAGCTTGGTGTCCAGCTGGATCGCGGTGACGAACTCCCGCGTGCCGGCCACCTTGAAGTCCATGTCACCGAAGGCGTCCTCGGCACCGAGGATGTCGGTCAGCGCGGCGTACCGCGTCTGCCCGTCGACGGTGTCGGACACCAGGCCCATGGCGATGCCGGCGACGGGCGCGCGCAGCGGCACACCAGCGTTCAGCAGGGACAGCGTCGAGGCGCACACGGAGCCCATCGACGTCGAGCCGTTGGAACCGAGCGCCTCGGACACCTGACGGATCGCGTACGGGAACTCCTCACGCGACGGCAGGACCGGGACGAGCGCCCGCTCCGCCAGCGCGCCGTGGCCGATCTCGCGCCGCTTCGGCGAGCCGACACGGCCCGTCTCACCGGTGGAGAACGGCGGGAAGTTGTAGTGGTGCATGTAGCGCTTGCGCGTCTCCGGGGACAGCGTGTCCAGCTGCTGCTCCATGCGGAGCATGTTCAGCGTGGTGACGCCCAGGATCTGCGTCTCGCCGCGCTCGAACAGCGCCGACCCGTGCACGCGGGGCAGCACCTCGACCTCGGCGGACAGCGTGCGGATGTCCCGCAGGCCGCGACCGTCGATGCGGAAGCCGTCGGTGAGGATGCGCTGACGGATCAGCTTCTTCTGCACGGAGCGGTACGCGGCGGAGATCTCCTTCTCGCGACCGGCGAACGCCTCGGCGAGCTCGCCCTGGACCTCGGCCTTGATCTCGTCGAGACGGTTCTCGCGCGTCTGCTTGTCGGCGACGGACAGCGCCTCGCCGAGGCGGGCGGAGGTCGCGGCCTCGACCGCCGCGTAGGCGTCCGGCTCGTACTCGGGGAACACCGGGAAGACCTGGGTCTCCTTGGCGGCGCGAGCCGCCAGGTCGGCCTGGGCCAGGCAGAGGGACCGCAGGAACGGCTTGGAGGCCTCGAGGCCGGCGGCCACGACGTCCTCGGTCGGCACCGTGCCGCCGCCGCCGTGCACCAGGTTCCAGGTGCCCTCGGGCGCCTCGGCCTCGATCATCGCGATCGCGACGTCGTCACCGACGATGCGGCCTGCCACCACCATGTCGAAGGTGGCGCGCTCGCGCTCGGTGTACTTCGGGAACGCGACCCACTGGCCGTCGATCAGCGCGATGCGGGTCGCTGCGACCGGGCCGGAGAACGGCAGGCCGGACAGCTGGGTGGAGATGGACGCCGCGTTGATCGCCAGGACGTCGTAGGCGTCGTCCGGGTGCAGCGCCATCACCGTGACGACGACCTGGACCTCGTTGCGCAGGCCCTTGACGAACAGCGGGCGCAGCGGGCGGTCGATCAGCCGGCAGGCGAGGATCGCCTCGGTCGAGGGACGACCCTCGCGGCGGAAGAACGAGCCGGGGATCTTGCCGGCGGCATACTGCCGCTCCTCGACGTCGACCGTCAGCGGGAAGAAGTCGAACTGGTCCTTGGGGTGCTTGCCGGCCGTGGTGGCCGACAGCAGCATCGTCTGGTCGTCCAGGTAGGCGACGGCCGAGCCGGCGGCCTGCTTGGCCAGCCGGCCGGTCTCGAAGCGGACGGTGCGCTTGCCGAACTTGCCGTTGTCGATGACGGCCTCGGCGAACTGGATCTCGGGACCCTCCACGGGTGCCCTCCTTGTTCTCGAAGTGCGCCGGTGGGTCCGCGGCGGTCTTCGATCGAGGCCCTCGGTGCGCCGTGCGGCGGTCCGGGGGCCACTACCGAGGACCGGACGTGGGACCGGCGCGGCGGTGTGGTGTGACGTGGTGCGTGCGTCAGGACCTTCACGGCCCGACGCGGGACCAGCCCGGACCCGTTGCGGGGTCCGGGCTGGTCCGGTGGGTCAACGGCGCAGGCCGAGCCGCTCGATCAGGCTGCGGTAGCGCTCGATGTCGATCTTCTGCAGGTAGCCGAGCAGCCGACGACGGCGCCCGACGAGCAGGAGCAGACCACGACGCGAGTGGTGGTCGTGCTTGTGCTCCTTGAGGTGCTCGGTGAGGTCCTTGATCCGCTGCGTGAGGACCGCGATCTGGACCTCCGGCGAACCGGTGTCACCCTCGTGGGTCGCGTACTCGGTCATGATCGACTGCTTGGTGGCAGTGTCGAGGGCCAACGGTTCTCCTGGTGTCTCGTTGCGCGGTGCTCCGGGGCTTGTCCACCCGGGCTCTGTGTGTCCGCGGCCGTTCTGACGGCGCGTGCAGTCTACCAGGGCGTCCACCGTCACCGGGCCCGAGCGGCCCGCACGTCGGCGCCGAGGTCAGGACGCCGGACCCGCGGCCGACGGCTCGGAGCCGCCACCGGCGGCACCCGCGAGCACCTGGCGGACCTCGACCACGTCCTGCCGCATCCGCCGCTGCAGCGCGTCCACCCCGTCGAACCGGAGCGTGGGTCGCAGCCGCTCGACGAGCTCCACGGCGACCTCCTCGCCGTACAGGTCCAGGTCGGTCCGGTCGAGGACGTACGCCTCGACCCGGCGGGCCAGCCCGTCGAAGGTCGGGTTCGTGCCGATCGAGACCGCTGCGGGAAGCACACGGTCGGGGTCGTCGGGCGTCACCGGGCTGCCGTCGGCCCGGACCAGGCGGCGGAACCAGCCCGCGTACACGCCGTCCGCGGGCACCATACCGGTCGAGTCCGGCGCGAGGTTGGCGGTCGGGAACCCCAGGTCACGACCGCGGGCGTCACCGTGCACCACGATCCCGCGCACGCGGTGCGGGCGTCCGAGCACCCGGGCGGCCTGGCGCACGTCGCCCTCCGCGAGGAGCTCACGCACCCACGTGGAGGACCAGCGCCGGCGCAGGGGGTCGGCCGTGTGGCCGTCTCCCACCGTCGGGTCCGCCGTCTCGTCCTCGACCACCTCGACGTCGAAGCCGTGACGCCGGCCGAGCTCGGTCATCGCGCGCAGGTCGCCGCCGTTGTCCCGACCGAACCGCACGTCCCGGCCGACCACGACGGTGCGGGCGTGCAACCCCTCCACGAGGTAGCGCCGGACGAACTCCTCCGGCGTCTGCCGTGCGAAGTCGAGGGTGTAGGTGACGAGCAGCACGCCGTCCAGGCCGGTCTGCTCGAGCAGCTCCAGCCGGTCTGCGTCACCGGTGAGCAGGGGCGGGGCGGAGTCGGGCCGGTGCACCTGGGACGGGTGCGGGGTGAACGTCACGGCGACCGAGCGCAGGCCGGCGGCGCGCGCGTCCGACGCGAGCCGCTGCAGCACGCCGGCGTGCCCGCGGTGCACGCCGTCGAAGTTGCCGATCGTGACCACGCTGGCGCCGAAGTCCGTCGGCACCTGGCTCAGTTCGGTCCAGACCTGCACGCACGCTCCTGCTCGCCTCGTCGTCTCCGGTGGGCACCCGCCGGCACCGGTGCCCAAGCATGCCACCTGGACCGCAGTCGTCAGCACCCCCGCGTCAGGCGGGGGTGAACACCAGCACGGGGACCGCCCGGCCGCCACGCGTCTCGACCAGGGCCACGAGCTCACCGGTCGGCGACAGCGCCGCGACAGGTCC
>DAIDJQ010000132.1 GCA_027451305.1 Cellulomonas sp.
CTCTACGCCGGTTGCCCGGCTCGGTACTCGTCCTCCAGCAGGCCCATGACGATGCCGTCGCACCAGCCGCCGCCGTCCCGGTAGGCATCACGAAGGCGTCCCTCGACCCGGAACCCGAGGTTCTCGTACAGCGACGTCGCCCGGGCGTTGATCGCCAGCACCTGCAGGCCGATCCGGTGCAGGCCGAGCCCGTCGAACGCGAAGCCGAGCACGAGCTCGATCGCCTCGGTGCCGTACCCGCGCCCACGGTAGGCAGGGCGCATCTGCAGGGTCACGCCGGCGCAGCGCACCACTGGGTCGATCGACTCGAGGGCGATCTGACCCAGGTAGTCGTCCGAGCCGTTGGCGGTGACCGCCAGCACGATGCGGTCGCCGGCCCCCGCGGCACGGGCGATCGCCTCCGGGATCTGCGCCCGCGTGTACTCCCGCGTGCTGCCGACCAGCCGCCGTCCCTCCGGGTCCGCCAGCAGCTCGTAGACCGCATCCGCGTCGCGCGCCTCCAGGGGTCGGAGCACGATCATCTCGCCCTGCAGGGTCGGTGCCTTCATCGTGCGCCACACCTCTCGTCGCCGCCGTCCTGCCGGATCGTGGGGATCCTAGGGACGGCATGTGACCCGGATGTTGCCGACGTGCGACCGGCCGCCTCGACCGGCCGCACGTCCGCGCCGTTCAGCCCTGCACGCGCTCCAGCACCAGCTGGCGCACGCGGCCGGCGTCGGCCTGGCCACGGGTGGCCTTCATCACGGCTCCGATGATCGCGCCGACCGGGCCGAGGTTGCCGCCCCGGATCTTCTCGGCGACGTCGGGCTGGGCGGCCAGCGCCTGGTCGATCGCCTCGAGCAGCGGGCCGTCGTCGGACACGACCTCCAGGCCGCGAGCGACGAGGACGACCTCCGGGTCACCTTCCCCGGCCAGCACGCCCTCGAGCACCTGCCGGGCCAGCTTGTCGTTGATCCGCCCGGCGTCCACCAGCTGCTGCAGGGCACCGATCTGAGCCGGCGTGATCGGCAGGTCCGCCAGCTCCACGTCCTGCTGCTTGGCGGTGCGCGCCAGCTCGCCCATCCACCACTTCCGCGCCGCGGCCGGCGACGCGCCGGCGGTGACGGTCGCCTCGATGAGGTCCACCGCTCCCGCGTTCACCACGTCGCGCATCTCCGCGTCCGCATAGCCCCACTCCCCCTGCAGCCGGCGGCGGCGAGCCGTCGGCAGCTCCGGCAGTGCTGCCCGGATCTCCTCCACCCACGCCCGGTCGGGCGCGATCGGCACCAGGTCCGGCTCGGGGAAGTAGCGGTAGTCCTCCGCGTCCGACTTCACGCGGCCCGGCGTGGTGATGCCGGTGTCCTCGTGCCAGTGGCGGGTTTCCTGGATCACCACGTCGCCCGCGTCGAGGACCGCCGCCTGGCGGGTGACCTCGTAGCGCACGGCCCGCTCGACGGCGCGGAACGAGTTGACGTTCTTCGTCTCCGTCCGGGTGCCGAGCGGGGCATCCGGGCTGGTGCGCAGCGACAGGTTGACGTCGGCACGGACGTTGCCGCGCTCCATGCGGGCCTCGGACACACCCAGCGTGCGGAACATGTCACGCAAGGTCTGCACATAGGCCCGCGCCACCTCCGGCGCACGGGCACCGGCACCCTCGATGGGCCGCGTCACGATCTCGACGAGCGGCACACCGGCACGGTTGTAGTCGACGAGGGAGTACGTCGCACCGTGGATGCGGCCGCCCTCGCCGCCCACGTGGGTGTTCTTGCCGGCGTCCTCCTCCATGTGGGCGCGCTCGATCTGCACCCGGAAGGTCGACCCGTCCTCGAGGTCCACGTCCACCCAGCCGTCGAACGCGATCGGCTCGTCGTACTGGGACGTCTGGAAGTTCTTCGGCACGTCCGGGTAGAAGTAGTTCTTCCGGGCGAACCGGCAGCTCTCGGCGATCGAGCAGTTCAGCGCCAGGCCGATCCGGATCGCGTACTCCACCGCGGTGCCGTTCACCGCCGGCAGCGCCCCCGGCAGGCCCAGGCTGACCGGGGTGACCTGCGTGTTGGGCTCGGCGCCGAACGACTGCTCGGCACCGTCGAACATCTTGGTGCGCGTGCCGAGCTCGACGTGCACCTCGATCCCGAACACCGGGTCGTACCGGGAGACAGCCTCGTCGTAGTCGACCAGGTCAACGCTCGTGCTCACCGCGCCTCCTCCAGCTCGGGCGCGCGCGACAGCAACGGCCCCTCCCAGCTCTGCTCCAGCAGCGCCTCGAGGGCGCCTCCCACCCGGTACAGCCGCGCGTCCTCACGGGCCGGTGCCAGCACCTGGAAGCCCACCGGCAGCCCGTCGTCGGACAGACCCGACGGCAACGACATGCCGGGCACCCCGGCGAGGTTCGCCGGGATCGTCGCCACGTCGTTGAGGTACATCGCCAGCGGGTCGTCCAGCTTCTCGCCCAGCCGGAACGCCGTGGTCGGCGCGGTCGGGGACACCAGCACGTCGGCCTGCTCGAACGCCGCGGTGAAGTCACGCTGGATAAGCGTGCGGACCTTCTGCGCCGACCCGTAGTACGCGTCGTAGTAGCCGGCCGACAGCGCGTACGTGCCGAGGATGATCCGGCGCTTCACCTCGTCGCCGAAGCCCGCGCCGCGGGTGGCGGACATCACGCGCTCCGCCGTCGCCGGGCCGTGGTCCGGCTCGACGCGCAGGCCGAACCGCATGCCGTCGAACTTGGCCAGGTTGCTCGACGCCTCCGCCGGCAGGATCAGGTAGTACGCCGCGAGCGCGTACTGGAAGTGCGGGCAGGACACCTCGACGATCTCGGCACCCGCCTCGCGCAGCAGGTCCAGCGACTCGGTGAACCGAGCCAGGACACCCGGCTGGTAGCCGTCGCCCTGGAGCTCGCGGATCACACCGACCCGGACGCCGCGCAGGTCGCCGGACGCGCCCGCGCGGGCGGCCGCCACGTAGTCCGGGACCTCGTCCGGCAGCGACGTCGAGTCGAGGGGGTCGTGCCCCGCGATGAGCTGGTGCAGCAGCGCCGCGTCCAGCACCGTGCGGGTCACCGGCCCCGCCTGGTCCAGGCTGGAGGCCAGCGCGATGAGTCCGTAGCGGGAGACGCTGCCGTACGTCGGCTTCACACCGACCGTGCCGGTGACGGCCGCGGGCTGGCGGATCGAGCCGCCGGTGTCCGTACCGATCGCCAGCGGCGCCTCGTAGGCCGCCACGGCCGCGGCGGAGCCGCCGCCCGAACCCCCGGGGATCCGGTCGAGGTCCCACGGGTTGTGCGTGTTGCCGTACGCCGAGTGCTCGGTGGACGACCCCATGGCGAACTCGTCCATGTTCGTCTTGCCGAGGATCGGCAGGCCGGCCGACTTGATCTTCTGCACCAGGGTCGCGTCGTACGGCGGCACCCAGTCGCGCAGGATGGCCGAGCCGGCCGTGGTCGGCAGGCCGCGGGTCACGACGACGTCCTTCACCGCTATCGGCACGCCCGCGAGCGGGTGCAGCGGTGCGCCGGCGGCCCGGCGGGCATCCACGTCGGCTGCCGTCTCGAGCGCCTCGTCGGCGCTGACGTGCAGGAACGCGTGCACCGGACCGTCCACCGCGGTGATCCGGTCCAGGTGCGCCGTGGTCGCCTCGACCGCCGACACCTCACGGCTGACCAGGCGCGCCGACAGCTCGGCGGCGGTCAGCCGGGTCAGCTCGGCGCTCATGCGTCCTCCCCGAGGATCTGCGGGACCGCGAACTTGCCCTCCTGGGTGGCGGGCGCGCCAGCCAGCACCTCGTCACGGTCCAGCGGTGGCACCGGCTCGTCCGCGCGGAACACGTTGGTCAGCGGCAGCGGGTGGCTGGTGGCAGGGACGTCCGGGGTGGCGATCTCGGAGACCCGGGCGACCGACTGGACGATGACGTCGAGCTCACCGGCGAGGCGGTCGAGCTCGACGGGGGTCAGGTCGATCCGCGCCAGCGCCGCCACGCGCGCGACCTCGTCGCGAGAGAGGGTGGACATGCGGGCGAGTCTAGTGGCGGCCCTGCATGGCTCCCCCGGGCCGTCGGCCGCCGCAACCGGGAGCGGTCAGCTGCGGTCGAGCGCCACAGCGAGGAGCGCGAGCAGCGCCTCCGCGTAGGCGTCCGCCGCCGTGTCCGCGCCGAACACCTGCTCCGGCCGGCCGGTCAGCTCGACCAGCACCTCGTAGCGGCCGTCCAGCGTGCGCGCCAGGCTGCGGAAGGTGCCGCCGAGCAGCTCGCGGAGCTGGTCCTCGCGCGGCAGCCAGAGCGCTTCGTCCTGCTCGACGGAGTCCAGCGCCCACTCGGTGGTCCCGTTGA
>DAIDJQ010000133.1 GCA_027451305.1 Cellulomonas sp.
GCGGAACGCCGCGCCGCGGGCGGTGATGTCGGCCAGCACCTCGGGCTCGTACACCGGCTCGGGGTCGATGGTGACCGGCCCCTCCTCGAGGGTCGCCCAGTGCCACGTCGGCTGCACCGTCGGTGCCGGGCCGCCGAGCTCCAGGCGCAGGTCGAGCAGCACCGCGTAGCGGTAGCCGAATCGGCGCTGGATGGCCTGTGCCCGCTTGAAGTCACCGGCCGTCGCACCACGGGTGGCGTGGTCGGCGGTGAGCTCGAGGATGAGCAGGTTCTCCTCCGGCCCCAGCCGGCCACGCCGGTGCACGATCAGGTCCGGGATGCGGCGGCCCTCGGAGCCGGCGTCCTCGATGCGGACCGCCTTCTCCAGGGACATGCCCGAGCGGTCGTACTCCGCGTCGATGTCCCAGGCGTTCTCGATCATCGGCCGGAGGTTCCAGCCGAGGTGGAACGCGATGGTCCGTTCCGAGGCGTTGCTGGTCCCGCTCGACGGCGTGAAGAGCGACCACTCGTTGGCGATCGTGTTGGTCAGCGCGATGCGTACGCGTGCCTGAAGGTCCCCCAGCTGCATGGCGAGACCGTACTCTCACCCGCCTAGGACCTCGCAGGCATGTCCACGTCTGTCCATGGCAACGGTCCGGCCGTGCTGGGGCAAAGCGCCGGTCTGCCCGACGCCGGCGGCCCCGCGCGGGTCGCGGTTCCCTCCGAACGACGAGGGGCCCCGGTCACGGTCGGACCAGGGCCCCTCGTCGGACGGGCGATCTCAGGCTGTGCCGCCCGGCTCGTCGGGCGAGTCGGCCGCCTGCTCCGTGCTCTCGGCCACGTCCTCCGCCTTGGTGGCGGCGCGACGGGTGACCTTCTTGGCGGCCTCCTCGGCGGCGCCGCGAGCCTCGTCGAGCTTCTCGGCGGCCTTACGGGTGGCCTCGCGGCTCTTGGCGACGGCAGATCCGGCCGCCTCGCCCACGACGTCGGCCGCCTCGCCGACAGCGTCGGTCACGCTGGCGCGCACGTCGTGCGCGTGCGCGTGGGCCGCCTCGGTGCCGGTGCTGCCGGTCGGGTCGGTCGGCTCCCACGGCTCCGCCCACGGGTCCACGGTGGACCGGGAACGGAACCACGCCGCCCCGGCGGCGCCCGCACCGACCAGCAGCCCGACCACCATGAAGGTGGTCAGCCCCTTGTGAGACTTCTTCGGGGCGACGGCGTGGGCCGACCTCCTCAGCTCGGCGACGTTGGCCTTCGCCAGCTCGGCGGTGGTGTCCGCCGCCTTGGCCGCGGCCTCGCCGGCCTTCTCCGCAGCCTCGTTCAGGGCTGTCACCAGGCGCGGGATCAGCTCGTCCACCAGCTTGTCGTGCGCCGTGTCGATCGCGGGGCCCGCCTTCTCGGCGGCCTTCTCCACGCGGGGCGCTGCAGCCTTGACGCTCTCGTTGTACGCGTTCTCCAGTCGCGGCAGCAGCCAGTCGACGAGCGCCTCCACGCGCGGGGTGGTCCACTCCTTGGCGTGCACGGCGGCGCCCGTGAGCGTGGCGCCCAGGTCGGCCGCCTGCTCCTTCAGCTTGTCGGGGTCAACGTCGAGCTTGCTGTGCTGCTTGGTCATCTGCCACTCCCGGACGTCGTTGCTGGTCTCGAGGCTGTGACCTCCCACTCTGCCACCGTGGGGCCCGCTGCGCAGGAGGGCTCCGTGCGAGACTGGGGCCATGTTTGCGACCCTGCACACCACCGCCGGCGACATCCGTGTCGAGCTCTTCCCCAACCACGCGCCGCGGACCGTGGCCAACTTCGTCGGCCTGTCCACCGGCAGCACGCAGTGGACCGACCCCAGCGGCGCCAAGCGCTCCGACCCGCTCTACGCGGGCGTCGTCTTCCACCGCGTGATCCCCGGCTTCATGATCCAGGGCGGGGACCCCCAGGGCACCGGCCGGGGCGGTCCGGGCTACAACTTCGACGACGAGATCCACCCCGAGCTGACGTTCTCCGAGCCCTACCTGCTGGCCATGGCCAACGCGGGCAAGCGCCTCGACCCGGTCACCGGGAAGATGGGCGGGACCAACGGATCGCAGTTCTTCATCTCCGTGGCCGCGACGCCGTGGCTCAACGGCAAGCACACCATCTTCGGCAAGGTGGCCGACGAGGCCAGCCGCGCCGTCGTCGACGCGATCGCTGCCACCCCCACCCGTCCCGGCGACCGTCCGGTGCAGGACGTGGTGATCGACTCCATCACCGTCGAGGACTGACCATCTCCACGTTCGACCCCGCCGCCGCCGGGACGTCGGTGCCGCCGGTCTGCCCACGGCACCCCGACCGCATCAGCTACGTGCGCTGCCAGCGCTGCGGGCGGCCGGTGTGCCCGCAGTGCCAGCGGCAGGCGGCGGTCGGGGTGCACTGCGTGGACTGCGTGGCCGCGGCGAGCCGGTCGGTACCGGCCGCCCGGACGGCGCTCGGCGGCCGGCTGCGCGGCGGGCGGCCGCTGGTCACCCTGACGCTGATCGGGTTGAACGTGGTCAGCTACGTGCTGCAGCTGACGGTGCCGGGGTGGACGGCGCGGTGGTGGTTCGCGCCGGTGCTCGGGGCGTCGCAGCCGTACCGGTTCCTCACGGCGGCGTTCCTGCACTCGCCGACGAGCCTCCTGCACATCGCCTTCAACATGGTGGCGCTGTGGATGGTCGGACCGCTGCTCGAGCAGCTGCTCGGCCGGGCGCGGTACCTCACGCTGTACCTGATGGCGGCGGTCGGCGGCTCCGTGGGTGCGGTGCTGCTGGCACCGGCCACGCACAGCTGGACCGTGGCGATGGTCGGGGCGTCCGGCGCCGTGTTCGGGCTGTTCGGCGCAGTCCTGGTGGTGCTGCGCCGGGTGGGCGCCGATGCACGGGGCATCCTCGGCGTCATCGTCGTGAACCTGGTCATCAGCTTCGTGCCCGGGCTGGGGATCGCGTGGCAGGCGCACGTGGGAGGGCTCGTCGTCGGGCTGGTGCTGGGCTTCGCCTATGCGCACGCACCGGTGCCGCGACGGCGGCTGGTGGCCGTCGCTGCGCCGGTGGTCGTCGCCGTGCTGCTCGTGGCGTCGACCGTCCTCACCTACGGGTCGGTCGGGCTCCTCTGAGCCGTCCACAGGCTGTGACCTGCGGAATGACACCGGTGTAGTTTTCCACAGAGTTGTTCACCGCTGGGGACAACTGGACCGGCCCGGGTGCTCAGCGCCAGCGGGTGGTCATCCCGAAACCGACCAGGATCAGCGCGAAGCCGGCGGCGAGGTTCCACTGACCGATGCCCGGGATCGGGTAGGTGTGGCCGCTCTGCGCGGTCAGGTACGTCACGACGATCCACGCGAGGCCGACGACCATCAGGCCGAGCATCACCGGGACGAACCACGGCGGGTTCGGCTTGCGCGGCGCTGCCTTCCCCGGGGGCGGGGTGTACGCGACCTTCTTGCGCGACCTCGACTCAGGCACGTCGGGGGCTCCTTCAGACGATGGGGTGCCCGCCGTTCCGGGTGGCTCCGGCCGTACTGCTGGCCGTGCCCGCCGGGTCGTACGGACCGGGCGCAACGTGACCTAGCCTAGACCGAGCACGTGTCCCGCCCGCGTGCGCCCGGCCCGTCACCAGGAGCGTTGCGTGAGCGACCGCCCGCACCGCGTGCGCCTGCCCCGAGGCAGCGTGTCCGTCGCGGTGGTGCTGCTGCTGTCGGCGGTGCTGTTCTCGATGTCCGCGCGCAGCGCCGCGGGGTCGGCCGCCCGGCACCCCACCGATCTGCAGGGGCTGGCGCAGGCCGAGTCGGACAAGGTCGCCCGGTTGTCCGCCCAGGTGGACCAGCTGCGCACCGAGGTGGACACGCTGACGGCCGAGCAGAACATGGCCGGCGTGTCACCGGACAGCGTGGGCCCCGGCTACCTGGTGGCCGGCGGCAGCGTCGCGGTGAACGGCGAGGGCCTCACCGTCCAGCTCGACGACGCCCCGGCGGACTCGCCGCGGCGGGGCAACGTCAGCCCCGACGTGCTGGTGGTGCACCAGCAGGACCTGCAGGCCGTGATGAACGCGCTGTGGGCGGGCGGTGCCGAGGCGATGGCGCTGCAGGACCAGCGGGTGGTCTCGACGAGCGCGTTCCGGTGCGTGGGGAACGTGCTGCGGCTGCACGGACGGGTGTACTCCCCGCCCTACCAGGTGCGGGCGATCGGCGACCCCCGCGCGCTGCGGGCGGCGCTCGACGCGTCGTCGGCCGTGCGCGCGTACGTGCGGGACTCGGTGCAGGTGGGGCTCGGCTGGCAGCTGACCGACTCGACGAACCTGCAGCTGCCGGCCTACTCGGCCACCGACCTCACCTACGCGTCCGTGCCGCCGGGCGTGCAGGTGCTGCCCGGGCTGCCGCAGCCGACGGCGACACCGACGCAGGCACCCGTGCGCGGTGGCACGGCAGGATGAGCACCGATCCCGCCCGGCAGCCCGGGCGCTTCCCGTCTTCCCCGGGAGCTACCGAATGACCTCAGACCCCGACCGGCCCGTGAGGCCGACCCACGTGCCCGCCACCCACCACGGGGTGGGGTGGGGGGCCGTCGGCGTGCTCGGCGAGCTGCTCGTCACCGTCGGCGTGCTGCTGCTCGGCTTCCTGGCGTGGCAGCTGTGGTGGACCGACATCCAGGGGAACGCCGGGCAGGCGCGGGTGGTGCAGTCCCTCGGGTGGGCCACCCCCGTCCCGACGGCGGCGCCGAGTGCCGCTCCCACGCCGGGCGCGACCGTCGCCAGCCCCAAGGTGGCGACCCCGCGGCACGACGCCCCGCCGGTGATCGCCGAGCCGGGGCACGCCACGACGTTCGCCACGCTGCAGGTGCCCCGGTGGGCCGGTGAGCCGCAGCGGCCGATCAGCGAGGGCATCGACCGGGCCACGGTGCTGGACGTGCTCGGGATCGGGCACTACCCGGGCACGGGGATGCCGGGGGCCGTCGGGAACTTCGCGGTGGCCGGGCACCGGACCACCTTCGGCAAGCCGTTCAACCGGATCGCCGAGCTGCAGGTGGGCGACGCGCTCGTCGTGCGCACGGCCGACACCTGGTATGTGTACAAGGTGACCTCCACCGAGATCGTCTACCCGCGGCAGACCGAGGTGATCGCGCCGGTGCCGGACAAGCCGGGCGCCACCCCGACCGTGCGGTCGATCACGATGACCACCTGCACGCCGATGTACTCGGCCGCGCAGCGGTACGTGGTGCACGGGGTGCTGGACTACTGGGCGCCGGCCTCCGACGGGGTGCCGGCCGAGCTGCTCGGGGGCGCATGATGTACGCGTGGTTGTGGCGGCACCTGCCGGGACCGGTGGCGGTGCGGGTGCTGATCAGCCTGGTGCTGGCCGCGGCGGTGCTGACGGCCTGCTTCGTGTGGGTGTACCCGGCCATCGCCCCGCACATGCCCTTCAACCAGACGACCGTGGGTGAGTGATGACGAAGATCCTGGTGGTCGACAACTACGACTCGTTCGTCTACACGATCGTCGGGTACCTCAACCAGCTCGGCGCCGACACCGTGGTGGTGCGCAACGACGCCGTGCCGCCGCTGTCCGACCGCGGCGCGTACGACGGGGTGCTCGTGTCACCCGGCCCCGGGACACCGGCCGGTGCGGGCTCGTCGATGCAGGTGATCCGTGACTGCGCGGCGACGGCTACGCCGATGCTGGGCGTGTGCCTGGGGCACCAGGCGCTCGGCGAGGTGTACGGCGGCGTGGTGACGCACGCGCCCGAGCTGATGCACGGGAAGACCAGCCAGATCGAGCACACCGGGCGCGGCGTGCTGGCCGGCCTTCCGTCGCCGTTCACCGCGACGCGGTACCACTCGCTGGCGGTGGTGGACGGGACGGTGTCCGACGAGCTCGAGGTCACGGCCAGGGCGAACGGCATCATCATGGGCCTGCAGCACCGGACACTGCCGCTGCACGGGGTGCAGTTCCACCCGGAGTCGGTGCTGACGGAGGGTGGCCACCGGTTGCTGGCCAACTGGCTGGCGATGTGCGGGGACGAGGAAGCCGTGGGTCGGTCCGAGGGGCTGCACCCGCTGGTGCGCGCCTGATCGGTCGCTGAGCGGCCGACGAGAGCGGGCGCCCACCGAGGTCGGTGCGCGCCCGCGTGCAGCGCCGGCGGGTACGGCTACGTGCGGGTCGCGGATGCGGACGGCTCGTCGCCCAGGACGGTCAGGAGGCCGCCGGGCTGGGGGTGGGGCTCGGGCCCGGGCCGCCCGACACGGTCAGCGTGATCTGCTGGGTGATCGCGACGTTGGTGCCCGAGGGCGGGCTGACGCTGATCACCGTGCCCGCCGGCTGGTCGGACGGGTTCTTCTTCGGGTCGAGGGTCGTCACCTGCACGTTGGTGAGACCGACGGCGGCGAGTGCGCTCTTGGCGGCGTCGGCCGTGACCGTCGGGCCCGTGATGCCGCTGGGGACCGTCGCGGTGGTCGGGGCCGCGGCGACGGTGATGGTCACCACGGTGCCCTGCTTGAGGATGCTCTTGTCCGGGTAGTTCTGCTGGATCACGGTGCCCGGGCTGGCCGTCGTCGACTCCTGCGTCACCACGTTGTTGCCGAGCTTGAGGTTGGTCAGCGTGGTCACGGCGTCGGCCTGCTTCTGGCCCACAAGGTTGCCGAGCACCACGTTGCCGGACGAGACCGACAGCTTGACCGTCGAACCGGCCGCGATGGACTGGCCGGCGGGCGGATCCGTCTTGGTCACCTGGCCCTGGGCGAATGCCGGGTTGTCGTCCGAGGTCTGCGTCGGGTCGACCACCAGGCCGAGCTGCGTCAGGGTGGCGGTCGCCGCGGCGACGGTGCTGCCGGACACGTCGGGGACCTGGAGCTCGGCCGGGCCGCTGGACAGGTAGAGGACGACCGCGCTGTTCACCGGCTGCGTGGTGCCTGCCGCCGGGTCGGTGCGGGTCGCGCTGCCGGTGGCGACCGAGTCGGAGTGCTCCTCCTGCGTGCTCGCGACCGTGAACTTGTCGGCCTTCAGCTTGTCCCGGGCCGCCTGCTGGGACAGGTTGGCCACGTCCGGGACCGTCGCCGTGGCCGCGGCCGCCGGGCCACGGTTCTGCAGCAGGATCCAGACGAGGCCGACGACGGCCAGCACCGCGATTGCCACCAGCAGCCAGACGAGCCAGCGACGGCCGGGCTCGTCGTCGTCCGGGATCCCGCCGCCGGCGGCGGCGATCCCCGTCGCACCCCAGGCCGCCGAGCCCGGAGTGAACGCCTGGGTGGCCGCGGTGGCGGGTGCCATCACCTGGGTCGCCTCGCCGGCGGCCACGGCTCCGGCACCGGCGACGGCGAACGCGCCGACCGGCGGGGCGCCGACGGCGCTGCCGCGAAGCACCGCCTCCAGGTCGGAGCGGAACTCCGCGGCCGTCTGGTACCGGTCCCCCCGGTCCTTGGCGAGCGACTTCAGGGTGATGCGGTCGAGGCTGTCGGGGACGTCCGAGGCGATGTCGCTGGGCGACGGCGGGTTCTCCCGCACGTGCTGGTAGGCGACCGCCACCGGGGAGTCGCCCATGAACGGCGGGCGGCCGGTGAGCAGCTCGAACAGCAGGCAGCCGGTGGAGTACAGGTCGGAGCGGGTGTCCACCTGCTCGCCGCGAGCCTGCTCCGGGGACAGGTACTGGGCGGTGCCGATCACGGCCTGCGTCTGCGTCATCGTCGCCGCCGAGTCCGCCACGGCGCGCGCGATGCCGAAGTCCATGACCTTGACCGCACCGGTGGGGGTCAGCATCACGTTGGCCGGCTTGATGTCCCGGTGCACGATGCCGGCGTGGTGGGAGTACTCGAGCGCCGACAGCACGCCGGCGGTGATCTCCACGGCTTCCTCGATGGGCACCGCGGCGCCGTCGCGCAGGATGTCCCGCACGGTGTGGCCCTCGACGTACTCCATGACGATGAACGGCACGTGCGCGACCATCCCGGTCGGCTCGGTGACCACGTCCTCGCCCGTGTCGTACACCGCGACGATCGCGGGGTGGTTCAGCGACGCGGCAGCCTGCGCCTCGCGGCGGAACCGGTTCTGGAACGACGGGTCACGGGCCAGGTCCGAGCGCAGGATCTTGATCGCCACCGTGCGGCCGAGCCGGCGGTCGTGGCCGATGTGCACCTCGGCCATCCCACCGCGCCCGATCAGCTCGCCGACCTCGTACCGGCCGGCGAGGATCCGGGTCCCGTCATCCACCACGTGAGGTGCCCTTCAGCGTCGTCCGTCGGCGGTGGTGTGCCACCGGCCGTCCTGCCAGATCATCCCATCCACAACCACGCCGGGGACCGTGTCGCTGCGGGCAGCCGCGACGACGAGCGTGGGGGCCGGCGCTCCCGGCGCCGGGTCCGCCTTGGTGATGCTGCGGGCCAGGGCCGCGCCCAGGAGCGCGATGCCGGCCAGCACCGCCACCAGCAGGATCCAGCGCCACCGCGCCGGACCGCGCGCCCCCGCGACCCAGCTGGGTGCCTGCGTCTGCCGTGCGACCCGGGCCGGAGAGGAGGACACGGTGCGTGGCGTGGTGTGCCGGCCGGGGGCGGCGTCGGCCGGGCGCACGCGGCGGCGCGGCGGGAACGACGGCGGCACCTGGTCCGACTCCGGCCTGTCGGGCGCAGTCGAGCGCGGCGGCGCCGACGGTGCGGTGCCGGCCTGAGCGGCGGGCCCGGGGCGTCCGACGGGTGCCGGCGGTGCGGGGCGGCCCGCGGGTGCGGACGGTGCGGGGCGGCCCACCGGTGCGGGCGGCTGCTGGGCGGCCGTCGTGAGTCCGACCGGCACCCGTGCCGGCGGCTCGGGGGCCGAGACGACCACGGGGACGCCGGCCACGGGCGTGTGCGGCAGCAGCCGGTCCAGCTGGACGGCCAGCTGCTCGCCGGACTGCGGACGCCGGGCGGGGTCCTTGGACAGCAGGCGCACCACCAGCTCGGCCAGGTTGCGGTCGACCGACGGCGGCAGGGGCGGCACCGGGTCGTTCACGTGCGCCACCGCGATGTCCACCGCGGTGGGCCCGGTGAACGGGCGCCTGCCGGCCAGCGCCTCGTAGGCCACCACGCCCAACGAGTACAGGTCGGACAGCGGGGTGGCCGGCCGGCCCACGGCCTGCTCCGGGGACAGGTACTGGGCGGTGCCCATCACCATGCCGGTGGCCGTCATGGTGGGCTGGTCCTGGGCGAGCGAGACGCCGAAGTCGGTGATCTTCACGCGGTTGCCGCGGCCGATCAGGATGTTGCCCGGCTTGACGTCGCGGTGCACCACCCCGGCCTCGTGGGCGGCGTGCAGCGCACGTGCGGTCTGGGCGAGGATCGGCAGCAGCCGGCGGGGATCGAGCACGGGCTCGCTCTCGAGCAGGTCGGACAGCGGCTCCCCGACGACGAGCTCCTGGACCAGGTACGCCGAGCCGTCCTGCTCGCCGTAGTCGTACAGCGCAGCGATGTTGCCGTGGGACAGCGCCGCGGAGTTGCGCGCCTCGGTGCGGAACCTCTCGAGGAAGCCGCGGTCGCCGGCGAACTCCTCGCGCAGCACCTTGACGGCCACCGGCCGGGCCAGCGCCTCGTCCTGCGCCTCCCAGACCTCGCCCATGCCGCCCACCGCGATGCGGCGGGCGAGCCGGTACCGGCCGCCGAGCGCGACCCCCGGTGCCGTCCTCACTGCCCGGTCACCGCCTCGATCACGGCCTTTGCGATGGGCGCCGCCACGGCGCCGCCGGTGGCGTCGCTGCCCAGGCTGCCGCCGTGCTCGACGAAGACCGCGACCGCGACCTTGGGCGCGTTCGCGGGTGCGAACGCGGTGAACCAGGCGTGCGGCGCCTCGCCGGCGGAGGTCTGGGCCGTGCCCGTCTTGCCGGCCACCTGCATGCCCGGGATCTGTGCCGCGGTGCCGGTGCCGTTGTCGACGACGCCGACCATCATGTCCCGCAGGGTCGCCGCATCCGCCGCGGACATCGCCTGGGAGTAGACGCTCGGCGTCGCCTGGCTGACCACCGTGAGGTCCGCGGCGCGCACGGTCTGGACGAGGTAGGGCCGCATCAGCACGCCGCCGTTGGCGATCGCCGCCGCCACCATCGCGATCTGCAGCGGGGTCGCCTGCACGTCGAACTGCCCGATGGCCGACTGGGCCGTCTCCGAGGCGTCGAGGCCCCCGGGCATCACGCTCTGCGCGACGGCCATCGGGACGGTCAGCGTCTGGTCGTTGAATCCGAACTTCTCTGCCTGCGCCTTGATCGCCGCGTCGCCGACGTCCATGCCCACCTGCGCGTACGCGGTGTCGCACGAGACCCGCAGCGCATCGGCCAGGCTCACCGTGGCGCCGCCGCAGCTCTCGCCGCCGAAGTTGTGGATCGTCGCGGTGGTGTTGGGCAGCGCCAGCACCAGCGGGGCCGGCACCTGGGTCTGGGCGGTGTACTTCCCGCTGGCGAGCGCAGCGGCGGTGGTGACGAGCTTGAACGTGGACCCGGGTGCGTACCGGTCCTGGATTGCCTTGTTGAGCAGCGGGTTGCCGTCCGCCTTGGACAGCTGCTGGTAGGCGGCGCTCGCGGCGGCGGTGTTGTGGACCGCCAGGGTGTTGGGGTCGAACCCGGGGGTGGACACCATCGCGAGGATCTTGCCGGTGGACGGCTCGATGGCGACGACGGCCCCGCGCTGGTTGCCGAGCGCGGTGAGTGCCGCCTGCTGGGCGGCCGGGAGGATCGTCGTCTCCACCGCTGCACCCTCGGTGGGCCTGCCGGTGAGCAGGTCCCGGATCCGGGTGAAGAAGAGCTGGTCGCTGCGACCGGTCAGCTGGGAGTTGGCGGCCGCCTCGAGCTGGGACGGGCCGTTGGCCACCGAGTAGAAGCCGGTCACCGCGGAGTAGAGCTCGCCGGCGGCGTACTGGCGCTGGTAGCCGAAGGCGTCGTTCACCTTCACGCTGGACGCGATGGCGGTGCCGCCCGCGACGATGGGACCGCGCGGGTTGCCGAACTCCCGGTACAGGGTGCGGACGTTGCGCGGATCGTTGTTCAGCTTGTCGGCCTGGACGAACTGCACCCAGGTGGCGCTGCCCATCAGGGCGACGAACATCACCAGCATCATGGTCGCCAGGCGGCGCAGCGGTGTGTTCATCCGAGCCCCTCGATCCGCTCGGTCGGGTGCTCGTCGGACCGTGCACCGCGCGCCACCCGTGCGATCGCCGGGGTGCCGACGGCCGGCGTGCCGCCACCGGGGGTCGGCACCGCGCGCACGGCCGCCGCCGGCCGGCGGGCGTCGTCGGACATGCGCAGCAGCAGCGCCACGATCACCCAGTTGGCCAGCAGGGAGGACCCGCCGTACGCCAGGAACGGCGTGGTCAGGCCGGTCAGCGGGATCAGCCGGGTGACGCCGCCCACGACGACGAACACCTGGAACGCCATGACGAATGCGAGGCCGCCGGCCAGCAGCTTGCCGAACCCGTCGCGTACGCCGATCGCCGTGCGCAGCCCCCGCTCGGTCAGCACCGCGTAGAGCACGAGGATCGCCAGCAGCCCCGTCAGCCCCAGCTCCTCACCGAGCGACGGGACGATGAAGTCCGACTCGGCGAACGGCACCAGGTCCGGCCGCCCCCGGCCCCACCCGGTGCCGAACAGCCCGCCGCTGGCCATGCCGAACAGGCCGCGCACCAGCTGGCCGGAACCGCCGTACGGCTTGTTGAACTCCGTGGTGGACAACGCGTTGAGCCAGCCGGTGAACCGCGCCGCCACGTGCGGGATCGTCGCCACGGCCGCGGCGGTACCGCCCGCGAACAGCACCATGCCGATGGCCACCCAGGACAGCCGCTCGGTGGCCAGGTAGAGGGTCGCGACGAACAGCCCGAAGAACAGCAGCGAGGTGCCGAGGTCGCTCTGCAGCACCAGCACCGCCAACGAGACGGCCCAGACGACGAGGATCGGCCCGAGGTCACGGACGCGAGGCAGCTGCATGCCGAGCACCCGCGGGCCGGCCAGCGTCAGGGTGTCCCGGTTGGTCACGAGGTACCCGGCGAAGAACACGGCCAGCGCGATCTTGGCGAGCTCGGCGGGCTGCAGCCCCACGCCGCCCACCCGCACCCAGATGCGGGCGCCGTTGACGGTGTCGCCCACCAGCGGCAGCAGCGGCGCGACGATCAGCACCAGCGCGGCGATCATCGCCGTGTAGGTGTACCGGCGCAGCGTGCGGTGGTCCCGCAGCACGACGAGCACCAGGGCTGCGAGCACCACCGAGATGGTGGTCCACAGCAGCTGCTTGCCTGCGAAGTCGGAGGCCCGCCCCTTGGAGACGGCGGCCAGGTCGAGCCGGTAGATCATGGCGAGGCCGATGCCGTTGAGCGCCACGACGATCGGCAGGATCACGGGGTCCGCGTACGGCGCCCGCCACCGCAGCACGAGGTGCATGCCGATCGCCAGCCCGGCCATGCCGAGCCCGTACCAGAGCACGTTGGACGGGACCTTGTCCTTCACCCCCAGCCCGACCAGGGCGTACGCGGCCACGCCGAGCACGAGCGCGAGCACCAGCAGGCCCAGCTCGACGCCGCGCCCGGCCCGGACCCGCAGGGGCTGGACGGTCGCCATCAGGGGCCGCCGACGGCGGTCGGGGCGGGGGCCGGCGCCGCAGTGGCGGTGAGGGTGGGAGCGGGCGTCGCGGACGGGGTGCCCGTCGGCTCGGGGCTCGGGGTGGCGGTCGCGGTCGGCTCGGGGGTCGGCACCGACTCGGCGAGCGCCGACACCTGGTCACGGGCGGCGGTCAGTGACGTCGCGCGGATGGTGGCGCGCACCCGCTGCTGCAGGTAGTCCGGCAGCGAGTCGACCTGCACGTCGCTGCGCTCCACCACGGAGGAGAGCTGGACACCGGCGAGCGACGACGGGACGCCGCGGAACACCCCGACCTGCCCGGAGTCGTCGCCGACGAAGTACTGGGTCTGCGTCCACGCGTACCCGGCGGCGAGCAGCACGACGACGAGGCCGGCAGCGGCCGCCCACACCACCAGCAGGGTGCGCCGGGTGGGGCCGGACACGGCGGCGCGCTCGTCGGCCGCCTCCTCCTCGTCCACGGCGCTCGCGGGGTTGTCGTCGTCCTCGTCGTCCCCGTGACCGCCCAGGCCGACGGCCCGTGCCGCGCGCTTGGTCAGGTTCGCGGCCCGCGCCGCGGGACCGTCCGCCGCCGAGGTGGGGCGGTTGCGCGAGCTCGCCGCGGCACCCACCACCGTGGTGGTGGTGCGCGGGGCCGTGCCGTCCCGCAGGTCGTCCAGCTCGACGACGTCGGCCACGATCACCGTGATGTTGTCGCCCCCGCCGGCGCGCAGCGCGAGCTGCACCAGCCGGTCCGCGCAGGCGTCCACGTCCTCGATCGTCTGCAGGGTCTCGGCGATCGTGTCGCCGCTGACGAACCCGGACAGCCCGTCCGAGCAGAGCAGCCACCGGTCACCACGGCGCGCCTCGCGCACCGACAGGTCCGGGGTGATGTCGGTGTCGAAGTCGCCGAGCACGCGCATCACCACCGACCGCTGCGGGTGGTGGATCGCCTCCTCGGGGGTGATCTTGCCGGTGTCCACGAGGTGCTGGACGAAGGTGTGGTCGGTGGTCACCTGGGTCAGCTCGCCGTCCCGGAGCAGGTAGCCCCGGGAGTCGCCGATGTGCGCCATCGCCAGCTTGTTGCCGGTGCGCAGGATCGCCGTGACGGTGGTGCCCATCCCGGTCAGGTCCGGCTCGGCCTCCGAGCGGGCGATGATCTCCTCGCGCGCGCTCTCCATCGCCTGCTCGAGCTCGGCGAGGGCGTCGTCGGGGCCGTGCGCCTCGTCGTCCAGCGGCGCGAACGCCGCGACCGCGACGGAGGACGCGACGTCCCCACCGGCGTGGCCGCCCATGCCGTCCGCCACCATGAGCAGGTGCGGACCGGCGTAGGCCGAGTCCTGGTTGTTGGCGCGGACCAGTCCCACGTCGGACCGGGCCGCGTACCGCAGGCCGATGCTCACCCGGTTACCTCTGCAGCTCGACGACGCTGCGGCCGATCCGGACGGGGGTGCCCGTGGGGACCGGGGTGGGCGACTCGACGCGGTGGTCGCCGACGAACGTCCCGTTGGTGGAGCCGAGGTCCTCGACGAACCACTGGTCGCCCTGCTGGAACAGGCGGGCGTGGCGGGAGGACGAGTAGTCGTCGTCGAGCACCAGCGTGCAGCTGGGCGAGCGCCCGACCAGCACGGACGACGAGCCCAACGGGAGGATGGTGCCGCGCAGCGCCCCCTCGGTGACCACCAGCCGGGTGGGCCCGCCCAGGTTGCGGGTTCGGCGGGGCTGCCGCGTGGGGACGGGGGCGGCAACCTGGGCCGGTGCGACGGCGGGGGCTGCGGGTGGTTCGGGGATGGTGGCGGCGGGCACGGGCTGGGCGGTGCGGGTGCGTGCCGCCTGAGCGGCGCGTCGACGGTCGACGATCCGGGTGCCGTACAGGTCCCGGCGGAGCACCGAGATGGCGGACAGCACCAGGACCCACAGCAGTGCCAGGTATCCCCAGCGCAGCAGAGTGACCGTGACCTCGCTCATGCGCCGGCGTCACCCGTCCGCTTCCGGCTCGCCACCGGTCCAGAACAGGATCCGGGTGCGGCCGATGGTGAGCGTGTTGCCGTCCAGCAGGGTGGCGGCGGGGACCTGGTGGCCCTCGACGAACAACCCGTTGGTGGAGCCGAGGTCGGTGGCGATCACGCCGTCCGGAGTGACCCTGATCTCCAGGTGCCGGCGGGAGACGCCCGGGTCGTCGACGATGATGTCCGCCTCCGAGCCGCGGCCGATCACGGTCACCGAGCCGGTCAGCAGGTAGCGCTGCCCGTCGATGTCCAGGAGCGGGTGCCGGGGGCTGGGGGCTGCGGTGGTGGCCGGCGCCACCGCGCCGCGCACGGTCGAGCTCTTCACCGTGAACCGGCCGGTCTCCAGCTCCGGGTCCTCCGCGAAGGACACGGTCACCGGCCCGACGAAGGCGTACCGCTGGCTGGCGGCGTGCTCGGTGACGTTCGCGGCGAACTCGTCGGCCAGCGTCTCGGCCCCCCAGGTCTCCACCTGGTCGTAGTCCGCCGACGACAGCTCGATGACGAAGTCGTTCGGGACGACGGTCCGGTCGCGTCCCACCACGGCGGCCCGGTCGTCCACCTCGCGGCGCAGCGCGCTGGCCAGCTCGACCGGCTTGACCTCGCTGCGGGCGAACCTGGTGAAGGCGTTGTTGACGGCGCGCTCCACCCCGTTCTCGAACCTGTCGAGGATGCCCATCACGCACCCCCTTCACCGGACGTCGCCGGCGGAGGGCCTGGCGAGGGGGTCTGCGCGGGCGTGGGTGCGCGACGACCCGGCTCGATCGTATCCGCGCAGGCACTGCGTCGCGGTGTCGGTGCTGCTCGGCGCGCTCGGGTAGGCCGTTCGGACGGGGTGCGGGGTGGTTCCTGGGTCGTCCGGCGAGGTTGCGGGACGGACGGTTGGCACCGCGTGACGGCCGGGACGGTGGCGTCGGAGGCCGCCGACGCCGTGCTAATGTTCTCCGGCGCGCGCGAGTGGCGGAACGGCAGACGCGCTGGCTTCAGGTGCCAGTGTCCGAAAGGGCGTGCGGGTTCAAATCCCGCCTCGCGCACCAGCCAGGTGTGCTCGTCCAACGAGCACCTTGTAGTTCGGCTAGCTCCCGGTCGGGGTCTTCCCCGGCCGGGAGCTGCTGTTTGCGGGGCTGGCCGGGGTTCGTCAGGGTGCCGCGGCGCGGACGACTCACGACGCAACGGCACGTCGTCATCTCAGTTCCCGCAGCGGGTCGCCGTCGCGTTCGGTGCCGGCACCAAGATCACCGACGTTCGCATGACCGGCGCGATCACGCACACCACCGACCAGGCCGGCGTCGGCCACGCCGATGTGCCGATCACCATGGATATGTTCGTGAACGGTGCCCATCAGATCACTCTCGGCACCAGGGCACGTACCCAGGCTCTGTTGGGTCGGGGCAGAGTGGCAGCGACAGCAACCGCAAGTGAACCGTCCCGGGTTGGCTCGAGGCTCCTGAGGTTGGAGACGAGAGCTGGAGCCATGGGGAACGAATCTCGACGGTGAGTGATGACGTGTGGGAACTCACCGGAGCGAGAATGCTTGAGCCCCTTGAAACAGGGCCTTCGGACGCCAGTCCGTTGGTCGGTGATGCCGGCGTAGCTGCAGTGCCACGCGGGACCACCCCTCAGGCGTTGGCGAAGGCGCGGACGGGGAACGACGGAAGGCCGTCGAAC
>DAIDJQ010000134.1 GCA_027451305.1 Cellulomonas sp.
CACGACCGTGGACCCGACGGTCATGTCGGACGACGACGTCGCCGAGCTCACCGGCGTGCTGCGGGAGCGGGGCGTGCGTGAGCACGTGCTGCAGACCGTCCGTCCGGACGGCACCACGGACGAGTACCGGGCGGCGCTGGCCGCGGTCCGGGCCGGGTGACGACGGATCCGGAAGGCCTCTCGCAGCGGGTGCGCGGTGTCACGAGCACCGCGGGTGCGACCGCGCGGGGCGTGGTGCGGTGCCCGGTTTGCGCCGAATGTCAGTGGTCGGTGATGGGATCGGCTCATGGAGGGAACGCGGGAGCGAGGCGCAGCGTCCGGCGAGCCGGACGGCGTTGACGATCCCGGCGGCGTTGGTGGGCGAGGCGGCGTTGAAGAACGAGATCTCGTCGACGACCTGGTGTGGGCGGTCGCGTCCGCGGATCGGCTCGCGCACCGGGTCGCGGCCTGGCGTGACCTCCTGGTGGGCGAGGCGTTCCGCCGCGGCGCCGTCGTCCGGCGCGCCGAGACGCCTCCGCTCCTGTCGGACACGGTCGCCTGGGAGTGGGCTCGGCGAGGGATGCTCGCCGAGCTGGCGTTGGCGCTCCGTGTCCCCGAGTCCACCTTGGCGTCGCGGCTGCACCGTACGGCGTCGCTGAGCTCCTCGTTCCCGCTCCTCGCTCAGGCGCATGGGACCGGTGACGTGTCGAGGTGGCACGTCGACGTGATGCTCGAGCTCTTCGACCGCTGCCCGCCCGGCGTGCGGGCGGCCGCGGACGAGGCTCTGACGCCACGCGCCCGTCTCCTCGACCCGTCGCGGTTCCGTGCGGTCGCACGCCGTTGGCGAGCCCGGCACGCCGGTCCGGTGACGCCAGCGGCTCGTCGCCAGGCCGTCGCCGACCGCCACGTGGTGGTCGCGCCTGCCGACGACCACATGGCGTGGCTCAGCGCCCTCCTGCCGGCGGCGCAGGCGTACGCCGCGTTCCACCGCCTGTCCGACCTCGCGGCAGCCGTCCAGGGCCCCGACGACGACCGGACGCTGCCCCAGCTGCGCGCCGACGCGATGTCCGCGCTGCTGATCGACCCCGACGCGCTCGACGCCGCACGCGAGGTGCTCGGTCCCGCCGCCGCGACCGCTGTTGGTCTCCACGGCGGAGGCGACGGCGACGGCGACGTCCCCCGGGCCGACCAGCACGAGGACGTGCGGCCCCTGCCGGCCGGGCGGGTGTCCTCCGGGGACGACGAGCGGTCCACGCCGGACCCTGCCTGGCACCCGCCCGCCCTTGTCTGGGACCCGCCCGTCCTTGCCTGGCACCCGCCCGCTCCTGCCTGGGACCCGCCCGCTCCACAGACGTCCGAGCCCGCCGATTCGCCCGGCGCCGGGCGGCCTGGCTGCAGCGGTTCGACCCCCGGCGGACTGCGCGGCATCCGAGCGACCGTCGTGCTCACCGTCCCCGCCCTCTCGTTGCTCGGTCGCAGCGACGAGCCCGCCGTGCTGGAGGGTCACGGTCCGATCGACCTCGAGACCGCTCGTGAGCTCGCCGCAGGTGCGCCGTCGTTCATCCGCGTCCTGACGGATCCGCACACCGGGGCGGTCCTCTCGGTCGGTCGTCGCCGGTACCAGGTTCCTGCCGATCTGCGGACGGCCCTCGAGGTCCGGGACGGCACCTGCCGATTCCCGGGCTGCTCGAGACGGGCGGCGCGCTGCGACCTCGACCACTCGACCGCATGGGCGGCGGGCGGGTCGACGAGCGCGGACAACCTCGCTCATCTGTGCCGCAAGCACCACCGCCTCAAGCACATGGCGCGGTGGCGACTGACGCAGGATCCCGGTGGGGTGCTGGTGTGGCGGACCCCGTCCGGCCGCGAGTACCGGGACGAGCCCGCAGTGCACCTCGACAGCGACCAGCAGGGCGGGCGGAGCCCGACCAGTGGTGACGTGTACCCCGAGATCCCACCCTTCTAGGCAGACCTCCCGACCACCCTGACCCCGGCGTGCCCGCTGTGGCAGCTGCTCGGGCACCCCGGTCCACGTGTTCGGGCGTCCCACGTGTTCCGGCGTCCCACGTGTTCCGGCACCCCACGTGTTCCGGCACCCCACGTGTTCCGGCACCCCACGTGCTCCGGCACCCCACGTGCTCCGGCACCCCGCACGCCGGGCATCGGACGCCACCGGCGAGCAACGCCGGGGCACGGTCTGGTAGCCGCGTGCCGGTCGGGATGTTTGAATTCCCGTGTCGTTCCCAGAGCGACGCGGAGGAGCGAAGAGCGTGGGGCTGCGGGTGGTGAGCCGCGACGTCGGCAACCAGACGGTCGTCGAGGTCGCCGGTGAGATCGACGTCGCGACGGCGGACACGCTGCGCGAGCGCCTCGGCACCCTCATCGACCGGCAGCACGTGGACCTGGTGGTCGACCTGCGCGGGGTCGGCTTCATGGACTCCACGGGCCTGGGCCTCCTGGTCGGGACGTTGAAGCGCGTGCGCACGGCCGGTGGCCGGCTGCAGCTGGTGATCGACTCCGAGCGGCTGCTGATGGTCTTCCGGATCACCGCGCTCGAGCAGGTGTTCACCATCCGTCCCTCGCTCGACGACGCGCTCGTCGAGGAGCCGACGCACTGAGCCCCGCGCTCCGGACCGGTGGCGGCGCAGACCGCGCCGGGGTCGGGGACAGGCGTCGGAACGGCGCCACGCTGCCCTCCATACGGCCTGGGTTCACGCGTGAGTAGGACCTAGGTCACCCACCCTGGCTAGACTGCCCGGATCCTTCGGCGACGGGGCCGGAGGACGACGCGGCCACGAGCCGTGCGACGTCCTTGGGGGAGGATCCATGCTGCAGCTCGGCACCACGAGCCTGGTGATCGTCGGATGCATCGCAGCGGTGGCGGGGGTCGCCCTCGTGGTGGCCGCGGTCCTCGCGCGGCAGGTGCTCGCCGCTGGCGAGGGCACCGTTCGCATGCAGGACATCGCGCAGGCGGTGCAGGAGGGCGCCTCGGCGTTCCTGCGCCGGCAGCTGCGCACGCTGGGGATGTTCGCGGTGGTGGTCGTCGCACTGCTGCTGCTGCTTCCCGGCGACGGCGGCGTCAAGCTGGGCCGCAGCATCTTCTTCCTGCTCGGCGCGGGTTTCTCCGCGTCGATCGGGTTCCTCGGCATGTGGCTGGCCACCCGCGCGAACGTCCGGGTGGCCGCAGCCGCCTCCGGTCCCGACGGGCGGGCGATGGGTGCACGCATCGCGTTCCGCACCGGGGGCGTGGTCGGCATGTGCGTCGTCGGCCTGGGTCTGCTCGGTGCCTCGGCCGTCGTGCTGATCTATCGCGGTCAGGCGCCCGCGGTCCTGGAGGGCTTCGGCTTCGGCGCGGCGCTGCTGGCCATGTTCATGCGGGTCGGCGGCGGCATCTTCACCAAGGCGGCCGACGTCGGCGCGGACCTGGTCGGCAAGGTGGAGCAGGGCATCCCGGAGGACGACCCGCGCAACGCCGCCACCATCGCCGACAACGTGGGCGACAACGTCGGCGACTGCGCCGGCATGGCGGCGGACCTCTTCGAGTCCTACGCCGTGACGCTCGTCGCCGCGCTCATCCTCGGCAAGGCGGCGTTCGGCGAGGACGGCATGGTGTTCCCGCTGATCGTGACGGCGGTCGGCGCGCTCGTCGCGGCACTCGGCGTGTTCATCACCCGGGTGCGCGGCCAGGAGTCGGGGCTGCAGGCGATCAACCGCGGCTTCTACACGTCGGCCCTGCTGGGCGTGGTGCTGGCGACGATCGCGGCCTTCGTCTACCTGCCGTCGTCGTTCGCCGCCCTCACCGGCGGAACGGCGGGGCTGGAGACGCACGCCGGCGACCCCCGCCTCATCGCCTCGATCGCCGTGCTGGTGGGTGTGGTCCTCGCCGGCGTCATCCTCTGGGTGACCGGCTACTTCACCAACACCACCAGCAACCCCACGCTGCACGTCGCACGGACCACGCTCACGGGTGCGGCCACCGTGGTGCTGTCCGGGATCGGCGTCGGCTTCGAGTCAGCCGTCTACACCGCGGGCATCATCGCCGCCGCGATCTGCGCCGTGTTCCTCGTCGCGGGCGGCTCCATCCCGCTGGCCCTGTTCCTCATCGCGCTCGCGGGCTGCGGCCTGCTCACCACGGTCGGTGTGATCGTCGCGATGGACACCTTCGGCCCGGTGAGCGACAACGCCCAGGGCATCGCGGAGATGTCCGGCGACGTGACCGAGGACGGTGCGCGGATCCTCACCGACCTGGACGCCGTCGGGAACACCACGAAGGCGGTCACCAAGGGCATCGCGATCGCCACCGCCGTGCTGGCCGCCACGGCACTGTTCGGCTCCTACGCCGACGCGGTGAAGACGGCGCTGGCCGGGGTCACGGGCAGTCTCGGCGGCGACCTGGTCACCGCGATGATGGACTACCAGATCATCTCGCCGATCACCCTGGTGGGCCTGATCCTCGGCGGCGCCACGGTGTTCCTGTTCTCCGGCCTGGCGGTCGACGCCGTCACCCGCGCCGCCGGCGCGATCGTGTTCGAGGTGCGCCGGCAGTTCAGCGAGCACCCCGGGATCATGAACGGCACCGAGCGGCCGGAGTACGGCCGGGTGGTGGACATCTGCACGCGTGACTCGCTGCGCGAGCTGGCCACCCCGGGGCTGCTGGCGGCGTCTGCACCGATCGCGGTCGGCTTCGGGCTCGGCATCGGCCCGCTCGCCGGGTTCCTGGCGGGTGCCATCGGCGCCGGCGTCCTGATGGCCGTGTTTCTCGCGAACAGCGGCGGCTCGTGGGACAACGCGAAGAAGATCGTCGAGGACGGGCACTACGGCGGCAAGGGCTCGGCGGCGCACGCGGCGGCGGTCATCGGCGACACCGTGGGCGACCCGTTCAAGGACACGGCCGGGCCCGCCATCAACCCGCTGATCAAGGTGATGAACCTGGTGGCGCTCCTGGTCGCACCCGCCGTCGTGTCCGTCTCGGCGGGCGCGCACGCGAACCACGTGCTGCGACTCACCATCGCGATGCTCGCCGCGGCCGTGGCGTTCGGCGCCGTGATCCTGTCCCGGTTCCGGGCGGCGCGGGTGGACCGGGAGGCGGTCGCGGCGGAGCGGGCGGCGGAGCGGGCGACCTACGACGACGGCTCGCAGGCGGACTCCGCGCTGGAGGCGGAGCTGGCGTTCGACGGGTCCGACGACGGCTTCGCGGAGGACCAGCTCGCCGGGGACCTGCCGGACGAGGACCTCGACGACGACAGCCTGGCCGACTCGGCCCCGGGCGGCGGACCGAGGCCCCGCGACTGACCGGGTCGGTGGCGCCCGCCGCGTCCGGGGTCCTGGTCGGTTACGGTCTGGCCGTGACCGCCGCCCACGTGCTCGACGATCCGGCGGCGAGGGCCGCCGGCGACCGCCTCCCGATGCTCGTGGAGCCGGTCCGCCTGGCGACGAGCCCAGGGATGCACCGCTCGTGACCCCGACGGCAACGCCCGACCCGGCGGCCGTCGCCGCGCTCCGGGCGGACCTGGCGGGCTTCACCGTCGACGCGGTCCACCGGCTGCTCGGCCCCGTCGCCGCCGCTGCGCTGGACCGCGGCGAACCGGTACCGGCACTGCGCGCGACCGCCGCCCCGGCCGGCCCGGACCTGGCGCCGACCGCCACCCTGGTGCGTGCCTTCCTGCTGGGCGAGCCCGTGCGTCGCGCGGAGCTCGACCACGCCCTGCCGAGCCTGCGCACGTCGGGCGCCGCCGCGCTCGGACTGGTGCGCGCCGAGGGTCCCGACGGCACCGACGACGTGCACCCGCTGGTCGACCTGCGTCCGTGGACGGCGGTCGACGGTGCCGACGAGACGACGTGGTGGGTGGCCTCCGACCTGGGTGAGCTGGCCACCGGCGGTCCGCTGGGCACCGACCACGTGCTCGGCATCGGTGGCGCGTCGGTGACGCTGGCCGCCGCGACCGTCCCGACGGTGGTGGACCGGGTCCTGGACCTCGGCACCGGCTGCGGGGTGCAGGCCCTGCACGCCTCCCGCCACGCGCGGCACGTGACGGCGACGGACGTCTCGGACCGCGCCCTCGCGTTCGCAGCGTTCAACCTCGCGCTGGCGGGCCTCGACGCGTCCCGGGTGGACCTGCGTCGCGGTTCGCTGCTGGAGCCGGTGGCCGACGAGACGTTCGACCTGGTGGTGAGCAACCCGCCGTTCGTCATCACGCCGCGGGTGCCGGGGGTCCCGGTCTACGAGTACCGCGACGGCGGCCGTGCCGGCGACGAGCTGGTCGCGGAGCTGGTCACGGGGGTCGGGCGGGTCCTGGCTCCCGGCGGGGTCGCCCAGCTGCTGGCCAACTGGGAGGTCCGAGGAGACGACGACTGGCGGGACCGTGTCGGTGGCTGGGTGGACGACTCGGGCCTGGACGCCTGGGTGGTGCAGCGTGAGCTGATCGACCCGGCCCGGTACGCCGAGACCTGGATCCGCGACGGCGGGACCACCCCGGCCGGCGACCGCGGCGACTGGCGGTCGCAGTACGGAGCGTGGCTCGACGACCTCGCATCGCGCGACGTCACGGCCGTCGGGTTCGGCATCGTCACGCTGCGCCGCCCCGCGGCGGGTGACGAGCACCGCACGCGCCTGCGCCGGCTGGAGGAGCTCATCAGCCCGCTGCCCGGGCCGGTGGGCCCGGCGATCGCGGCGGGGCTGGCGGCCCACGACTGGCTCGCGGCGCACGACGACGCCGCGCTCGCAGCCTGCCGGCTCGTCGTCGCGCCGGACGTCACCGAGGAGCGGCACCTGCTCCCGGGCGAGGCGGACCCGCGCGTGGTGCTGCTGCGGCAGGGCGGCGGGTTCGGGCGCGTGGTGCCGGTGGGCACGGCCCTGGCGGGGCTCGTCGGCGCCTGCGACGGCGAGCTGACCGTCGGCACGCTGGTCGCCGCGCTCGGTGCCGTGCTGGAGCGCGCCGCGGACGAGGTCGCGGCCGAGGTGCTGCCCGGGGTGCGCGACCTGCTCCGGGACGGCCTGCTGCTGCCGCGGAGCTGACGACCCGAGCGGGCGCCGTGCGGACGAGCCGGAACGGCCCGCAGCTGCGGTGCTGACGACCCGAGCGGGCGCCGTGCGGACGAGCCGGAACGGCCCGCAGCTGTCCGGCTGACTCCGCGCCCGCGGTTCACCGTAGAGCGATGGTCTCGATCCGGTCACGGATTGTTTGCGGACTTGACGTTATTCCGAGCCGCGCGCATTCTTGTCGAAGCGCTTCGCGGAAGCGCTTCGAACGAGGGAGTTCGCGGTGGCGACGATGCAGGATGTGGCCGAGCTGGCCCACGTCTCGCTGAGCACGGTGTCGTACACGCTCACGGGCAAGCGCCCCGTCTCGGCCCAGACCCGTGCCCGTGTGGAGCACGCGATGGCCGAGCTCGGCTTCCGCCGTGACCCGGTGGCCCGCGCGCTGGCGTCCCGTCGCACGCACGTCCTCGCGCTCGCCTACCCGGTCTACGGCGTCTCGCTCGGCGCCACCCTGAACGAGATCGTGCAGGGCGCCGTCGAGGCGGCACGCGAGGCCGAGTACGAGCTGGTGCTGTGGCCCGTCAGCAGCAGCGAGCCCGAGGTGCTCCGCGAGCTGGCCGCCGGGCGCACCGCCGACGGGGTCCTGCTCATGGAGGTCGCCCTGGACGACCCCCGTATCGAGGCCGTCGAGAGCGAGGGCCTCGCGTGCGCGCTGATCGGGCGCTCCGCGGACCCGGCCGACCGAGTCTGGGTGGACATCGACTTCGAGGAGACCCTCGAGACCGCCGTCGACCACCTGGCGACCCAGGGCCACACGCACATCGCCTTCGTCAACCGCAGCCAGGCGGACATCGAGGCCGGGTACGGCCCCTCGATCCGCGGTCTGCGCGCCTTCGAGGAGTCGATGGCCCGCCGCGGCCTGACGCCCGTCAGCACGCCCTGCGACGTGAACCCCGGGGCCGGCCGCCGGGCGACCACCACCCTGCTCGCGGAGCACCCGGACCTGACCGCCGTCATCGTCATGAACGAGCTCGCGCTGTTCGGCGTGGCGTCGGCGCTGCGCGAGGCTGGCCGGTCCGTCCCGCGCGACATGTCCGTGGTGGGCGTCGCGATCGCGGGCGAGATCAGCGACATGTACGACCACCCGCTCACCTACCTCGCCGCACCCGGCCCCGACCAGGGTCGCCGCGCGGTGCACGGCCTGCTCGAGGTCCTCGACGGCCGCCCAGCCCCGGCCGGCGTCAACCTGCCCTGCACGCTGCAGGTCCGGGAGACGTCCGGTCCGGTCACCCGGCTCACCACCCCCTGACGAGCCGCACCGCTCCATCCCACCCGCCGCTCGACGCCGAGCGGCACGACGGAAGGAAAGTCATGATCCGTTCGACCCGCATGAAGGCGGTCGCCGTGACCGCCCTCGCGGCCCTCTCCCTGGCCGCCTGCTCGTCCGGGGGCGGCTCCTCGACGGGCTCGACCGCCGCCGGCGGCACCGCCAACCCCACCACCCTGACCTTCTGGCACTACGAGGGTGACGACTCGGCCATGGCGCAGTCGTGGAACACCGCGATCACGCAGTTCGAGGCCGCGAACCCGGGCGTCACCGTCAAGGTGGAGAAGCAGACGTTCGAGCAGCTGCAGAAGAACGCGAAGATCGTGCTCGCGGGCAACGACGTCCCCGACATCATGGAGTACAACAAGGGCAACGCGACCGCCGGTCAGCTCGCCTCGCAGGGCCTGCTGACGGACCTGACCGCCGACGCCAAGCAGTACGGCTGGGACACCAAGCTGCCGTCCTCCGTGCAGACCACGGCCAAGTACGACGACAACGGCCTGATGGGCTCCGGAAACTGGTACGGCGTCCCCAGCTACGGCGAGTACGTGACCGTTTACTACAACAAGGACATGTTCGACAAGTACGGCATCGCCGTGCCGACGACCCTCGCCGACTTCGAGAAGGCGATGGCCACGTTCAAGCAGAACGGCATCACGCCGCTCGCCGAGGCCGGTGCCGAGTACCCGCTCGGACAGCTGTGGTACCAGCTGGTGCTCAACAGCGCGGACCGCTCCTTCGTCGACAACTTCCAGCTGTTCAAGGGCAACGTCGACTTCACCTCCGGCCCGCTGCTGGACGGCACCAACAAGCTCGCCGACTGGGTGTCCAAGGGCTACATCTCCAAGGACTCCTCGGGCCTGAAGGCCGAGGACATGGGCACGGCGTTCATCGCCGGCAAGTACCCGATCATGGTCAGCGGCTCGTGGTGGTTCGGTCGCCTGAACAAGGAGGTGACGACCTTCAAGCTGGGTCAGTTCACCTTCCCGGGCAACACGCTCAACGCGGGCTCGTCGGGCAACCTGCTGGTGATCCCGAAGAACTCCAAGAACGCGGCGCTCGCAGCCAAGTTCATCGACGCCACGCTGAGCAAGGCGCCGCAGGACACCATGGCCAAGCTCGGTGGCCTGCCGGTGGCCGGTGACTCCTCCGTGATCACGGACCCGAACACCAAGACCCTGCAGGACAACTTCGACTCGATCGTGAAGAACGACGGGCTGGCGTTCTACCCCGACTGGCCGGTCGCCGGCTTCTACGACCAGGTGGTCAGCTTCGGCCAGACGATCGTGAACGGCTCGAAGGCTCCGGCCGACGCGCTGAAGGACCTCGGCACGTTCTACGACTCCGGTCGCAAGGACCTGACCGGCAAGTGAGGTGGCCTCGTCGGGCCCCGGACGTCCCGGGGCCCGACGAGCCCCTCGACCCGACACCCCCACGACCCGGACTAGGAGAGCCCCATGTCGGTCTCGACCCCCCGCGTCCAACGCGTCGCCCGGCGGCGGCAGGCGGTCTACTGGCTCTACCTGCTGCCCGGGGTCCTGGCGCTGACGGCCGTGATCATCGTCCCGTTCGGCCTGAACGTCTTCTACAGCCTGCACCGGTGGAAGGGCGGCCTGTCGCCCATGCACTGGTACGGGATCGGCAACTACACCGACCTGCTGCACGACTCGGCATTCTGGGGGTCGTTCCGCAACTCCCTCTGGATGATCGTCGCGATGGTGGTCGTCCCCACGCTGATCGGCCTGGTGCTGGCCGCGGTCCTGTTCGACTACATCGGCAAGAACGTGGGCAACCGCACCGCGAGCTTCCTGCGGGCGACGTACTACCTCCCGCAGATCATGCCGGTGGCCGTCGCAGGCATCGTCTGGAACTGGATCTTCAACGCCGAGACCGGTGCGCTGAACGCGCTGCTGCGCGACCTCGGCATCGCGAACCCGCCGAACTGGCTGGGCTCCCCGTCGCTCGCGCTCCCTGCGGTGATGCTGGTGCTGGTCTGGATCCAGATCGGCTACCCGACCGTCATCTTCATGTCCGCCCTGCAGCGCGTGGACCCCGAGCTGTACGAGGCGGCCGAGCTGGACGGCGCCGGCTGGTTCCGCCGGTTCCGCGCCATCACCATCCCGCAGATCAAGCCGGAGACCTTCGTCATCACGCTGACCTGCACCATCGCGGCGCTGAAGGTGTTCGCACCGATCTACGTGCTCACCCGGGGCGGCCCCGAGCTGTCGACGCTGGTGCCGTCGTACTACTCGTTCCTCAACTTCTTCGACAAGTCCAAGGTCGGCTACGGCGCCGCCGTGGCGACGGTCCTGACGCTCGTGATCGTCGTCGTCGCCGGCGTGATCCAGCTGCTGCAGAACCGCTCCGCCCGTCGCGACGAGGAGGGTGTCCGATGACCGCGCTCGCCGAGACCGCCGCCCGGACCGGCACCCGGCCGCCGGCCACGAGCAGCACGGACCGCCACCACCGCGGCACGCTGCGCTGGGTGGTGCTCGCCGGAGCAGTCGTCGTCGCGATCCTCATGCTGGCGCCGTTCGTCCTCATGGTGATCAACGCCTTCAAGTCGCCCGGCGACTACTCCACGCACGGTCCGCTCAGCGTGCCGAGCTCGCTGTACTTCTCGGGCCTGGCCAAGTTCTGGACCTACGTCGACTTCCCCGTGAAGCTGTGGAACTCGATCTGGACCTCGGCCGCGGTCGCGGTGCTCGGCACGCTGCTCTCGCTGCTCACGGCCTACGCGATCGGCGTGGGCCGGGTGCGCGGCCGCGCGTGGCTGGTGGCGGTGTTCCTGCTGGCCAACATGCTGCCGCAGGAGGTGCTGCTCTACCCGCTGTACACGATGGCTCAGAAGGTGGGCCTGAACAACAGCGGGTGGTCGATCGTCATCATCTTCACGGTGATCCAGTCCGCATTCGGCACCTATCTTCTGTCGAGCGTGCTCGGCACCTTCCCGAAGGCACTTCTCGAGGCCGCGCAGCTGGACGGCGCCAACAGCTGGAAGGTGCTGTGGAAGGTGGTGTTCCCCATCGTCCGGCCCACGCTCTCGGTGCTGATGATCTTCTTCTTCATCTGGACCTGGAACGAGTTCTTCATCCCGCTGGTGATGCTGACCACGCCGGCCTCGCAGACGGTGCCGATCGCGCTCGCGTCGCTGCAGGGCGACCGCATGCTCGACGTGCCGACCCTCAACGCCGGCGCGCTGGTGTCCCTCGTCCCCACCCTCCTGTTCTTCCTGTTCTTCCAGCGCACGCTCACCCGTGGGGTGACCGCCGGCGCGGTGAAGTAGCACCTCGACCCGCGAAGGAATCGCCCCGATGAAGTTCTCCAACGGCTACTGGATGGTCCGCGACGGGTTCACCGTGATCCGCCCCGCCGAGGTCCGGGACGTCGTCGCCGACGCCGAGGCCGGGACGCTGACCGTGTACGGCACCGCGAAGCGGATCCGTAGCCGCGGCGACACGCTGAACCTGCCCCTGATCACCGTCACGTACTCCGCGCCCGCCCCCGGTGTGGTGCGCGTGCGGGTCGCGCACTTCGACGGCGGCATCGAGCGTCGCCCGGGCTTCACGATCGCGGGGCAGCCGGGGTTCGTGCCGCAGGTGCGGGTGGACGACGAGGCCGGTGAGCTGGTCTCCGGCGACCTGTCGGTGCGGGTGCGCCGGGGTGCCGGGTGGTTGGTCGAGTTCCGGTCCGGCGGGCGGCTGCTGACCTCGTCGGGCGAGCGCTCGGTCGGCGCGGCGACGGGGCCCGACGGCGACGCGTACGTGTACGAGCAGCTGACGCTGGCCCCGGGCGAGCTGGTGTACGGCCTCGGCGAGCGGTTCGGGCCGGTGGTGAAGAACGGCCAGACGGTCGACATCTGGAACGAGGACGGCGGCACGTCCAGCGAGCAGGCGTACAAGAACATCCCGTTCTACCTGACCTCACGCGGGTACGGCGTGCTGGTGGACCACCCGGAGAAGGTCTCGTTCGAGGTCGCCTCCGAGATGGTGGAGCGCACGCAGTTCTCCGTGCCGGGCCAGGTGCTGGAGTACCTGGTGATCGACGGCCCCACGCCCAAGGACGTGCTGCGGCGGTACACCGCGCTGACCGGCCGGCCGGCGCGCGTGCCCGCCTGGTCGTTCGGCCTGTGGCTGACCACGTCGTTCACCACCGACTACGACGAGAAGACGGTCACGTCGTTCATCGACGGTATGGCCGAGCGCGACCTGCCGCTGTCGGTGTTCCACTTCGACTGCTTCTGGATGCGCGAGTTCCACTGGACGGACTTCGTGTGGGACCCGGCGACGTTCCCGGACCCGGCCGGCATGCTCACCCGGCTCAAGGCCAAGGGCCTGCGCATCTGCGTGTGGATCAACCCCTACATCGCCCAGCGCTCCCGCCTGTTCGAGGAGGGCAAGGCCAAGGGCTACCTGTTGCGCAACGCCGACGGCAGCGTGTGGCAGTGGGACCTGTGGCAGGCCGGCATGGCGCTGGTCGACTTCACCAACCCGGCGGCGGCCGACTGGTACGCCGGCGAGCTGCGGACGCTGCTGGACATGGGCGTCGACTGCTTCAAGACGGACTTCGGCGAGCGGATCCCGACGGACGGGGTCGCCTGGTTCGACGGCTCCGAGCCGGAGCGGATGCACAACTACTACACGCACCTGTACAACCGCACGGTGTTCGACGTGCTGCGCGACGTGCGCGGCGAGGGCGAGGCGGTGCTGTTCGCCCGGTCGGCGACCGTCGGCGGGCAGCAGTTCCCCGTGCACTGGGGCGGCGACAACGACTCCTCGCTCGCCTCGATGGCGGAGACGCTGCGCGGCGGGCTGTCGCTCGGGCTGTCGGGCTTCGGGTACTGGAGCCACGACATCGGCGGGTTCGAGGGCACGCCCGACCCGCTGGTGTTCAAGCGGTGGCTGGCGTTCGGCCTGCTGTCCTCGCACTCCCGGCTGCACGGCTCCGGGTCGGTGCGGGTGCCGTGGGCGTTCGACGACGAGGCCGTCGACATCACGCGGACCTTCACGCGGCTCAAGCACTCGCTGATGCCGTACCTGGGCCGGGTGGCCGAGGAGGCGCACACCGACGGGCTGCCGATGCTGCGGCACATGCTGCTCGAGTTCGGCGACGACCGGTCCGCGCTCACCGCCGAGACCCAGTACATGCTCGGCGACAGCCTCCTGGTCGCCCCGGTGCTCGACGCCGACGGCGAGGTGGACGTGTACGTGCCCGAGGGCACGTGGACCTCGCTGCTCGACGGCTCGACGGTCACCGGTCCGCGCTGGGTGCACCAGGTGCACGGCGTCGACTCCCTGCCGGTGCTGGTCCGCCCGGGCACGGTGCTGCCGGTCGGCGCCGTGACGGCACGGCCGGACTACGACTGGGCCGACGGCGTGACGCTGACGGCGTTCGAGCTCGCCGACGGCGACCGGCGCGACGCGGTGGTGCCGGCCCCCGACGGCGGGGCGGCCCGCACGTTCGTGGTGCGGCGCGACGGCGACCGGCTGCTCGCCAGCGGACCTGCCGACATCACCTGGCACCTGCGTGCCGGCGACCGCACGGTGGACGCCGAGAACGGCCAGGCCGAGCTCCCGCTCGGCTGACCCCCCGACGGCGCCCCACCAGCCGCTGAACGGACCACGGAGCCCGGCACGACCGACCCCCGGCCGCGCCGGGCTCCGTCGTGCCCGGGCCGCCTCCCGGCGAGATGAGCACATCGACGTCAGCTGAGCACGTCCATGTGCTCACCTCGGTCGGTTGTGCCCATCTCGCTCGCCGGCCCGGCGCGCGTGCTGCCGAGCCGCCCACCGGGGGTGCGCACAGCATTCACAGCCTCGTCACAGCGTGCATCGGCAACGCGTCCAGCAGCCCTCCCTAGCGTCGCTCGCGACATCGGCACACGACGTGAGGACGACATGCGCAAGCGGTGGAGGTCGGCGCGCCCGGCAGGGCGGGTGATCGCCGTGGTGGTGCTCGCACTGGTGCTCGGCGGAGCCGGCACAGGCATCTGGTGGTTCGCGGCGCGGGACACGGCCTCGGCCGCGACGACGTCGGCCACGACCACGACGCGGGACGTGGCCGCGAGCCTGACGACCATGCAGAAGTCGGTGAGCGGCACGGGCACCCTGACGCCCACGGTGAACCAGGCCGTCAACTTCGCCGTGAGCGGCACGGTGACCGCCGTCGACGTGGCCGCCGGCGCGACCGTCACCGCGGGCCAGGCGCTGGCCACGGTGGACACGCTGCAGCTGAACGCCGACCTGCTCAGCGCGAAGGCGACCCTCGCCGGCGACCAGGCCAAGCTGGCCGACCTGCAGGCCGCGTCCACCGGCACGGCCGTCCAGGTGGCCCAGATCGCCGCCGCCGCCGCGCAGGTGGCCGTCGCGCAGTCGCAGGTCGACAGCGCGACGACGGCCCTGAGCGAGGCCACGTTGACCGCACCCGTGTCCGGGCTGCTCACCAGCGTGAACGTCGTGGTCGGGCAGAAGGTGACCGGGTCCACGACCTCCTCGGGCACGGGGACGAGCGGCGGCTCCTCGACCGGCTCGGCGGGCGGCTCGGGCGGGACCGGATCGGCCGGCGGCTCGTCGTCCTCCTCCTCCTCGTCCAGCTCGTCGACCGCGCAGTTCACCATCGTCGGCACCGGCGCCTACCAGGCGACCATCTCGGTCAGCGACAGCGACATCGCGAAGATCGCCGTCGCCGACCAGGTGGAGATGACCTCCACCAGCCTGTCCGGCACGGTGTTCGGCACCGTCTCCTCGATCGGCCTGCTGTCCACCTCGTCCGGCGTCGCCAGCTACCCCGTCGTGGTGAACGTCACCGGCGACGTGAGCAAGCTGCACGACGGCATCTCGGTCACCGCCGCGATCGTCTACGAGCGGCGCGCCAACGTGCTGACGATCCCCAGCGCGGCCATCTCCACCGCGAACGGCAAGAGCACGGTGACCAAGGTCGACGCCGAGGGCGCCACCCAGACGGTCGAGGTGCAGGTCGGCGAGACGTCCGGCCAGCTCACCGAGATCACGTCCGGGCTGTCCGAGGGCGACCTGGTCCGGGTCACCACGTACGCGCGGTCGGCGTCCTCGTCGTCCGGCACGCAGCGCCAGTACGGCGGCTACGGCGGTTTCGGCGGGACGGGTCAGTTCCCCGGCGGGTACACCGGTCAGCGCGCGCAGCAGGGCGTGACGGGGAGCCGGACGAATGGCTGACGGCACGGAGCGGCGCGCGCACCTGGCGACGGGCCCCGGCCCGCTGGGTGCGGCCCGGCCGATCGCCGCCCCGACGGCGTTGCGCGAGCGTCCCGCCGAGCCGGCCGCGACGCCGGTCATCGACCTCGAGGGCGTCAGCAAGACGTACACCACGGGCAGCATCACGTTCGAGGCGCTGCGCGGGGTGGACCTGCGGATCGACCAGGGCGAGTACGTGGCGATCATGGGCCCCTCCGGGTCCGGCAAGTCGACGCTGATGAACATCCTGGGCTGTCTCGACGTGCTGACCACCGGCACCTACCGGCTCGCGGGCGAGGACGTCTCGGAGCTCGACGAGGCGGACCTCGCGCACATCCGCAACCGGCGGATCGGTTTCGTGTTCCAGCAGTTCAACCTGCTGCCGGCGCTGTCCGCGTGGCGCAACGTCGAGCTCCCGCTGCTCTACGCGGGGCTGCCGTCCGCCGAGCGGAAGGCCCGGGCCATGGACGCCCTCGCCCGGGTGGGCCTCGCCGACCGCACGGCCAACCGACCCGGCGAGCTGTCCGGCGGGCAGCAGCAGCGCGTGGCGGTCGCTCGTGCGCTGGTGGGCGACCCGGACCTGATCCTGGCCGACGAGCCCACCGGCAACCTCGACTCCGTCTCCACGGCGGACGTGCTCGGCCTGTTCAGCGAGCTGCACGAGGCCGGTCGCACGGTGGTGCTGATCACCCACGAGCTCGAGGTCGCCGAGCACGCCCGCCGCATGGTCCGCGTGCGCGACGGGCGGGTGCTCTCCGACACGGACCCCGACGAGCACGGCATGCACGGCGGCACCGCGGGCCCGGTCGGCCCCGTCGACCACGAGGGGGCCCGGCGATGACCTGGACCCAGACCCTGCACACCGCCTGGTCGGCGGTCCGCTCCCACGGGCTGCGCTCGACGCTGACCATCCTCGGCATCCTCATCGGCATCGCCGCGGTGATCCTCACCGTCGGGCTGGGGCTCGGCTCCCAGAAGGACGTGTCGGCGCGGATCAACTCCCTCGGCTCCAACCTGCTGATCGTCACCCCCGGCAGCAGCACCAGCAGCACCGGGATCCGGGGCGGCTTCGGGTCCAACACCACGCTGAAGCGGTCCGACGCCGTCGCGCTCGCGTCCAAGGACAACGCCCCTGACATCGCGGCGGTGGCGCCGGAGAAGTCCACCCAGCTGTCGCTGGTGAACGGCACCACCAACTGGACCACCACGGTCACGGGCACCACGGCCTCGTGGCTGACCGTGCGTGCCCGGCAGCTGTCGGCCGGCCAGTTCATCACGGACGCGCAGGACACCGCCCGTGCCGACGTGGTGGTGCTCGGCTCGGACACGGCGACCCAGCTGTACGGCACCACGGACGCCGTGGGCCGCACGGTCACCATCAGCAACATCGAGTTCACGGTGATCGGCGTGCTGTCCTCGGCGGGGTCCAGCGGCAACACGAGCCTGGACGACATCGCGGTGGTGCCGCTGTCCACCGCGGCCGAGCAGCTGGTCGGCGGGAGCTCACGTGACGCGGTGTCCCGCATCTACGTCGAGGCCGCCTCGGCCGGGCAGCTGTCCGGCGCCTCGCAGGAGACCACCCAGCTGCTGCTGAACCTGCACTCCATCACCAGCCCGTCGAACGCCGACTTCACGGTCGCCTCGCAGAACTCGCTGGTGTCCACCGCCACCGCCGTCGCCCGCACGCTGACGGTGCTGCTGACCGGCATCGCGGCGCTGTCCCTGCTGGTCGGGGGCATCGGCGTGATGAACATCATGCTGGTGTCGGTCACCGAGCGGACCCGTGAGATCGGTCTGCGCAAGGCGCTCGGCGCCCCGCCGTGGGCCATCCGGCGGCAGTTCCTGGTCGAGGCGTCGATCCTCGGCCTGGCCGGCGGCGTGCTGGGCGCCCTGCTCGGCATCGTCTCGGCGCACACGCTGCCGAAGCTGCTCAACAGCACGGTGGTGGTGTCCGGCGCCGCGGTGGCGGGCTCCGTCGTCGTGGCGGTCGCCATCGGCCTCGTCTTCGGCGTGTACCCGGCGACCCGTGCCGCCCGGCTCGCACCCATCGACGCGCTGCGGTCGGAGTGATCCCCGTGCCGCAGCGCAGCACCCGCACAGCCCACACCTCGAGGAGCTCCGCCATGTCGTCGTCCCGTCTCCCGGCCGCCCGGCTGCACCGCGCCTGGGCGCTCCCGCTCGGCGCCGTCGTGGTTCTCGCACTCGCCGGCTGCGGCGGGACGGCCGCGAGCGCGAAGGCCCCTGCCGCCGCGCCCTCCGCCTCGTCGAGCGCCCAGGCGGGTGCCCGCACCGGCACGCAGCAGGACCGTGGCGGCGTGCGCGGCACCATCGCCGCCGTCACCGGCCAGGTGATGCAGCTGCAGGACACCTCCACCCAGACGGCCGTCCAGTGGACCGCGAGCACCACCATCACCAAGGAGGTGGACGGCACGCTCACGGACGTCACGCCCGGGGTCTGCGTGCTCGCCGTGACCGCCCGGAGCGGCACCGCCACCGCGTCGGCGTCCGGCGCGGCGACCTCCGTCACCATCACGCAGCCGGTCAACGGCGCGTGCACCACGGGCTTCGCCGGTGGCTTCGCCGGCGGTGCCGCGGGTGGCGGCATGCCGACCGGCGCCCCCGGCTACGGCACCCGCCCGAGCGGCGCGCCGACGGCCGGTGCCGGCGGGTTCGTCAGGCCGACGGACGGCCTGGTCACCGCCGTGTCCGGGAGCACCATCACGGTGCAGACGACCACCGGCACCGGCACCACCGGCTCGGCCACCGTCACGGTGGACTCCGCGACCACGTACCGCACCAGCAAGGCGGCGGACGCCTCCGCGATCGTCGTGGGGCAGTGCGCCACGGCGCGCGGGCAGGCCAACACGGCGGGCACGGTGACGGCGACGAGCATCCTCGTCTCGGCACCGGTCAACGGGACCTGCGTGACGGTCAACCGCGGCTTCGGCGGCATGCGTGGCGGTCAGAACGGGACCACCGCTCCCGCGGCGGGCTCCAATGCCTGAGCGCGCACCGAGGCGCCGTCGGGGCCGCGGCCGCCGGATCGCAGCGCTCGCCGCGGCCGGTGCCGTGGCGCTGACGCTCGCCGGCGGGGGAGTGGCGCTGGCCATGTCCCGGCAGACCGACACGCGCTACACCTTGGCCACGGCCAAGCTCGGCACCGTCACGCAGACGGTGTCCGCGGTGGGCACGGTGGCCTCCGCCACCCGGCGTGACGTCTCCTTCCCGGTGGCAGGCACGGTCGCGTCGGTCGCGGTGGGCGTCGGACAGGCCGTGACGGCCGGGCAGACGCTGGCCGCGCTCGACCCGACGGCGCTGCAGAGCTCCCTCGACTCGGCGAAGACGACGCTCCAGACGGCCCAGCAGCAGCTGCAGACGGACCTCGACTCCCAGACGGCCGCCAC
>DAIDJQ010000135.1 GCA_027451305.1 Cellulomonas sp.
GTGCTGCACGCCCGCATCCAGCTCCTGCAGCGCCGTCTCGGCACGGACTCCCCCGCCGCCCCGATCGCCCTCGAGCTGGCCGACGACGCGCAGGCGCTCATCGCCATCCTCAACGACCTGATCGAGGCGACCGACGAACCCGTCGCGGCCCTGACCCCGGCTCCCGCGGACGTGGCCGCTGTGCTCGAGACCGCCGTCGCCACCCTGCAGCAGTCGGCCGCTGAGCGAGACGTGACGATCCGCGTCGTCGAACCCACCTCGGTCGCCGTCCGGATGCCCGCCCCTCAGCTCGGCCGCTGCGTGCTCGCCCTGCTCGACAACGCCCTCGAGCACTCGCCGGCGGGGACCGCCGTCACCGTGACCGTGGAACGTGCGGGCCGCTTCGTCTCCCTGGACGTGCACGACGAGGGCCCTGCCGTCACGGGTGCCGCGGCCGAGCGCATCTTCGACCGCTTCGCCCACCGCCCGGCCGACCCGGCTGCCGCTCCCCGCACGGCCCCCGCCGCCCGTCGGCACCGCACGGGCGCCGGCCTCGGGCTCTTCCTGGTCCGCGAGACCGTCACCCGCCACGGCGGCACCGTCGCGGTCATGCCCACCACGGGCCCCGGCAGCACCATCCGCCTGCTGCTGCCCGCCGACCGACCCCCGGTCGCTCCGGCGCGCTGACCGACCACGGCCGCCGACGACCGGCGACCACCGGCGGAGCACGGGCGGGCACGTCCGCGCCCACGCCAGGCGGTCGTCCCCGACGGCGTCGGGACGCCCGGGACCTTCGGCCCTGCACCTTCCGGGCGTCGGTCATGACGCTGGAGAGCACACGGTGGGCGCTGCCGCACCAGCTCGTCGTACGCGCCCGACCGTCGGTGCTCTCACCCGAGGGCAGCGATCCCACGTCGAAGGTGCCGGCATCGTGACCCACGTCCGCGGCCACATCGTGATCGACCGGCCGGTCGAGCAGGTCTTCGACCTCGTCGCGGACGAGCGCAACGAGCCCTCCTACAACCCCGCGATGACGCACGTCGAGAAGCTGACGCAGGGCCCGATCGGCACCGGCACCCGGTACCGGGCCACGGTCTCCTCGATGGGGCGGCCCGTCGACATGCTCATCGAGACCACCACGTACGAGCGTCCGACGGTCCTCGCGAGCACGACGACCATGGCCTGGGCGTCGATCCGCGGGACGCTGACGTTCGAGGCCGACGCCGGCCTGACCCGACTGTCCTGGGACTGGGACGTGGCGCCGACGGGGCCGTCCCGGATGCTGGGACCCCTCGTCGGGCTCGTCGGCCGACGTCAGGAGGGTCGGATCTGGGCCGGTCTCAAGCACCGGCTCGAGACCACCGCCGACGAGGACTGAGGAACGGCGTCCACGGACGGCGCCGGCGCGCGACCACGGGTCCCCGAGAGTGATGATGGACGCTCGTCCCCACGTCCGTCCCGTTGAACGGAGCCTCGTGACCGCTGCGCCCAGCCGTCCGCTCGTCGACTTCTGGTTCGACCCCGCCTGCCCGTGGGCGTGGATGACCTCACGCTGGATCACCGAGGTGGCGGCGCACCGCGACCTCGACCTGCGCTGGCACGTCATGAGCCTGTCGGTGCTCAACGAGAACCGTGACCTGCCCGAGGACCACCGGCTGCTGATGGACGACTCCTGGGCCGCCGTGCGCGTGGCGGTCGCCGCGGCCCGTGATCACGGCGACGCCGTGCTCGGGCCCCTCTACACGGCGATGGGCACTCGCCGGCACCCGCAGGGCCGCAGGGACACCGACGCGATCATCGCCGAGTCGCTGGCCGAGGTCGGCCTGCCCGCGACGCTCGCCGCGGTCGGGCGGACGAGCGAGGTCGACGACCTGCTGCGCGCCTCGCACGCCGCCGCGACCGACCTCGTGGGCGACGACGTGGGTACGCCGGTGATGGCCATCGACGGCGTGGGCTACTTCGGGCCGGTCGTCACACCGGCACCCACCGGCCAGGCGGAACTCGACCTGTTCGACGGCCTCGTGCTCATGACGCACGTTCCGGGGTTCTACGAGCTCAAGCGGACCAGGACGGCCGGTCCGCAGCTCTGACTCGCGCCGGGCCGGGTCGTCGCGGGCCCGTCACCGGGGGACGACGCTGCTCAGCACGGCCCCGGTCGCGTCGAGCGCCTGGACCTGGAGGTAGGTGCCGGGGTGCTGCACGGGGACCGCGGTCTCGAAACCGGTGCGGGCCTCGGTGGCCACAGGCACGGCGTCCGCCGCGTCCGAGCCGGACAGGACCCGCCACGACGCCACCTGGGTCGCCCCGTTCCAGCTTGCGTAGACGGTCGCGCCCGACCCGCTGCGCCGGAGGACGGCGTCGGGCGGGGTGGTCGGACGGCCGACCCATGGCGCGACGAAGGCGCGATAGCTCGTGCCCGCGGTGAAGGTCGCGTCGGAGAGGAGCCTGCCGGCGCCGGTGTACTCGGAGTAGAAGGGCTCCTGCCCCCACCCGACGAACACGTTGCCGTCCGGGAGCACCTGGACGTCGCCCTGCGTGGCAGCGTCCCGTGCGGTCGGCGGCAGGTACTGCGCCGCCACGGTCGCGGTCATCGTGGACATGTCGAGGGACAGCCGCAGACCACGTGAGGACGTGGGCGAGGCTTCGTTGTCGAACATCGTGATCGTCCCGTCGGACTGGCGGCGCGCGTCGTGCTGCCAGGCGAACGCCGCTCCTGGGGCGAACGTGAAGCTGCTCCGCCGCCCGCCGAGCTGCCAGGTCACGGCGCCGGTCTGCCGCGCGACCTCGTAGATCGCGTGGGTGTGCCGCGCGGAGACGAGAACCTGGTCCGGGCCGTCGTCCTGGACGGAGTTGATGTGGAAGTAGTCGAACGGGTTCGCCTGCGTCCCCTGGCCCGCGGTCAGCGGCTGGTAGGTGTCCGAGACGGGGACGTGGTCCAGGGACCGCCACTCGAACAGGACCGCGCCGGTCGCGATGTCCACCTCCTGGGCGACACCCTCCAGCACCCAGCCGTCCTTGGGCCCCCCGATGCTGCTCAGGTCGGCCCGGACCTCGGGGTAGGAGGTCAGCAGCATCGTGCCCTGCGCGGTGATGGCGCTCTCGTGCATGTCGGCCTGGTGGGGGCCGAGGTCACCGCCCGTGGTGACGGTAGCTATCGGCGTGTACGTGTCGTCGAGGATGACGACGTCACCGTGCCCGTACGACGTCGAGCTGCCGTCCCAGTACGTCAGCACCGGCTTGCCCTGGTAGGTCTGCTCGCGGAAGTTGAAGGTGCCCACCGTCGAGCTGTTGACCCACACGGGATCGCCCCGGGAGTCGACGATCAGCTCGCCCTGCATCGTCACACCGGTCTCGGTGTCCTTCGGACCGAGGAACACGTCCTCGCCCTCGGCGGTCTCGAGCGGCGCCAGCCCCGTGCGAGCCGTCGTCGGCGTGATCACCGGCGGTGTCAGGTCGGGGCGGGTGACGAAGTGCCACGCCTGTGCCCGCGGCGTCGCGGACGGGGTCGGGGACGCGCTCGACGCGGAGGTCGACGCGGCTGCGTGCGCGTTCGCCGGTAACCAGGCGGACAGCGTCACCGTCAGGATGGCTGCGGCCCACAGGCTCGCTCGAGACCTCGTTCCTGTGCGCATCCCGGGAAGGATGGCTCCTGGTCCTGGACGGAACCTGTGCGGAGCCGAAGGGCAGGCTTTGCCCCGACGACCGCTGCGCCTCGCCGCGGCCGGAGCCGCCCCCGGCGTCCAGGCCGGCCGGGACCGTCGTCGACAGGCACGCCCGTCGGCCGGCTGGTGGGCGGTCGCGGAACCCGCGCGCCCCGGGGGCCCGGTCCCGGGACGAGCTCAGGTCGGGCAGGGTGCATCTGTCGGCGGCTGAGCCACCTCCAGCAGCGACTTCCGGCCCGCGGCCAGGGCAGCGGCCACGTGCTCGGCGTGCACGCCCGGCACGCGCCACTCCCCGAGGGCGTCGTGCGCGGCGTCCTCGAGGTCCGCCATCGTGCGCCAGAGGCGGGTGCGCAGGTGGATCCGTCGCGCGCAGTCGCGGCCGCGGGGGTCGTCGAGGCTGTGCCTCGTCTCGGCCACCGCCCGGTGCACGGCGTCGAGGGCCGAGTCCGCCGCGGCCGTCGCGCGTCGGTTGGTCAGCAGCACGGCCGCCGCGAGGCCGACCAGCGCGCCGAGGGCGGTGTCGAGCGCACGCGAGGTCATCAGCACCGCGGTGGGCTGCGGTCGGGAGACGTTGGTCAGGAGCAGTGCCATCGGTGCCACGGCGAGGTTCGCGACGGCGTAGTTGCGGCTGACGACCGTCTCGATGCCGAAGCCCGCCAGCACGGTCAGGGTGACGAGCCAGACGTCACCGGCATGGGCGAGGGGTGCCACGAGCGCGTAGATGCCCACACCGCCGATGGTTCCCACGGTGCGCAGCAGCGCCCGCTCCCAGATCACGCTGGTGCTGCCACGGTAGAGGGCGCCCGCCGCCACGATCGCCCAGTACGGCCGCCCGATCCCCAGCGCGAGAGCCGTGAGCCCTCCGGCGAGCGTCCCCACGAGGCACAGCAGCGCGGCCGGCCAGAGCGGCGAGCCCACGGCCAGGCGAGCCAGGACCGGGTGCCTGGGCAGGTGCGAACGGTGCGTCGACAGGTGGCCGAGCACCACGGCGTCGGTGACGGGGTCGAGCGGCAGTCCCAGGCGCGCATGCTCGGCGTGGAGGAGCCGGCTCGCGAACGCGAACGTCGACGAGGCCCGCGCGTCCTCGCTTGCGAGCATGTCCCACGCCGCGGCGATCGCTGCGGTGGCGCGACGTTCGTCGCCGGCCGCCACGAGGCGTTCCGCCGACGCGACGACGTGGCGCACGGGTCCCCGACGGTCCCACGTCCACGGCGCCATGGACACGAGCCAGGCGAAGGCCGCGGCGGCGAGGTACAGGGCCAGGTCCCGCGGGATCGCTGCGACCGCGGTCTCGGGGCCGAACATGATGGCGAGCGTGACGAACGAGAGCACGGCGTGGGCCGGCGGCCCGACGCGGGCAGCGTCGCACGCCAGCTTCTGCGCCGTGACCGTGATCGCGCCCGCGACGACCACGACGGCGACCGGCAGCCGCATGCAGGACAGGACCAGGGCGACGACGACGGCGACGGTCTGCCCTGCGGTGAGGGCGCCGAGCAGCCGTGCGCGCGCCCTGAACGG
>DAIDJQ010000136.1 GCA_027451305.1 Cellulomonas sp.
CGCTCGACGGTGTTCCGGTTCACGTTGGAGGCGATCCCGGAGGGCACGCGGCTCACCGTGGTGGAGTCCGGCTTCGGCACCCTGGCGGACCCTGCCGCCAGCCTCGAGAGCAACCGGGGCGGATGGACCGCCGAGCTGGACGAGCTGGTCGCCTACGTCGAGGGTCGCCCGTGACCACGAGCACCTTGGTCCCGGTGTTCGCCGCGCTCGGGGACGAGACGCGGTGGAGCATCCTGCAGGCGCTCGGCGAGGGCGACGCCTCGGCGTCGGCCCTCGCCGGGCGGCTGCCCGTCACCCGGCAGGCGATCGCCAAGCACCTCGCGGTGCTGGAGCAGGTGGGGCTCGTCGAGCCGATCCGGGTGGGGCGGGAGGTGCGGTACCGCGTGCTCGGCGCCCAGCTCGGCGAGACGGCACGCAGGCTCGACCAGCTCGGCGCCCGGTGGGACCGTCGGTTGGCGGCGATCAAGCAGATCGCCGAGGAGCTGTAGGCCGAGCGGCAGCACGGCGCTGCAGATTCCACCCGCCCCCGGCGCCGCAGCATGCCGGAGGTCGCTGGGGGATCGGTCCCGCGTCACCTAGCGTTGTGCTGCCTCCCGTGCCGGGCGTGCTCGTCCCGGCGGGAGCCCGGCAGGTCGCCGCGGGATCACGACGGGAGCCCTCATGCCTCAACGAAAGCTCGCGCGGCGGGTGGTGGTGGGAACGGCTGCGGTCGTGGCTGTGGTCGTCGTCGCAGTCGGAGCTCTCGCGGCACGCAGGGGCGGCGCGCCCGGCAGCACCCCGCTCGCGCAGCTGACCGTGGGGCAGCAGGCGAACGGCTCGTACCTGACCCAGACCAACCAGTTCGTCACGCCGGCCGGTGACGTGATCAAGGAGGGCGGACGCCCCTTCGGCCTGGCGCTGAGCCCGGACGGCCGGACCGCGGCAGCCCTGAACACCGGCGGCGCCACCACGGGGATCGTGACCGTGTTCGACCTGGTCAACCGGAAGGTGCTGCAGCAGACGGGCGCAGGCAAGATCTCCGACGGCGGGATCCTGTACTCGCCCGACGGCAGGTACCTGTGGGCGGCCAGACCAGACGATCTCCAGCGATTCCCGGTGCAGGCCGACGGGAGGCTCGGCGCGCCGATCACCGTCGCGCTGCCCGGTACGAAGGGTCGCAAGCCGGTGCCCACCGGTCTGGCGTGGGCTCCGGACGGCAGGCTGCTCGTGACGTTGAGCGGGAACGACAGCCTCGGGCTGCTGGACACCGCCAGCAACTCGCTGGTGCAGCAGGTCCCCGTGGGGAACGCCCCGAACAGCGTCGTCGTCATCGGCGACAAGGCTTACGTCAGCAACCAGGGCGGCCGTCCGGCGAAGCCGGGTGACCGGACGGACAGCTCGTACGGCACCGCGATCGTCACTGACGAGAACGCCGCGCCCACCACGGGAACCGTCTCGGAGGTGGACCTCGCGGCCGGCACGCAGGTGGCGACGTTCTCCGTCGGCCTCGAGCCCACAGCGCTGCTGGCCGTCGGCTCGACGCTGCTGGTGGCGAACACGGACGACGACTCGGTCTCGAGCATCGACACGGTCAAGCAGCAGGTGGCTCGCACGTTCAGCGCCAACCCTGCACCGGGTGCGCCGTTCGGTGCCGAGCCCGACGGGCTGACGATGCTCGACGCGACGCACCTGGCGGTGAGCCTCGGCCGGGACAACGCGGTCGCCGTCTACAGCTACCAGGACGCGTACGCCCAGCCGACCTTCGAGGGTCTGATCCCCACGGGATCGTTCCCGGCCGGGATCGCGGAGGATGCCGGGCTCGGCCGGCTCGTCGTCGCCAGCGAGCAGGGTGTCGGCTCTCTCGGTGCCGACGGCACCCTGAAGGAGGGCGTCGGCACGACCGCCGCAACCTCGCACCTGGGCTTCAACTTCGTCGGGACGGTGCAGACGATCGCGACGCCGTCGTCGGCTCAGATGGCGACCTACAGCGAGCAGGTGTTCCGGAACAACCAGTGGGACAACCTCGCCAGTCGGAACCCCAGCGCCGACGGCAGCACTGCGGCACCCGTAGCGGTGCCTGCCCGTATCGGGGACCCGTCCACGATCCAGCACGTCTTCCTCATCGTGAAGGAGAACCGCACCTACGACCAGGTTCTGGGTGACGTGAAGAAGGGGAACGGCGATGCGAGCCTGGCGCAGTTCGGGCAGAAGATCACGCCGAACATCCACGCGCTGGCCACCACGTTCCCGCTGATCGACAACCTGTACTCGGACGGCACCAACTCCTACGAAGGCCACCACTGGCTGGACCAGGCGTTCGTCAACACCTACCTGCAGCAGATGTACGGCAACAACACGCGCTCCTACCTGACCGGCGACCCGCTCGCAGACGTCAAGACGGGCTGGATCTGGGACGACGCCGTCTCCCACGGACGGTCCGTCGCCAACTGGGGTGAGTTGGTGGGCCGGTACACGGACGCGAACGGGAAGGCCGCACCCTCCGGCAGCTGGACGAAGTGGCTGGCGGACTCGCACGTGCTCGACGGCTCCGCGACCGGCGCCCTGAACTTCCCCCTCGGCACCTACACCGCCAAGACCGACATCCCGTCGCTCGGCGCGGTGACCAAGCCGGACTTCCCGAACTTCGACCTGAACATCCCCGACCAGTACCGCGCCTCGATGTTCGACAACGACTTCGCCGGCTACGTGAAGAACAACGACCTGCCGGCGCTGAACATGCTCTGGGTGATGAACGACCACACCGAAGGCACGACCCCGGGCGGCATCACGCCCGAGGCGCACGTCGCGGACAACGACCTCGCCGTGGGCCGCATCGTCGACACGATCTCGCACAGCCCGTACTGGAAGAACAGCGCGATCTTCGTGATCGAGGACGACTCCCAGAACGGTGTGGACCACGTCGACGGGCACCGCAACCCGACCCTGGTCATCAGCCCCTACGCCAAGCGCGGCGCCGTGGTCCACACCTACTACAGCCAGCTCAACGTGATGCGGACGATCGAGCAGATCCTGGGCCTGCCTCCGATGAACCAGGAGGACCTGACGGCAGAGCCCATGCGCGACGTGTTCACCAACACGCCGGACCTCACGCCGTACACCGCGCTGCCGAGCAACATCTCGCTCACCGAGACCAACCCGGAGACCGCAGGCGCACCCAAGGCCACGCCCGGCTCGACCAGCGGGACGAGCTGGGCCATGCAGACCGCCTGGGCCCAGTGGTCGGCCGAGCAGGACTGGGCGACGGAGGACATGGTCAACATGGCCCAGGGCAACCGGGACATCTGGTACTCCGGGAACGGGTTCAGCACGCCCTACCCCGGTGACACCAAGGTGCTCACGCCGGACGAGGTACCGGGCGCCGAGAGCGGTCCGGCGGCGGAGCCAACCACTGCGCCGGCGGTGGCCGCCGCGTCACCTCCCGCCGACAGCTGAGGACCGGACAGGGTGCTGCCGCGTCAGGGCAGCTCGATCGCCTCCTCGTCCCGGTTCTCGACGGGGGTCGCGCGCGGGCCTGCGAGGGACTCGACCGCGCCCGCCTGCTCCGTGTCGCCGGTGTGCCCTCGGTGTCGGCGGCGGCCCCGGCGACGGTTGGGTGCCTGATCTCGGTACGGCGGCGCCGGTTGCCGAGCACCGCCGCGGACGGTGGTGCGAGGTGCCGTCGCGCGGGCGGACGATAGACCGACGTCGCCGGAGGATGGCGCCGCGAGTGGAGGGAAGCACGATGTCGAGCACTCACCGGGGTTCGTCGGGCAGCCACGGGTCGCCCCTGCTGGCAGCCGCGAGGGGCGTGCTGCGCACGTCGGCGCGCGGGCTGACGGGCTGGCTGTTCGTGGAGGCCGGCTATGCCGTGGTCCGTGCGCCCGGTGGCCGGGTGGACATGGCGGGCGGCACGCTGGACGCGATCCGCAAGGTGGTGCCCCTCCCGGCGGACGACGAGACGCTCGTCAAGGCCAACGGAGCCGCGCAGCTGGTGGCCGGAGCCACCCTGGCGCTCGGCATCCTGCCGCGGACCTCGGCGGCCGTCCTCGCTGCCTCGCTGCTGCCGACCTCGATCGCCGGGCACCCGTACTGGACGGTCGAGGACCCGGCTCAGCGTCAGGCGCAGAAGCTGCAGTTCCAGAAGAACATGGCGATGCTCGGCGGCCTGCTCTTCGCGGTCATCGAGTAGCGCACGCTGCGGGCGAGGCTGAGTCGGTCAGGCGTCGACCGGCTCCGCCTCGTCGCGCAGCAGCTCGTCCCGGGGCTCGTCCAGGGGCATCTGGTCCGGTTGCGCGCCCGGCACCGTCAACCGCGGCAGGAGCGGGTGCACCAGCGGGCCGACTCCGAGCGCGTAGACCAGCGTGCCGAGACCCAGGGTTCCGCCGAGCAGCCAGCCGACCAGCACCACGGTGACCTCGATCGACGTGCGGACCACCCGGACCGACCAGCCCGTACGGGCGACGAGCCCGGTCATCAGCCCGTCACGTGGTCCCGGGCCGAGCCGCGCGCCGATGTACAGGGCGGTGGCCAGGGCGTTCAGGAGCACGCCCGTCAGCAGCATCGCCACCCGCCACACCAGTGCGAGCGGCGGCAACAGGCCGAGGGCGTGCAGCACGGGGTCCAGGAGCAGGCCGATGACGGCGAAGTTCGCCAGCGTCCCGATGCCCGGGCGCTGGCGCAGCGGCCACCAGCCGGCCAGCACCAGCCCGGACACGACCAGCGTGATCTCGCCGAAGGAGAGCGGCGTGTGCCGCCGGATGCCGAGCGTCAGCACGTCCCACGGCATGGCGCCGAGCTGGGCGTGCACCAGCAGGGCGGCCGAGACCGTGAACAGCAGCAGGCCGGCGGTCAGCTGGACGCCACGTCGAACCGGGCGCCGGCTCGCCGTGCGCTGGACCTCGTCGGTGCTGAGCGTGGTGGTCACGGTCGACGATGCTGCCCCAGAAGTGGCCTTGTGCTCCAGTGCCACTTGCCGCACAGTGGCCTGATGCGTGTCAGCAGCGACCGTCGGGTCGGACCCGAACGGGTCGCAGCGTTCCTGGACGGGGCGGCCGGGGCCGGGCCGACCTACGCGGCGCTCGCGGACGGCCTGCGGTCGGCGGTGCTGGCCGGCGCGCTGCCGCCCCGCACCCGCCTGCCCAGCGAGCGGGAGCTGGCGGTCTCCCTCGGGCTGTCCCGCACCACGGTCTCGGCGGCGTTCGACCGGCTCCGGACCGAGGGGTACCTGGTCAGCCGGCAGGGTTCCGGCACCGTCACGGCGCTGCCCACGGGCGTGCGTCGCTCGCCGAGCTTCTCCGACACGCCCGACGAGGCACTGCTCGATCTCACCAAGGCGGCCCCCGGTGCGCCGCCCGAGCTCGCCGGCGCGTGCACGGCCGCCGTCGACGACCTGCGTCACCTGTCGGGGCGCGGGTACAGCCCGTTCGGGATGCCGGCGCTGCGCGCGGCGGTGGCGGCCTGGTACGACCAACGGGGCGTGCCGACGAGCCCCGAGCAGATCCTGGTCACCACCGGTGCGCAGCAGGCGATCCACCTGGTCGTCGGGCTGTGGGCGGGCCGAGGGGACCGGGTGGTCGTCGAGCACCCGACCTACCCGCTGGCGATCGAGACGGTCCGTCGCGCCGGGGCCCGCCCGGTGCCGGTCCCCGTGGGGCCCCACGGCGTCGACGTCGACCTGCTGCGGGCCACGGTGACCCGCGCCGACCCACGCCTGGTGTACCTGGTCCCCGACTTCCAGAACCCCACCGGGACCGTGCTGGACCCGGACCGCCGGCGCGACGTCCGCGCCGGCCTGGCGGCCGT
>DAIDJQ010000137.1 GCA_027451305.1 Cellulomonas sp.
CAGCGCCAGGCCGCGCCCCACCTGCGCCTCGTTGCCGTATCCCGTGGCGGTGTCCAGGTGCCGGTAGCCGAGCTCGAGCGCCGCGGCGACCGTCCGCTCCGCCTCGTCACCGGTGGACTGCCAGGTCCCGAGGCCGAGCACCGGGATCGCACCGCCGGTCAGGGTCAGGGTCGGGGTGGTGATCATGGCGCCATCCTCGCGGCCCGGACCGGCGGGGCGCACCTCGGCGGGCGGACGGGCCGGCTCACACGTCGCAGCACAGCCTGTGCACAGCAGGGAACACCGGCGTGTCGTACATCGTTGAGCCTGCCGAGATGAAGCGATACGAAGACCTCGAGAACGACGACGGCACCGTCGTCCGCTACCGGCGCCACGACAACGGCGGCGGTCTAATCGGCGCGGGCGCAGACGCTGCGGAGGACGCCTACGTCGCCTCCACCGCGTGGGTGGACCCGCGCGCCCGCGTGGACGCCGGCGCGCACCTGGGCGACCACGTGTGGCTGGAGTCCGGCGCCGTGGTGGAGACCGGCGCCCGGCTGGGCAGCCACGTGCACGTGGAGCCGGGCGCGGTGGTGGGCGCCGGTGCGCGGCTCGGCACGCGGGTGACCGTCGGCGCCGGTGCGCGGGTGGAGCCGGGGGTCGTCGTCCCGTCCGACCAGACCATCCCGGCCGGGACCGTGCTGCGTCGGTCGGCTGCGCGGTCCGTCGCGGCCTGAGGGCCGGCTGCGACCTCGGTCCAGCCGTCGTCAGTCGTCGCCGAGGTCCGCGCGTCCGGGTGATGCCGGGGACCGCGGGCCGGTGCCGGTGATCCCGAGCTCGTCCACCAGGAACAGGAACGCGCGCGCGTAGGGGTGGTCGCCGACCTCGTCGCGCAGCCGATCCCAGTCGATCTGCTCGCGCAGCGCGCGCGCCGTGGGCAGCAACCAGGTGAAGTCGCAGTAGTGCTCCCCGAGCACACGCATCTTGGCCGACACGATCTCGGTGGCCGGCAGCACCGGCATGCGCACGGCGAGCACCTCGAGCTGTTCGGCGGTGGCCAGCATCTGAGGCGTGATCGGCTCGCCGACCATCCGGAACAGCACGTCGATCAGCTGGCCGTGGTGGTACGCCTTGAACAGCCAGTTCTCCGCCGGTTGCACCACGTCCAGGCCGGCCGCGGCCAGCACCTCCTTGGCACGGCCCACGTCGGCCTCCGTCACCGCGAAGTCGGCGTCGTGGCTCGGTTCGGGTGCACCGCGCGCCCATGCCGCGTAGCCGCCCACCAGGGCGAACGGGATCCCCGCGTCCAGCAGAGCCACGGCGGTCCGGCGCAGGCCGTCCTGCAGGGCGGCGCGCTCGTCGGCCGGCGTCGTCACGTGCTCCGTCATCTTCGGTTGTCTACACCCCGGCAGACGGCTCCGCAGGACGGGAGGCCGCCGCCGGGTCACACTCGACGGGTGCGGCTGGCCACCTTCAACATCCTGCACGCGCGATCCACCGCGGATGGTCGGGTGGACCTCGACCGGTTCGCCGCGGCGGTGCGCCGGCTGGACGCCGACGTGCTGGGCCTGCAGGAGGTGGACCGGGACCAGGCCCGGTCCCACGGCGCCGACCTGACGTCGATCGCCGCGGAGGCGATGGGTGCGCCCGCCCACCGCTTCGCCGCGACGATGCACGGCGAGCCCGGGCTGTGGGTGGCCGCGACGGGCGCCCACCAGCCGCGTGGTGCGGCGTACGGGATCGCGCTGCTCAGCCGGTACCCGGTTCGGGAGTGGCAGGTGCTGGCCCTGCCGACGCTGCGGCGCCGGGCGCCCGTGCGCTTCCCCGGCCGGCGCTGGCCGGAGCTGGTGCGCGACGAGCCCCGCACGGCGATCGCGGCGGTGGTGGAGACGCCGACGGGCGTCCTGACGGTGGTGTGCACGCACCTCACGTTCATCCCGCGCTGGAACGGGCTGCAGCTGCGGCACCTGTCGCGGGCGGTGACGGGCCTGCCGCGGCCGCTCGTCGTGCTCGGCGACCTCAACCTGGAGGACGGGCAGCCCGCGCACCTGTCCGGCATGGTGCCGCTGGCCACCGCACGCACCTACCCGGCCGCCCGGCCGGTACGGCAGCTGGACCACATCCTCGGCGGCGGGGCCGTGGTGGCGACCGGGCGCGCGCAGGCGGTGGACCTCGGGCTGTCCGACCACCGTGCGCTCGCGGTCGAGGTGCGCATCGGCGCCGCGGCGGGCGCCGCCGCCGCGCGGGCCGCGAACGGACGGGCGGCCGGTGAGGGCAGCCGTCGGGACGCCGCCCGCGAGCGGCTGGGCGCCGGCACGGGCTCGTCGCTGACGGCGGACCGGGGCGGCTACGCGCGTCCGATGCTGCGGCTCAGGCGCCGCCGAGCAGCTCGCTGAAGTCCGGGACCTCGTCGTACCGGCCGGGCCGGGCCGTCGCCCGCCGCCGGGCCACCAGCTCCGCCAGCTCACCGGCTGCGCGGACGACGCGGGCCGGCAGCGGCTTGACGCCGTCGCCGCCCTCGTCGGCCCAGTCGTCGGTGGCGGCGAACACGGAGGTGGTCACGACGTCGGCGTGCAGGTAGGTGAACAGGGGGCGGATCGCCAGCTCGGGCACCAGCGAGTGCCGGGCGGTCCCGCTGGTGGCGCCGAGCAGCACCGGTGTGCCCTCGACCGCGTCCCGGTCCAGCACGTCGACGAACGACTTGAACATCCCGGCCGGCCCCGCCGTGTACACGGGGGTGACCGCGATCACGCCGTCCGCCGCCGCGATCGCGGCCTGCGCCGCGGCGAGCGGCGCCGACGCGAAGCCCGTCAGGGTCATGTTCACCACGTCGTGCGCCAGCTCGCGCACCTCCACGACGGTGACCTGCGACTGCTGACCGAGGTCGGCGAGCGCGGTGACGGTGGCCTCCGCGAGGCGGTCGGCCAGCAGCCGGGTGGACGAGGGCTGGGAGACGCCCGCGGAGATCACGACGACAGAGCGGGCGCTCATGCCGTCACCGCGTCCGCGGCCGCGACGTCGTCCTCGGCCGTCTTCCCGGTCCAGTGGTCGGCGGCGGCCACCTGCTGCTGGTGCACCTGACCGGCGGCACGGGCCTTGGCGACCATCTCGGCGTGCGACGGCGGGTCGGCCGGCACGTCGGCGGGACGGCGCAGCTCGGCCTCACGCCGGAGCACGGGCACCACGTCGCCGGCGAGGATGTCCAGCTGCTCGAGCACGGTCTTCAGCGGCAGGCCGGCGTGGTCCATCAGGAACAGCTGGCGCTGGTAGTGGCCCACCTGCTCCCAGAAGGCGCCGTACCGGTCGATCACCTGCTGCGGGCTGCCGACCGTCAGCGGGGTGTCCCGGGTGAACTCCTCCATCGTCGGACCGTGCCCGTAGACCGGCGCCTCGTTGAAGTACGGCAGGAACTCGTCCCACGCGTCCTGCGACCTCGGCCGCATGAACACCTGGCCCCCGAGCCCCACGATCGCCTGATCGGCACGGCCGTGGCCGTAGTGCTCGAACCGCTGCCGGTAGTAGCCCACCATCGCGGCGGTGTGCTCCATCGGCCAGAAGATCGCGTTGTGCAGGAACCCGTCGCCGTAGTACGCGGCCTGCTCGGCGATCTCGGGGGACCGGATCGAGCCGTGCCAGACGAACGGCGGCACGCCGTCGAGCGGGCGCGGGGTGGAGGTGAACCCCTGCAGCGGGGTCCGGAACTTGCCGGACCAGTCGACGACGTCCTCGGTCCACAGCCGGCGCAGCAGCGCGTAGTTCTCGACGGCGAGGTTGAGGCCCTGGCGGATGTCCTTGCCGAACCACGGGTACACGGGGCCGGTGTTGCCGCGGCCCATCATCAGGTCCATGCGCCCGTCGGAGACCACCTGGAGCATCGCGTACTCCTCGGCCAGCCGGACCGGGTCGTTGGTGGTGATCAGCGTGGTCGCGGTGGACAGGGTGATGTGCTTCGTCACCCCGGCCAGGTAGCCGAGCATCGTCGTCGGGGACGACGGCACGAACGGCGGGTTGTGGTGCTCGCCGGTGGCGAACACGTCGAGGCCGACCTCGTCGGCGTGCCGCGCGATCGTCAGCATGTTCCGGACGCGCTCGGTGTCGTCAGGGGTGTGCCGGCTGACCGGGTCGGTGGTCACGTCGCCGACGGAGAAGATGCCGAACTGCATGTCAGGTCGCCTCACGATCTATGCGTTTGCATGAACATCGCCCGGAACGCCTCGTCCCGCCAGGGTATTCCGGCTCTTGGGACCAAAGTCCGGTGTCGGGGCGGCGACAACCGCGGCAGGTGCCCATGCTCGTCGCGGTGGTCGAGGAGCGCACCGCGCAGGACCGTGCCGCTGCCGTCCGCGTCACCGGCGCGTCGGCGTCAGCCGGGGGGCGAGTCCGAGCGTTGCGGGCGTCAGGCCGGCGACGGGCTCGGGGTCACGGTGAAGGTCGGCGCGGCCGTCACGTCACCGCTCACGGTCGAGGTGTCGGTGTAGAACGCACCCGTGCTCAGGATCGCGCTCGGAGCGAGCATGGCAGCGACCCCGAGCAGCACGACGAGCACCAGGCGAAGCCAGCCCGTGCGCCCGACGGGCAGGAAGCCACGCTCGTCCGCACCGCCACCGCGGCGCGCGCGTCCCCGCCTCGGCCCCGGTCGGGGGTCAGTCGAGGAGGAGCGCATCGTGCGGGCTCTCCTGTCGCGGGCGATGGCGGGGACCGGCGCGGCGCGACTCGAGAACTCCGAGGAGCTCGAGCACGCCGAGCGCCACCAGCGGCGGCACCAGCATGGTCGCACGCCCCTGCGGCGAACCGGCCCAGAGCAGCACGCGCCCCCAGCCGTGGTGCCAGCCGAGCACCACACCGCGCACGCGGCTGACCGGTGTCGCGTCGGGGTCGGGCGTCTTGTTCGCGTCCCCCTGCGTGATGATGTACGGCTGCATGATCTCGTTGCCGTTCGAGTCCAGCCGCGGGACCGACCGGCCGTCGGCGCCCTGCACCATCGCAGGCAGCCTGTGCAGCTCGACGATGCGGTGGGTGACCAGCGTCTGGCTGCCGACCGGCCGGAACGTGACCACCTGGTCCACCTTGAGCTGCGACTCGTCGGTGATCGCCTTGAGCACCACGACGTCCCCGGCGATGAAGGTCGGTGCCATCGATCCCGAGGTGACGATCAGCAGGCGCTGCCCCTGCAGCTGGAACCACAGCGGCACACCGAGCGACGCCCCGTAGGCGCCCGCGCCGAGGACGACGACCGTCCACAGGACGGTCGAGACGGCCACGCGCCACCAGGCGCGGTGACGCCGGCGGGACGGGGTCGGCTTCGGTGCCCGCCTCTCGACGAACGCCGCGTCCAGCTCAGAGAGGGTGGCCATAGGGGGTTACGGGTTGTTGACCGTCTGCTCGGCGTCGAACTGGAGAGTGATGGTCGCGCCGGTGGCCTGGTACTGGTTGCCCGCGGTGGCGTCCATGTGGACCTGGACGCACAGCACCTCGTTCTTGGTCGACGCGAGCGTCCGGTAGGTCGTCGCAGTGTTCGCCGGGTCGCCGAGGATCGTCTGGGTGGCCCCGGTGTTGTCGAGCTGCGCGACGGCGCCGAGCGTCGACGAGGTCGAACCGGTGACGGCCGTGGGAGCAGTGGTCGCCTGGCAGGTGGCACCCGAGGCCGGTGGGTAGACGGCAAGGCTGAGGACGTTGCGCAGGTCACCCGACGTCACCGTCGTTCCGAGGGTCGGCGACGCGACCAGGCCGGTGCTCTTCTGCACGGCGAAGTAGCGGACGCCGTAGCGGAGCTCGAGCGAGCCCGCGTTGGTGACGGTCACCTGACCGGTGTAGGTGCCGTTGGGTGCCATGCCGCTCGCCGGGATGCTCAGGGTCGTGGCGAGGTCGCTGCCGGCCAGGGCCGACGAGATGTCGACGGTCCCGGTCAGCAGATCCCCCGCGACGGTGTCGGTATCGGTGAACAGCGCGGACGTCGTCAGCGACGTGATGCCGACCCCGGCCAGGCCGAACACCGCGATGCTCGCCCACAGCCGCCGGCGTCGCGCAGCGTCCCGTCGCGGCGGCTCGGGGTCGATCATCTCCTGGAGCAGTTCGTCCATCACGAGCGGGATCCCCTCGAAGGCGGCGGCAGCGACGTACGAGACGTCCGGTCGTCGAGTCCTATCGGCACGCTGCGCGCGGTTCGTGAGTACGTCGGCCGGTCCTTCACCCTATCGAGGAGTGCTGGTTGCGTCTGACACCGGTCAATCGAGACATGCCGGGCGTGTCACGGCTGGCCGGGACGACTGCCGGCGCGGGGCAGAACCGACGCGCGCCGGGGACGCCGGGGACGGAGGCGAGAGCGCGGCGCGGGGACCGGGGCGCTCAGGCGGGCCGGGTCGCCGCCGGGCGCCGGCCGCGACCGGACCCGTGCCGCTGACCGGGGACCCGGAGCGAGAACGACAGGTCGGCCGGCGCTGCCGGATGGGCGTAGAAGAAGCCCTGCGCCTGGTCGACGCCGAGCCGGCCGAGCACCGTCGCGGTCGGCTCGTCCTCCCCTCCCTCGGCGACCACCTGCAGCCCGAACGAGTGCGCCAGGTCCACCATCGCCTGCACCACCACCTGCGAGCCCTCCCGGCTGTCGTCGCCCAGGTCGGACACGAAGAGCCGGTCGATCTTCAGCTCGTTCACCGGCAGGTCGCGCAGCTGCGAGATGGAGGTGTTGCCGATCCCGAAGTCGTCGATGGCCACGCGGATGCCGAGGGCGCCCAGCCGCTGCAGCACCGGCACCACCCGGGACCGGTCGGACACCAGGGCCGTCTCGGTGATCTCCACCTCGAGCAGCCCCACGGGCACCTGGTGCCTGGCCAGCAGCTCCTCGATGAGGTCCACCACGTGCCCCGTCGTCACGTCGTGCGCCGAGAGGTTCACCGCGACGGGGATCCTGCGGCCGTCCCGGTGCCAGGCGGCGAGCTGGCGGATCGACTCCTCGAGGGCGAACGCGGTCACCACGTGGATCAGGCCGGACTGCTCGGCCATCGGGATGAACGAGCTGGGCAGGAGCACGCCGTGCTCGGGGTGCCGCCAGCGGATGAGCGCCTCGAACCCGACCGTACGGCCCGACGCGAGGTCGATCTTCGGCTGGTAGTGCATCTCCAGCTCGGTGGACGTGCCCCCGGAGGCCTCTTCGAGAGCCCGGTGCAGGTCGCCCAGGAGGATCAGACGGGCGGGAGACGAGTGGTCGTCGTCCGCGTCGTACACCGAGACACCGGTGCGGTGGGTCTTGGCGGTGTACATCGCGACGTCGGCGGTGCGCATCAGCGACGACGCGTCGTCGGCGTGGTCCGGCAGGCAGGCGACGCCGACGGACGTCTCGACGTGCAGCTCCATGCCGCCGAGCCGGAACGGCGCGGCGAACACGTCCCGCACGCGGCGGGCGAGCCGCTCGGCGTTGGCGACCGTGCGCACGTCGGGCAGCAGGATGGCGAACTCGTCGCCGCCGAGGCGGGCCACCACGTCCTCGTCGCGCAGGGCGTGCCGCAGCCGCTCGGCGACCTGCTCGAGCAGCTCGTCGCCGCGGTCGTGGCCCAGCGTGTCGTTGATCTCCTTGAACCGGTCGATGTCCAGCAGCACGAGCCCCACCCGGGTGCCGTCGTCCCGGGCCTCCTGGATGCCGCGGCGCATCCGGTCGGCGAGCAGCCGCCGGTTGGGCAGGCCCGTCAGCGAGTCGAGCAGGGCAAGGCGGGCGTTCTCCAATGCGGTGTTGTGCAGCCGGCGGGAGGTGGTGTTCACGGTGCGGAAGAGGAGCAGCCACAGCGCCACCAGGCCGCCGACGACGACGTAGGTCACGGTCCGTACGGCGTCGGCGAGCGCCTGCTGCGACACCGTCTGGTCGATCATCACCTCGGCCGCGCCGACGATGGCGTCCTTCGGCTGCACGCCGACGCTCGTGGTGGTGTCGCTGGTGTCGCCGGCCCGCACGGGCACGTAGACGTCCAGCACGGGCCGCTCGGTGGAGGCGAGCGCGGACCCGCCCGGCAGCCGCCGGACGTCCGTGACGATCCGCGCGTCCGGCAGCCCGGTGGCGCGCATCCGCTCGAACCGCGTGTTGTCCGGCAGCCCGGTGGTGGTGTCCCGCGCCGAGCTGTACATGAGGCGGCCGTCGATGCTCCACAGCCGCAGCTCGACGAGCTTGTCCTTGAAGCCGGAGGTGCTCTGGGCGACCGCGGCGTGCTGGGCGTCGTCGAGGATGCCGGTGCGGAACATCTCCGCGGTCAGCGGGGCCACCGCGTAGGACCCGACGGAGGTGGCGGTCACGGTGCCGAGCCGGACGGCCTGCTGCCGCATCACGGACGACGACACCCACACGAGGGCGCACCCCAGCAGCGTCATGGCGACGAGGCTGACCACGACGAAGTATCGGGTGAGGCTCGAGCGTCGTCGGGCTCGTGGCACGCGGACCTCGCTGGGTGGGCGGGTGCGCCCGGCAGGGCACCTGCCGACAGGGTATGGCGTGGCCCGGCCGACGGGCGATAACCGCGGACACCGCGAGCTGACGCCTCCCGGCGCGGTGGCGCGGGAACGCCCCGGGCGGGTGCGCTGTTGCACGGGCTGAGGTGAAGGAGGCGTCATGGCCTACCAGGTGGAGAAGACCGACCAGGAGTGGCAGCTGGAGCTCGCTCCGCAGGAGTTCTCGGTGCTGCGGCGCTCCGCGACCGAGCGGCCCTGGACCGGTGCCCTGCTCGGCGAGCACCGCACGGGTGTGTACCGGTGCCGGGCGTGCGGCGCCGAGCTGTTCCGTTCCGACACCAAGTTCGACTCGCACTGCGGCTGGCCGAGCTTCTTCGCGCCGCTCGCCGGCGACCGGGTGGAGCTGGTCAGCGACACCAGCCTCGGCACGGTGCGCACCGAGGTGCGGTGCGCCCGGTGCGGCTCGCACCTGGGGCACGTGTTCGACGACGCGCCGCAGACCCCGACCGGGGACCGCTACTGCATGAACTCGGTGAGCCTCACGTTCGAGCCGACCGAGGGCTGAGCGCCG
>DAIDJQ010000138.1 GCA_027451305.1 Cellulomonas sp.
GTAGGGCGAGGCCGCCAGCGCGAGCGCCTGGGTGCCGGTCCACCGCGACGACACCCGGGCGGTGGCCAGGCCGACGTCGAGCAGCAGCAGGCGACGCAGCCCGCGGCGATAGGCGTCCGGCACGGATCCGGCGTCGGCGAGCAGCCGCACCCCCACCGTGGGTGCCGCACCCCGGGCAGCAGGCAGCTCGACGAGGGAGGGGTACGCGCGCACGACGACGCCGCCGGCCGCCGTGGTGCTCACCTGGTCCGGCAGCGCGCCCGCGGGCTGGCCCGGGCGGTCCGGCAGGTCCGGCAGGTCCGGCCAGGTGCGCAGGCCGGTGCGCTCGAGGTCGGCGGCGGGCAGGGACGCCGTCGCGGCACCTCCGACCGAGCCCGAGCGGTCGCCGACGGACGACGGGTCGCCGGTCGCCGTGGTCGAGCCGACCACGCCGGCCGGGGACACGCCTGCCTCGCCGGCCGGCGCGCTCGTCGTCGACCCGACCGCCGCACGGTCGGCGCCCCGGTCGCGTCCTCGTCCGCCACGTGCCTGCCGGCCGGCTCCAGCTCGGGCCTCCGCGAGCGCGGCCGCCACGGCGGTGCGCACGGCCGACGAGACGGCGTCCTGCGCGTCACCGGCCAGCCGCCGCTGCAGCGCGACGAGGTCCTTGCCCTCGTCCAGCACGCCGCCCCCGGCGTCGACCACCCGGAACGTCATCCGCAGGTGCGCCGGCAGGCGCTCGTCGTCGAACGCGTCCTCCGGCACCTGCACGTCGCGGATCGCGTGCACGGCCTGCGTGAACGCCTCGTGGAACGACGGTGCGGCATCGGCAGCGCGCACCGTGTCCTCCCAGGACGCCAGGTGCGCGTCCATCCAGGCGTCCACGGCCCGTGCGACGTCCGGTGCCGGCACCAGCTGCACGCGCACCGGCTTCGGCAGCGCGCGGATGGTGGCGGTGACCAGCTCGGCGCGCAGGCCGGGGACCATCCAGTCGAAGCCCTCCGGGCGTAGCCGCGCGAGGGTGACCAGGGGGATGTGCACGGTGACGCCGTCGGCCTCGGTGCCGGGCTCGAACTGGTAGGTCAGCGGCATGCTGACGTCGCCCTGCGGCCACCGGGAGGGGAACGCCGACTCGTCGATCTGGGCGGCGCCGGGCACCACCAGCAGGTCGCGGGTGAACGTCAGCAGGTCCGGGTCGGAGCGCCGCGCGCCTTTCCACCACGTGTCGAAGTGCCGCGCCGAGACCACGTCGTCCGGCACGCGCTCGTCGTAGAAGTCGAAGAGCACGTCGTCGTCCACCACCAGGTCACGGCGGCGGGCGCGCGCCTCGAGCGCCTGCGCCTCAGCCAGCAGGCGCCGGTTCTCGTGGAAGAACGTGTGGTGCGTGGTCCACTCGCCCTGCACCAGGGCGTGCCGCAGGAACAGCTCACGCGCCTGCTCGCGGTCCACCGAGCCGAGCAGGATGCGCCGGTCGGTGACGATCGGCACGCCGTAGAGCGTCACCTTCTCGGTGACCATCGCGGCGCCCTGCCGGGTGCTCCACGCCGGTTCGGAGTAGCTGCGCCGTACGAGGTGGCCGGCCAGCTCCTCGGCCCACTCGGGACGGATGCGCGCGACGTCCCGGGCCCACAGGCGGGACGTCTCGACCAGCTCGGCCGCCATCACCCAGGCGGGAGGACGCCGGGCCAGGCCGGAGCCGGGGAAGATCGCGAATCGCGCGCCGCGCGAGCCCAGGTACTCGTTGCGCGGGCGGGGGCGGCCACGGCCCTGCGGCGGGGCGGCTCGCCCGGACCGTGCCGCGGGGGTGACCTCCGTGGCGTCCTGCATGCCGATCTGGGAGAGCAGGCCGGACAGCACCGCGAGGTGGATCCGGTCGCCGTCCCAGCCCCAGGTGGTGCGGTCGACGAGCTCGCCGGTCTCGGGACCGGGGGCGGCAGCGGACGCCGTCTCGGCAGAGCCGCCGGTCGGCCGGCCGGTGCTGCCGTCGGTGGCCGGTACGGTCGTCGCCTGCTCCGCCACCACGGCACCGGGTGGGAGTCGGCGACCGCCGTCCCGGACGACACCGCCCCCTCCTCGTGCACCGTGGCCGCTGTCGTCCCGAGCTCCCGCCGGCCCCGCGTCGCCCACCGGCCGCGGCCCGCCGCGCGCGTCGATCCCGAGCTGCTTGACCATGTCCCGCAGCTGGGTCACCACGTCCTGCCACTCGCGGATCCGCAGGTAGTTGAGGTGCTCGGACCGCACCAGCCGCCGGAACGCCGACCCGCTCAACGCGTGCCGCTGCTCGCGGAGCCACTGCCACAGGTTGAGATAGGTCAGCAGGTCCGACGACGGGTCCGCGAACCGGCGATGCAGGGCGTCGGCCTGCTCGCGCTGCTCGGCCGAGCGCTCGCGGGGGTCCTGGATGGACAGGGCCGCGGCGATCACGACGACCTCGCGGGCCACACCCCGGCGGCCGGACTCGACGATCATCCGCGCCAGGCGGGGGTCGATCGGCAGCTGGGCCAGCGCCCGGCCGGTCTCCGTCAGCCGGGCTCCTCCGGGACCGGTGGACAGCGCACCGAGCTCGGTCAGCAGCGCCACGCCGTCCCGGACGGCGCGGACGTCCGGCGGGTCGACGAACGGGAACCGGGCGACCTCGTCGGGCGTGCGCACCACTCCGACGGCGATCATCTGCAGGATCACCGACGCCAGGGACGTGCGCAGGATCTCCGGCTCCGTGTACTCCGGCCGGGACGCCAGGTCGTCGGCCGAGTACAGCCGGATGGCGATGCCCGGCGCCACGCGCCCCGACCGGCCGGACCGCTGGTTGGCCGACGCCTGCGAGATCGGCTCGATCGGCAGCCGCTGCACCTTGGTCGCCTGCGAGTACCGCGAGATGCGCGCCGTGCCGGGGTCGACGACGTACCGGACCCCCGGGACGGTCAGCGACGTCTCGGCGACGTTGGTCGCGAGGATCACGCGGCGCGTGGCGTGCCGCTCGAACACGCGGCGCTGCTCGGCGGCGGACAGCCGGGCGTACAGCGGCAGCAGCTCGACGGCCTGCGGGTGGTGCGGGTCGGTCACCCGCGGGCCGAGCGCGCCACGCAGGCCGTCCTCGGCGTCGCGGATCTCCCGTTCGCCGGAGAGGAAGACGAGGATGTCGCCCGGACCGGCGGCCATCAGCTCGTGGACGGCCTCGACGATGCCGGTGACCAGGTCCTTCGCCTCGGCTGCGGGGCGGCGGGCCGGTGCCGGGGCGGCCTTGCCGCGGCCGGCGCCGCGGCGGCCCTGCGCGGCCTCGGCACCGGTGCGCCGGGTGCGACCGGGCGTGGTGCGGTCGTCCGACCCGCGCTCGTCCTCGTCGTCACCCGCTCCGAGCGCGGACGCCTCAGCCCCGCGGTCCGGGGACAGCGGCCGGTAGCGCAGCTCCACCGGGTACGTGCGCCCGGTGACCTCCACGATCGGCGCCGGCGTGCCGTCCGCGGCGGCGAAGTGCGACGCGAACCGCTCGGAGTCGATCGTGGCCGAGGTGATGACGAGCTTGAGGTCCGGCCGCTGGGGCAGCAGCCGCGTGAGGTAGCCCAGGATGAAGTCGATGTTGAGGCTCCGCTCGTGGGCCTCGTCGACCACGATCGTGTCGTACGCCAGCAGCTGCGGGTCGCGCTGGATCTGCGCGAGCATGATGCCGTCGGTCATCACCTTGACGAGCGTGTGGTCGCTCGACTCGTCCGTGAACCGCACCTGGTAGCCGACTGCGCCGCCGAGGGGCACGCCGAGCTCGTCGGCCACCCGCTCGGCGACCGTGCGCGCCGCGATCCGCCGCGGCTGCGTGTGGCCGATCTGCCCGGTCCGGCCACGACCCAGCTCGAGGAGGATCTTGGGCAGCTGCGTCGTCTTGCCGCTGCCCGTCTCCCCGGCGACCACGACCACCTGGTGGTCGGCGATCGTGGCGGCGATCTCCGCGCGCCGGGCGCTGACCGGCAGCTCCTCCGGGTACGTGATGGGCGGCAGCTCCACCTGGGCGCGCAGCTGCGCGACGCGTTCCCGGCGCCGCGCGCCGTGCTGCTCGCCGCGTCGCGCGTCCTGCTGGTCCGGCTGCCGGGCGCCCTGCTGGTCCGCGCGCCGGGCGCCACGCCGGTCCGGGCGCCGGCCAGCACGCTGGTCGGGGCTCCCGGCGCCCTGATCGGGCTCGCGCGGACTGCTCACGACGGGCCATCCTCCCAGGCCGCGCCTCTCGGCCGCTCGCGCATAACGTGTGCGGGTGGAGACGACGCAGGGTGAGCGGCGGGCGGTCGAGGCGCTGGAGGCCTCCGGGATCCCCCATGTGGTGACGCGGCACGGGCGGGTGTCGTCGCTCGCGGAGGCGGCCGCGGCGCGCGGCGTCGACCCGTCACGGATCGTCAAGACGATCGTCGTGCGGCGGGGCGACGGCGACTTCCTGTTCGTCCTGGTCCCGGGCGACCGGACGATCTCGTGGCCGCGGCTGCGCGAGCTGCTGGGCGTGAACCGCCTGTCGATGCCGGACGCCGCGACGGCCCGCGAGGTGACCGGGTACGAGCGTGGCACCATCACGCCCTTCGGCTCGCTGCACCCGTGGCCGGTGGTCGCCGACGCCCGCGTGCACGGGCTGGTGTCGATCGGCGCCGGGGCGCACGGGGTGTCCGCGACGCTGGACGGCGCCGAGCTGGTGCGGGTGCTCGGGGCGACCGTCGCCGATGTCACCGACCCGGCGCCGGACGCGGGCTGACGCGGTCCCCCCGCGCCGGGTCGCTCGACGGATCCGGTGGACTTGACCGGAGACCAACCGCTCCGAGATGCAATCATGACGGCCGCATGACCGGATCAGAGGACTGCCTGGAACCTGTTGTGGGTGGTCCGCGTTCCACTGTGCGCCGGCGACGCCTCCGTGTCGCCGGGAGATGACGGCGTCATCCCGACGTCGTACTGTCGATTGCCCGGCCCATCGGTGTGCCGGCAGCAGTGAGCACGAGGAGCAGCATGAGCATCGACGAGCTTGTCGACGGCGGCCCGGCGGACAGCATCCGCGTCGAGGTGGTGGACGGCAGCACGGTGGTGCACCTGGTGGGCGAGATCGACAGCGCGCTGCGCCAGCAGGCGAGCGACTCGATGGGCCTGGCCCTGATGCACGGGCTCCCCGTGGTGATAGACGCGACCGACCTGCGGTTCATCGACTCGTCCGGGATCGCGTTCGTGCTGCAGCTGCACATGGCGGCGGCCGAGGCCGGGATCCCGATGTCGTTGCGTGACTCGCGCGGGCTGCTGCGCGGCCTGCTGGCCGTGGTGGGGCTCGGTGCCGTGATCCCCGACGAGGTCGTCAGCCCGGTCTGAACGGCCCGGCCGCGGGGGTCCCGCGTGGGCTGCCGGGGCGTGTTGGTGGTCACGGTTACGGTCGCCGCATGCGGCTGCTGCACACCTCCGACTGGCACCTGGGCCGCACCCTGCACGGTGTCGACCTGCTGGATCACCAGGCGGCCGCCCTCGACCACCTGGTGGACGTGGTGCGGGCCGAGCGGGTGGACGCGCTGCTCGTCGCGGGCGACGTGTACGACCGTGCGATCCCGCCGGTGGAGGCCGTCACGCTGCTGTCGGAGGCGCTGGCCCGGCTGTCGGAGCTGACCACGGTGGTGCTGACGTCGGGCAACCACGACTCGGCGACCAGGCTGGGGTTCGGCGCCGCGCTGATGCGCGAGCGGGTGCGGCTGCGCACCCGCGTGGCCACGCTCGCCGAGCCGGTCGAGGTGGGCGGCGGCCTCGTGTACGGGTTGCCGTACCTGGACCCGGACCTGACCCGCGGTGACCTGGCGGAGCCGGACGGCGGGGCCGGCGGGGCGCCGGTGCTGCCGGCGCGGTCGCACGAGGCGGTGATCAGCGCGGCGATGCGTCGGGTGCGGGCGGACCTGGCGGTGCGGCGGGCCGGTGCGCCTCGGTCGGGCGGGGCAGGTCGGCGGGCCGTGGTGATGGCGCACGCGTTCGTCGTCGGCGGCATGCCGAGCGAGTCGGAGCGGGACATCCGGGTGGGCGGCGTGGACCAGGTGCCGGCCGGCGTGTTCGCCGGGGTGGACTACGTGGCGCTGGGGCACCTGCACGGTCCGCAGGGGCTCTCCGGCGTGGACGGGACGACGCTGCGGTACTCGGGGTCGCCGCTGGCCTACTCGTTCTCCGAGCAGCACCACACCAAGTCTTCCGTGCTGGTGGACCTGTCCGGACCGGAGGCGGTGACCGAGCTGGTGCCGGCACCCGTGCCGCGTCGCCTCGCGGACGTCACCGGGACGCTGGACCAGCTCCTCGGCGCGGCCGGCGAGCCGCACGTGGACGAGTGGGTGCGCGTCACCGTGACGGACGAGGTGCGGCCCACCGAGCTGTTCCGGCGGGTGCGCGAGCGGTTCCCGCACGCGCTGGTGGTGCAGCACGTGCCGGCCGAGGGGGCCGCGCGCTCCGGGCGCTCCCAGGTGGTGACCGCCGCCGCCGACCCGTTGGAGGTGGTCGACGCCTTCGTGCGCCGCGTCACCGGCGCCGGTCCCACCGCCGCCGAGTCGCTGCTGCTGCGCCGGGCCTACGAGGACGTGGCCGACGTGGAGCGGAGCGCCTGATGCACCTGCGACGCCTCACCCTGCAGGCCATCGGACCGTTCGCCGGACGGCACGTCATCGACCTGGCCGAGCTCGGCGCGTCGGGGCTGTTCCTGCTCGAGGGGCCGACGGGTGCGGGCAAGTCCACGCTGATCGACGCGATCGTGTTCGCCCTGTACGGCAAGGTCGCGTCCGACGAGGCGTCCGACGACCGGCTGCGCTCCGCGCACACCGCGCCCGACGTCGAGAGCGTGGTCGACCTCGTGTTCGAGGTGCCGTCCGGGGTGTTCCGCGTGCGGCGGACCCCGCAGTACGAGCGGGCCAAGCGCCGTGGCGAGGGCACCACGACGCAGCAGGCCGGCGCCAAGCTGTGGCGGCTGCCGGCGGACGTGCCGTCCGCCGCGACCGACGACGAGCTGGACGCGCTCGGCACGCCGCTGGCCAGCCGCCTGGACGAGGTGGGCGGCGAGGTGCAGCGGGCGATCGGG
>DAIDJQ010000139.1 GCA_027451305.1 Cellulomonas sp.
GCAGGCACCATCCACCACGTCGGGAAGCCCGTCCACCGGCTCGCCGCGAAGGTCGCGACGAACGCCAGAGCGACCCCCAGGGCCACGCGCCAGTCGTCGCCGATGATGAAGTCGTACCAGAACGCGCCGAACGCGCGGAGCTTGGCGGTCATGACGCGGACACCTCTTCGACGGAGCGGACGGGGACGGTCTCGACCAGGTCGGTGACGCGGCGCCGGAACGCCGCGACCAGGGCGAGCGTGTACAGGGCGATCACCGGGATCAGCACCAGGAGGGCCGCATCGGACCCCGGCCACCTCGCGCCGGCACCCTCGGCCCCCCAGAAGATCCCGAACGACGTCAGCATGATCCCGACGACGAGCTTCATGCTGTTCTCCGGCACCCCGGCGAGCGGCGCCTTCAGCGCGAGGCCCAGCGCCGTGACGAGCAGGACCGCGGCGCCGGCCGCGATCGCGGCGAGCGGGATGTTGTGCTGGTTGCTCCCGAACGTCAGGACGATGAAGGCGACCTCGAGCCCCTCGAGGACCACGCCCTTGAACGAGAGCGTGAAGGCGTACCAGTCGGCGACCACGCCGCGGCGCCCCCCTGCCGCCTCCTCGGCCATCGCGAGCTCGGCCCGGTAGATCTCCGCCTCGTCGTGCATCGCCTTGTGGCCGCTGGCGCGCAGGATGGCCTTGCGGAGCCACTGGAGGCCGAACACCAGCAGGACGCCGCCGACGAAGAGCCGCAGAGCGCCGATCGGGATGGCCGAGACGGCCGGTCCGAGGGCGGCCACGACCACCGCGAGGGTGACCACGCCGGCGAGCACCCCGGTCAGGGCCGAGCGCCAGTCACGTGCGGTGCCGGCCGCCAGCACGATCGTCAGGGCCTCGACGGCCTCGACGACGCATGCCAGGAACACAGCGACGAACAGAGCGGTGTCGCTCACGGGATCCTCCTCGCCAGCTCAGGTGCCACACGATCGGGAGGCGCCTGCAGCGTAACAGTCGTTAACTCTTGGATGTAACAGGCCGCCTCGGCATCGGCGAAGGCGACGCAGTGCTCCGGGTCCAGCACCACCTCCACGGCACTGCCCCGGGAGTGCGCACGGGCCCCGTGCACCGCGCTCAGCACCCACGGGCCTGCGGCGACGACGTGGTCGTACCCGCGTCCGCGGTAGGCCACGTCGGTGACCACCCCCGCGAGCGCGCCGCTGCCCCGGTCGCCCGGTGGCGTCCGCCCGCCCTCCGTGATGCTCGTCGCCGCAGGCCGCACGACGACGCGGACGACGTCACCCACGGCCGGCGAACCGAGGCCGCGCGCACGGACGAGCAGGTCGCCCACCCGGACCTCGACGCTCTCCCCGAGACCACGGACGACGGTGCCGACGAGCTCGCCCGCCACGCCCGTGAACCGGGCGACGAACGGGGTCGCCGGCCGCCGGTAGACGTCCTCGGGGGAGGCGAGCTGGAGCAGCTCGCCGTGGTCGAGCACGCCGATCGTGTCGGCCAGGGCGAACGCCTCGGTCTGGTCGTGCGTGATGTAGATCGCCGTGGCCCCGCACTCCCGCGTGAGGGTGGCGATCTCCACCCGCAGCCGTTCACGCAGGTCGGCGTCGAGGTTGGACAGCGGCTCGTCGAACAGGAGCAGCTGCGGCTCGGCGACCACGGCCCGCGCGAGCGCCACCCGCTGCTGCTCGCCCCCGGACAGCTCGTGCGGGTATCGCGCGCCGTGGCGCCCGAGCCCCACCCGCTCGAGGACGCCGCGGATCCGGGCGCGCGCTGCGCCGGCGTCGAGCTTGCGCCGACGGAGGGCGTACCCCACGTTGCCCTCGACGGTCAGGTGCGGCCACAGGGCGTAGTCCTGGAACACCATCGCCAGGTTGCGGTGCTCCGGCGGCAGGTGGTGGCTCCCGTCGGCCACCAGCCGGCCCGACAGGTGGACCTGTCCCGCGTCGAGCCGCTCGATCCCTGCGAGGGTGCGCACCAGCGTCGACTTGCCCGAGCCGGACGGGCCCAGCAGCACCAGGAACTCCCCCGGCTCGACGGCCAGGTCGACGCCCGCGAGCGCGGTGGTCGACCCGAAGCGCTTGACCGCCCGGGTCACCTCGAGGCGGTGCCCGACGGTGTCCTGCACGGATGTGGTCATGACGTGCCTCCTCCGACGCGCCGCCAGCCCGCCGGTGCGAGCAGGCGGAAGAGCGACCAGGCGAGCGCGACGACCGTCAGGGCGACCACGATCGCGATGACCTCCATGGCGGTCCCGCCACCGAAGTCGTAGCCCGCGAGGGCCTTGGTGATGCCCACGGAGATCGGGGCGTGGCCGGGCGGGTAGAGCAGCTGCGAGACCGGCAGCTCGAGCAGGGTCCCGGCGAAGGTCAGCACCCACGCTGCGACGATCGGGCGCGCGAGCAGGGGCAGCACCGTCCGCAGCCAGGACACGACCATGCCGGACCCGTGCACCCGGCCGGCCTCGCGGAGCGACTCCTGGACCTGGCTCACGTTCCCGAGGAGCACCCGGGAGGTGGACGGGAGCGCGGTGGCCAGGTAGCCGAGGACGAGCAGGCTCGTGGTCCCGTAGAGGTGGATCCCCAGGCGGTTCACGGCCGGCAGGTTGTACGTGAAGATGTAACCGGCCGCGAACACGATGCCGGGCAGCGCGACGGCGGTGAGCAGCAGCAGGTCCAGCACCTTGCCGCTGAGCCGACCGCCCCGGGTGGAGAGCATCCGCGCGGCGACGACGCCGAGGACGGCTGTCACGGTCGCCGTGATCGCGGCGAGCTCCGCGGAGTACAGCAGGGGTGCGCGGAGCGCCGGGCTGCGCAGCACCCGGCTGTAGTTGTCCAGCGTCAGCTGGTGACCACCGACGAGCGACCCGAGCCCGTTGATGAAGGACGCCGCCACCGCACCGACCGTCGGCACGCCGAGACCCACGACGACGAGGACGACGAGGCCCACCACGACGGCGACGTGCGTCGGTGGCGTGAGGCGGTGGCGCCGAGCGGGCCGGGTGCGTCCCCCGAGCACGCGGTAGCTGCGGCCTCGCAGCGCCCTCGTCTGGGCGGCGAGCGCGAGTCCGGCCATCGCCATGAGGACCCACCCGACGGCCGCCGCCTGGGGGAACTGCACCGGGAAGCTGTCGATCGCCTGGTAGAGGGTGAAGGTGGCCACCGGGAAGTGCGCGTCGTTGGCCAGGGTCGCGGCGACGCCGAAGTCGCTGACCGACTCCGCGAACACGATCGCGAACGCCGACCAGCAGGCCGGGGCCACGAGGGCGGCGACGATCCGGGCCGCCGCGACCCGGCCCCCGCCGTGGACCCGGGACGCGACCTCGAACTCCTCCCCGAGCCCGCGCAGCGCACCGGAGAGCGCCAGGTAGGCGAAGGGCACGCCCTTCATCGTCAGCACGACGACCACGCCGACCGGGCCGTACAGCAGGGCCCGCGGCGTGGCGTCGGGCACGCCCAGCAGGTCCAGGATCCCCGCGGGCTCGAACAGCCGTTCCCACCCGAGGGCGACGAGGTACGACGGTGCCAGCAGGAGGGCGAACATCGAGCCCGCCCACAGCCGGCGCCCGACCACGTCGGTCCGCACGACCACCCAGGCCACCGCCGCACCGAGACCGGTGGCGAGCACGCCCGCCACGACCCCCACGCCGAGCGAGTCGGCCGCCCCTCGCGCGAGGGTGCCGGTGAGCACCTCACGGAAGGCGGCGAGCGTGAACCAGGCGTCACCCTGACCCAGGAGTCGCGGGCTCACCGCCACCAGCAGGAACAGCAGGATCGGCAGGACCAGGATCGCCACGATGACGATCCAGAAGATCAACCAAGGCCCGCTCCGGACCCGGGAGAGGGCCAGCCGGCCCGCACCGAGACGGGACGTGCGCGGCACGCCCGTCCCGGTGCGGAGCCGTGGTGCTACCGCCACCATCAGGACTACTTGATCGTGCTGTCGAAGAACGTGTTGACCTGGTCCTCGAGCGGCCCCCAGAAGTACGGGTCGATCTTCTGGTAGTCCGGCATCGTGGGAAGCGCGGGCAGCGCGGTCACGCCCGGGACGACGGGCCAGTACAGCGAGTCACCGTGCGGGTCGCCGGCCTGCATCGCCGCCTGACCGGCCGGGGAGAGCACGAAGTCGACGAACTTCTTCGCCTCGTCCTGGACCGCGGCGGGAGCGCCCTTGTCGATCCCGATCACCCCGGGCAGCAGCGTCGCCTTCGGCAGGTAGACGACCTTCGGGGCGAAGGTGGCGGTCGCCGGGACCTTGGCGATCTCACCGGCGGCGGCCGAGCTCTGGATCAGGGCGTAGGTGATCTGGCCCGTCTCGAGCGCGTGCAGCGTGTCGCCGTTGGTCGGGAACACGTGCAGCCCGTTGCCCTTGAGCTTCGTCAGGTAGTCCTCCCCCGCCGAGACGCCGTTGGCCTGGCCGCCGAGCTGGTTCATCAGACCGGCGATGAACGGGTACGTGGGGCCGGACTGGGACGGGTCGTTCATGCCGACCTGTCCCGTGTAGGCGCTGCCGAGGAGGTCCTGGTAGCTCGTCGGGACGGCGGAGGACTTCGCGCTGTTGTAGACGAGCGCGGCCATGACCGTGGTGCTGACCGGGACGTAGGAGTGGTCGCTCGGGGTGAGGGCCGCCCCGGCGGCGTTCAGCGTCGCGGCCGGCGTGTACGGGAGGAGCTGGCCCTGCTTGTCCAGGGCGGCGAACGCGGTGTCCCCGTCGACCCAGAGGAGGCCCCACTGCGGGTTGTTCTTCTCCGCGGCGACCTTGGTGAGGAGCGGGCCGGTGCTGTCGTCGACCAGCTTGACGGGGATGCCGGTGGCCGCGGTGAACGCCTTGGTCACCGGGTCGTCGTACCCCTGCGCGGAGTAGACGACGAGCGCCGGGGCCCCGGCCGCGGTCGCGCCGGCCGACGAGGTCGCGGACGCTCCGCCCGAGGTCGAGACGGCGTTCGCGGACGACGAGCAGCCGGACAGGGTGGCGGCGAGCGCGGCGGCTGACGCCGCGTAGAGCGCGAGACGTGGGACGGACATGGAGTCTCCTCCGTGGCTACGTGTGACACTCGGTTCGTAACGGGCGTTACACACGCTTGCTCATGGCCGTTACTTCGTGGAGTGACTCCGGTGACGCGGAGGTGAACGTTGGCCGAACGCGCCGGCCGCACGGCAGCGGCGCTCAGGAGGTCCAGAGGGCGTGGAAGTGGTGCACCGGACCGTGCCCGTGACCGATCTCGAGCTCGTCGGCACGGCGCAGCGCCTCGGTGAGCCATGCCTTGGCGTCCCGGGCGGCCTCGACCCAGCCGGGGCGCACCGGCCGGAGCGCCGCCAGGGCCGACGACAGGGTGCACCCCGTGCCGTGCGTGTTCCGGGTCGGGATGCGAGGAGCCTCGAGCAGGGTCGCACCGGTCTCGTCGAGGAGCACGTCCACGGCGAGACCGTCGGTCAGGTGACCGCCCTTGAGCAGCACCCGTGGCGCACCGAGCCCCCGCAGGGCGGTGGCCTGGTCGACCATCTCCTCGACGTCCCGGGCCACCGGACCGTCGAGCAGCACCGCCGCCTCGGCGAGGTTGGGCGTGATCAGCGAGCTCAGCGGGAGCAGGGCACGGACCGCCGCGACGGCGTCGTCGGCCAGCAGGCGGTCGCCGCTGGTGGCGACCATCACCGGGTCGAGCACGACGACCGGGTGCCGTTGCGCCGCGAGGAACTCCCCGACGGTCCGCGCGATCGCGGCGTCGGCGAGCATGCCGATCTTGATCGCGTCGATCCGCACGTCCGCGACCAGGGTCTCCAGCTGCTGCGCGACGAACTCGGCCGGCACCACGTGGACCCCGGTGACGCCGACGGTGCTCTGCGCGGTCAGGGCCGTGATGACGCTGGTGCCGTAGGCGCCGAGGGCGCTGAACGTCTTGAGGTCCGCCTGGATGCCCGCACCGCCGGACGGGTCGCTGCCGGCGATCGTCAGGGCGACCGGTGGCCGGCCGCTCATCGCGCGGCCCCCGGCGCGGCCGCCCGTGCGGCACCGTCCCAGGCGTCGCGCAGCGCCCGGGTCGCGGCCGCCACGTCCGGCTGCCCGCAGATGGCGCTGATCACGGCCACCCCGGCGGCACCGGTCGCGGCGACCGCCGGCACGCGTGCCGCGTCGATCCCGCCGATCGCCACGCACGGCCACGGGCTCGCCGCGGTGAGCTCGCGCAGCCGTTCCACACCGCTCGCCGGCGCCGCGTCCGGCTTGCTGCCTGTGGGCCACACGGGGCCGACGCCGAGGTAGTCGAGCGCGTCGAGCGGGTACCGCACGGCGACCTGCACGTGCTCGGCGGTCTGCACCGACAGGCCGAGGTACGCGTCGGGGCCGAGCAGCCTGCGCGCCTCGAGCACCTCCGCGTCCCCCTGGCCGACGTGGGCGCCGTGCGCGCCGATCGCCTCGACCAGGTCCACCCGGTCGTTGACCAGGAGGGGGACGCCGGTACCGGCTAGCGCGGCGACCAGGGCGCGCCCGAGCGTCACCAGCTCGGAGTCGGTGGCGTCCGGGTCGCGCAGCTGCACCACGGTCACTCCGGCGGCCACCGCCGCCGCGACGGTGGCCGGGACGCCGACGGCACCGCACTGGCCGGTGTCCGTCACCAGGTAGAGCGAGAGGTCGAGCGGGAGCCGTGAGCCCACGCGCCGACCGGGTCCTGCGGTGGTCATCAGCTCAGCCTCACCTCGGCGGCCAGGGTCGCCGGCGTGAGCAGGCTCAGCTCGTCGAGCAGTGCCGAGGCGAAGCCGCCCGGGCCGCGGCTCGCCGTGACGGCGTGGTCGGCGCTGACCGTCAGCATGGCCGTGGCCGCGACGGCCGCGACCAACGGGTCCTCGACGGCCGCAGCGAAGCCTGCCATCAGCGCGCCGAGGGAGCAGCCGACGCCGGTGACCCGGGTCAGCCACTCGTGGCCGTTGCTGACCAGCACCATCCGGTCCCCGTCGGTCACGTGGTCGGT
>DAIDJQ010000140.1 GCA_027451305.1 Cellulomonas sp.
TACCGCAAGGACGCGCTGTTCGACGTCGGCTGCTTCCGTCAGGACCGGGCCACCGAGGACATCTCGATCTGCTGGGACCAGCAGTACGCAGGATGGAAGGCCGACTTCGCGCCGGACATCATGTTCTACATGAACGTGCCCAACACGTTGAACATGCTGTACAAGCAGCGCAAGCGTTGGGCCAAGGGCGGCACGGAGTCGTGGATCGCCAACTTCAAGCGCGTCGCCAAGCACCCGATCCTGAACCTGCGGTAGCGTGTCGTTGCGTTGAACTTCGGTCCTGACCTTGTAGGACTGTAGGTGATCTTCCGAGAGTCGAGGAGTCGCCGCCTGTGTCCAGCACTACGCTCGCCCTGTCGATCCAGACGCCGCCGTTGGAGGTGTCGTCGTGGAGTGCGTTCGAGTCGTTGGCGGTGCAGATGGGCAAGGACCTGCCGCGCCAGGCGCTGGCCGAGGCGCTGGAGCAGGCGCAGGAGCGGTTGATCGACAGTGTGTGTGGGCCGCGATGGGCGCCGGTGCGCGGGGTGGCGGCGCCGTTCGCCTGCCCGCGGTGTCAGACGGCCGAGGACTTCGCCCGTAAGGGCAAGCGGACCCGGCCGCGGGTGCTGCACACCGCGGCCGGCAAGGTCGAGATCATCTTGTGGCACGTGGGGTGCCGGGTGTGCGGGCGTAGCTTCGCGCCGTTGCTGGTGATGCTGGGCCTGTCGGGCAAGCGTCGCACCGACCGGCTCACGGTCGACCTGGCCGAGCTGGGCACGCAGATGAGCTTCGCCCGCGCCGCCCGCATCGACCGTGAGCTGGCCGGGACGAGCGCCACGGCCGGGCAGGCGCACGGCGCGGTGGCCGACGTCGCCGCGCTGCTCACCGGCCCGCAGGGCACGCTCGGGGCCGCCCATCACAGCCCCGACGTGGTCCTGTTGGACGGCACCGGGGTGCGCGCCGGCACCCGCAAGAACGGCACCGGGGCGAACCTGGCGATCGGGCTGACCGGTCGATCGGGACCGGCCGGGCGCCGTCGTGCCCGCTCGCACCTGCTCGGGCTGACCGTGGATGAGGACTGGTCGATGCTCGGCGCGCAGCTCGCCGGCCTGAAGGCGACCCCAGCGCTGGTCGTGCTGGACGGCGAGGCCTCGATCACCACACTCGCCCAGCGGTTGTGGCCCGGCGCGGCGATCCAGCGCTGCTGGTGGCACCTGCCGCACGGGCTGCGCAAGGCGTTCTACGCCGACGACGCCGCGAACCGGCACGTCAACCCGCGCTGGGCCCGCGACCGTGCCCGCGAGCTCGGTGAGCTGCTGCGCGAGCAGATCCGCCACGAACGCAGCCCGGCCCAGGCGCTGGCCGCCTACGACGAGTTCACCGCCCGCGTCCCGGCCGCCCTGACCAGCGCCCACGCCTACCTGGCCACCGCCCGCGAGCACACCTTCACCTGCCTGGACCCGGCGCTACGCGCACGCCTGGCCCACCTGGGCGGCCCCGAGCTCGGCACCGGCGTCATCGAACGGCTCATGCGCGAGCTGAACGCCCGCACCAACATCGGCGGCAGCCGCTGGAGCATCGACGGCCTACGCGACCTGCTCACCGTCCACACCGCCCGCCTGCTCGCCCACCCCGCCTGGCAGGACATCAAACGCACCACTCACCAACCCAGTACAATCCCGTTCCGCCTACGCAAGTTCAACGCAGCGTGACGCTACCGAATAGTCGCTCGCCGGCGCCACGGCCGCCGATAGCCGCGCTTTCAGCCCCCAGCTTCCAGCGCGAACTTCTTCAAGCGCGCGTCTTGCACTCGTGGTGACCTTGGCACGCGGGCTGGTCCGCCCTGGGACGGAATAGCCACGACCCCGGTCGTGGCTGGCGCCGGGAGGAAGGGGTATGAGCCCTGATCCACCGTCGGATCGGGGTGCGGGATGCGCCTGGATAGCCGAAATGCCCTTCTGACCTGGGAAAATGCTGGCGGCGACCGGCATTGATCCACTCGGTAGAGGGGCATCTCGTAGGTGAAAGCATTCCATGGCATCAGGCCCGTGTTCGACGAGGCGAACCTTGTTGCATCGGCGGGTGTCGTGCCCGCGATGGCATTGGCCGAGGCGGCTGGGTTCAGCGAGCTGACCGGCAAGGTCACGGTGGCGTCGCCGGCCGTCGCGGCGAAGGTGCGCACGGTCGTCGCGGGGATGCTCGCGGGGGCGGACTCGATCGATGACCTCGATGTGCTGCGCTCTGGGGGCATGGCCCGCGTGGTGGACGGCGTGCGGGCACCATCGACGATCGGGACGTTCTTGCGGACGTTCACGCACGGGCACGTGTTGCAGCTCGCCGCCGCGTGCCAGGGCGTCCTGGCGGGCCTGGCCGCCCGCATCCCCACGCTGATCGGCGCCGACGATCTGGTGTTCGTTGATGTGGACGACACGATCCGCCAGGTGCACGGCTACCAGAAGCAAGGCGCCGCGTTCGGGTACTCCGGGGTGCGAGGGCTGAACGCTCTGGTGACGACGATCAGCACGCCTTCGTCGGCGCCCGTGATCGCCAGGTGCTCGCTACGCAAGGGCAACACCCGCTCCGGGATGGGCGCCGCGTGGCACCTCGCCCGCACGTTCACACAGACCGCCAAGCTGACGAACCCGGGCCAGCAGATGTGGGTGCGCGGGGACTCGGCGTTCTGCACGCTCGCGAACGTCGCCGCCGCGACCAGGGCGGGAGCGTGGTTCTCGTTCACGATCCCGACCTGGAAGAACGTCACCAAGGCGATCTCACAGATCGCAGACGATGCGTGGACACCGATCGAGTACCCGAACGCCATCCGTGACGAGGACACCGGCGAGTGGATCTCCGAGGCCGAAGTAGCAGAGACCTGCTTTGCCGCGTTCACCTCACACGGCAAGAAGCAGGTGCACTGCCGGCTCATCGTGCGAAGGGTCAAGAGGCTCGGCGGTGCCCCCGCAGGCCAGGAGGGCCTCTTCGAGGTCTACCGCCACCACGCGTTCATCACGAACACGACCCTGGACGCGGTCGAAGCTGACTCCTACCACCGCGGGCACGCGATCATCGAGCAGGTCATCGCCGAGCTCAAGGACGGCCCGCTCGCTCACCTGCCCTCCGGGAACCAGAACGCGAACGCTGCCTGGCTGACCTGCGCCGCCATCGCGTTCAACCTCTCTCGCGCGATGGCTCACGCCGCCGGGATCGCGAAGTCCCGCATGACCAGCGTGACCCGCAAGATCATCAACGTCCCAGCCCGCCTCGCCAGCAGCGCCAGGCGCCTGGTCATGCACCTGCCCGCAGCGTGGCCGTGGCACAGCGCGTGGATCAACCTCTGGGAGACCGCCACCGCGACAGGACCACCCGAGTCCTGCACGACCTGACCACCCAGCCCCCGCGGGCGCGACCGGAGACCTCGAAGTGGAAGAGCCAGTCCAGACTGGCGGACCCCACACGCCCAGAACCAGGCAGTTGCCCCACACCCCGCCGAAACGGCGATCACGCCGCCCCGAGAATCACGGACGGTGGATCAGGGTTCAGTACGAGTCGCTCACCATCTGGCGCATGGCGGTCGCCGACGATCCGACACAGGCGGCGCAACGGCGCGAACTGGCGAGCTTCCTGGATGAGAACGCGCGCGTACTCGGGATCTACGAGGAACGCACCGATGCCGCGCTTCGCCAGCTCGGCCAGTACAAGGTGCTCTCGTCGATCCGGCATCCTGTCTCGCGGAAGCGCCTGCCTCGGCT
>DAIDJQ010000141.1 GCA_027451305.1 Cellulomonas sp.
CGCCGAGGAGGTGGCGGCCGACCTCACGCGGGCCGACGCGTTGCACGCGCACGCGGAGGTGGAGCTCGGCATCGACCCGGACGACCTGACCAACCCGTGGCACGCCGCAGGGTCCTCGTTCCTGTCGTTCGCGGTCGGCGCACTCATCCCGCTGGTCGTGATCCTGCTGCCCCTCGGTGGCTGGCGGATCTGGGCGTGCGTCGGTGCCGTCGTCGTCGGCCTGGTCCTCACCGGCTGTCAGAGCGCGCGGCTCGGCCGAGCGCCCGAGGGTCCGGCGATCATGCGCAACGTGGGCATGGGCATCCTGACGATGGCCATCACGTTCGGGGTCGGCAAGATCTTCGGCACCACCGTCCACTGACGGGGGCGCCCGTCAGCTGGTCGGGCTGCCCGTTCCGAGCGACTCGAAGGCCTGCGACAGGTCGTCGATCAGGTCGTCCACGTCCTCCAGGCCGACCGACAGGCGGACGGTCGACTCCGCGATGCCGACGGCGGCCCGGCCCTGCGCGCCGAGCTTGCGGTGGGTCGTCGTCGCCGGGTGCGTCACCATCGACTTGGCGTCGCCGAGGTTGTTCGACACGTCGATCACCCGCAGCGCGTCGAGCACGGCGAAGGTGCTCCGCTTGGTCTCGTCGGGCGCGGCATCGCCGGCAGTGCCTCCCGGCACGGCCAGGTCGAAGGTGACGACCGTCCCGCCGCCGCTCTGCTGCGCGAGCGCCAGCGCGTGCTGCGGGTGCGACGGCAGGAACGGGTACCGCACCCGCGCCACGGCGGGGTGCTGCTCCAGCCAGCTCGCCAGCCGCAGCGCCGAGGCCGCCTGGTGCCGCACGCGCAGCGACATCGTCTCCAGCCCCTTGAGCAGAACCCAGGCGTTGAACGGCGAGAGCGACGGTCCGGTGTTGCGGATCAGGGTCCGCACGGGCCCGTGCACGAACTCGGCGGACCCGAGGATCGCCCCGCCGAGCACCCGCCCCTGCCCGTCGATGTGCTTGGTGGCGGAGTAGACCACCACGTCGGCGCCGTGCTCGAGGGGCCGGGAGAACACCGGCGTGGCGAAGACGTTGTCCACCACGACCACAGCCCCCGCGCCATGGGCCAGCGCCGAGACCGCCGCGATGTCGACCAGGTCCTGCATCGGGTTCGACGGGGTCTCGAAGAAGACGACGTCGGCCGGCGTCGCCAGCGCGGCCTGCCACTGCTCGGGCACGTGCCCGTCCACGTAGTCGGTCCGCACCCCCCAGCGGGCCAGGATCTCGTCGAAGATCACGATCGACGAGCCGAACAGGGCGCGGGCGGCGACGATGCGCGATCCCGACGAGACCAGCGCGGCGAGGGCGGTGAACACCGCGGACATGCCGCTCGCGGTGGCGGCGGCCGCCTCGGCGCCCTCCAGCAGCCGGAGTCGCTCCTCGAACGTCGACACCGTCGGGTTGCCGTACCGCGAGTACTGGAACCGGTCGGCCTCGCCGGCGAACGCCGCCTCGGCATCCGCCGCGCGCTCGTACACGTAGCCCTGGGTGAGGAAGAGCGCCTCGGACGTCTCGTCGAACCCCGAGCGCACCAGGCCTCCGCGCACGGCGAGCGTGTCGGGCCGGAGCCGGGCGCGGTCGACGCGGTGGTCGTCCCAGTCGCCGGGCCCGCGGACGGCCCGGGTCACGCCTGTCGCCACGGCAGGCCGTCGGCCCGCCAGCCGGTGTGGCCGCGCTGCCCGTCGGCGCCGACGTCGCCCTCGAAGCCCTGCAGCACGTTGTGCACCGGACCGAAGCCGGCGGCCTGCGCCGCCAGTCCGGCCGCCACCGACCGCACCCCGGACCGGCACAGGAACACCAGGTCACGCCCGTCGCCGGGCTGCACGCCCGTCGCCGCGAGCTGGGCGAGGAACTGCGGGTTCACCTGGTGCGTCGCACCGCCGAGCCACTCGATCAGCACCGGCTAGCGGCCGAGGGTCGAGGTGTCCGGCACCCCGATCTCGCGCCACTCGCCGACGGTGCGGACGTCCACGAGCACGGCGCGCTCGTCGGACGCGAGCAGGTCCCAGGCCTCGCGGGGGGTCAGGTCGTCGATGTCGCTCATGCGCTCCTCCATCGGTCCCGGCGGTAGCACCCACGTCCGGACCGTGCGCTGGGCGCGGTCCGCGGGTTGCTGCGGCGTCGTCGATCCGGGTCTCTCGGCCGCTCTGGATGGTTCGCCGATGCTAAGCCCGGCGACGAGGGCCGTCCCAGTGCTCGGACCGATCGTCTTGCCTGGCGAGATCGTGGCGTCCAGCCGGTTGACAGCGCCCCGTGCTGCCACGGACCCTCGTCGACGGTCATGAGCGCCAGCGAGCGCCGTCCTGCGATGGTGGCAGGACGGCGTGCAAGCCCCGGCTCGCTGGCCGGCAACCCTCCCTCCGCGGCGGGGTGCCCCGGGTGACGACCAGGCCGTCCGCCGTCCGGTGGGCGGCAAGCGCGGACCTCGCCGAGGTCCCTCCACGCCGGAGGACTGCCATGACCACGTTCCTCGACCCGCCCGTGCGCACCAGGACCGACCCGCCCGTGCGCGCCAGGACCGATGCGGACGCCGAGCCGTCGGGACGAGGGCGCGACGGTGCGCCCGACGAGGTCGCCGCGCTGCTCCCGGTCGTCGGAGCGGACACCCTCGTGCCGCTGGTCGACGGCACCGGCGTGGTCTACGCCAACCTCGACTGCGCGGCGAGCGCCCCCGCCCTGCAGTCCGTGGCCGACCGGGTCGCGCAGGTGCTGCCCCTCTACGCCTCGGTGCACCGCGGCGCCGGCTACCTCTCCCAGGTGTCCACCGCCCTGTACGAGTCGGCGCGGTCCACCATCGCCGCCTTCGTCGGGGCCCGGACCGACGACGTCGCGATCATCACCCGCAACACCACCGACTCGCTGAACCTGCTGGCCGCGGTGGTGCCCGGCCCGGTGCTGGTGCTCGACGCGGAGCACCACGCCAACCTGCTCCCGTGGGTGCACGCCGCCCGCGCCCGGCACCGCACCACCGTCCTGCCGGTGGAGGCCACCGTCGCCGCCACCCTGAGCTCGTTGCGCGCCGAGCTCGCAGCGAACCCGTACGCCCTGGTCACGGTCACCGGCGCCTCCAACGTCACCGGCGAGTCCCTGCCCCTGACGGCGGTGGTGGACGCGGCCCACGCCGCCGGTGCGCGCGTCGCGGTGGACGGCGCCCAGCTGGTGCCGCACCGCGGCTTCTCGCTGGCGACCACCGGCGTGGACTACGTCGCGTTCTCGGGGCACAAGACGTACGCGCCGTTCGGCGCCGGGGCGCTGGTGGGCCGCCGGGACTGGCTCGACGTGGGCACCCCGTACCTGGCCGGCGGCGGAGCGGTGCGGGACGTGCGCCCGGACCGCACGCTCTGGCAGCCGGCACCGGCGCGCCACGAGGCAGGCTCGCCGAACGTGCTGGGTGCGGTGGCGCTGGCGCAGGCGTGCGAGACGCTGGCGGCCCTGCCGGCGGGAGCGCTCGCGGCGCACGAGGAGGTGCTGCGGCAACGGCTGACGGCCGGGCTGGGGGGACTTCCCGGCGTGCGGGTGCTGCGCGTGTGGCCGGACTCGGTCGACCCGGTCGCCGTGGTGACCTTCACCGTCGCCGACCTCGACCCGGGGCTGGTGGCCGCGGTGCTGTCCGCCGAGCACGGCATCGGCGTGCGGGACGGCCGGTTCTGCGCGCACCCGCTGCTGGCGCACCTCGGGTCGGCGAGCGGTGCCGTGCGGGCGTCGGTGGGGGTCGGCACGACGAGCGAGGCGGTGGATCGACTGGTCGGCGCCCTGGCGCGGTTGCTGTCCGACGGGCCGCAGGCCGAGTACGTCGTCGTCGACGGCTGCTGGACGGTGGCCGACGACCCGCGGCCGCTGCCCGGCGTCCCGGGTCTGGACCACCTGGCGGCGACCGCCGCGGCGGCCTGCGGTCCGGCGCTCTGACGCCCGCCCGGCCCGGCCGGCGGCGCCCGGGCCGTCAGCCCACGTGGATGCCCAGCTGCTCGGCCAGCGCCGGTGCCAGCTCCCGCAGCAGGTCGCCGGTGATCATCGCGCCGGCGAGCCCGGCGACGCCCTCGACGTGCCGCAGCCCGGTCAGCCCGCGCAGGTCCACGTCGACCAGCCGCGCGGCCGTCACGTCGAGCCGGCGCACGGTGCACCCGCGCAGCACCAGCCGCCGCACGGTCGCACCGCCGAGCGCCAGCTCGTCCACCACGCACCCGTCGAGCACCACGTCCACCAGCTCCGACTCTCGCAGGTTGAGGTAGTCGACCTTCCCGCCCCGCACGGTCACGCGTGCCCACGACGACCCGTACGCCTGCACGGCGCCCAGCCGGCAGTCGGTGAGGGTGCCGTCCCACCAGGTGGTGCGGGCCAGGCTCAGCTCGTCGGCGTGCACCCCCGACCAGGACGTGTCCACCAGCCGGGCGCCGTCCAGGTGCGCGCCGTCCAGCCGGCAGCCGGTCAGCGTGCACTCCAGCAGCCGGGCGGAGCGGCCGTCGGCCCCGGACAGGTCGGCGTCCGCCAGCTGCACGCCGTCGAGGTCGGCACCGGGGAAGAGCGGCGTGGGCGTCACGACGCCCACCGTCCCACTCCTGGCCGCCCGGGAGCGGCACTCCCACCCGCGCTCGTCGTCCGAGCCCCGGCAGCGGCGGCCGTGGCAGCATCGACGCGTGCGCCACGCCCTCGTCCTGTCCGCTCCCGGGGTGCTGCTCGTGCCGCTCGCCGACGTGCACGCGCCGGCGCTGGCGGCGCTGGTCGACGACGCGATGTGGGCAGGCATGAGCACGCCGACCCCACGCACGCCCGACGACGTGCGGGCCCTCGTCGAGACGGCCCACGACGACCCCGCCCGGTACGCGTTCGCCGTGATCGACGCAGCGGTCGGTGAGGTGGTCGGCAGCACCTCGCTCTACGACGTCAGCCTCGGCGCCGGCCGGGCCGAGATCGGGTTCACCTACTACGCCCGGCGCGTCTGGGGCACGGGTGTGAACCCGGCCTGCAAGCTCGCCCTGTTCACGCAGGCGTTCGACGAGTGGCGCCTCGCCCGGGTCGCGCTACGGGCCGACAGCGCCAACACGCGGTCGATCGGCGCGATCCTGCGGCTCGGCGCGGTCCCGGAGGGCGTGCTGCGCAGCCACCGGGTGCGTCCCGACGGCGGCCGCGGCGACACGGCCTACTTCTCCGTCCTGGCCGAGGAGTGGCCCGCGGTGCGTGCGGGCCTGGTCGCTCGGCTGGGGAGCGCGCAGTCCGGCGGCCCGGCCTGATCACGACGGTGCGACGGCGCCGGTCAGGTGCGGTCGGCCCCGGCGCGGGTCCCACACCGTCAGACCGTGGCCGGCGCCGGGCCCGTCGGTGGCCACGCGGACGGCGACCGTCGCAGGGAGCACCACGGGTGCCGCGAACTCCACGGACCAGGTGAACGACCCGCCGCGCGCGGCACCGACCGCCGCCAGCGCCCGTGCGGCCGTGTACATGCCGTGCGCGATGGCGCCGTGGAAACCGAACGCCCGGGCGGCGGGCGCCCAGAGGTGGATCGGGTTGACGTCGCCGGAGACGGCCGCGTACCGCCGGCCGGTGTCGGCGGGCAGCCGCCACGACGCGGTGGGCACGGGTGGTTCGAACGGCGGGCGCTCGGGTGCCGCGCCGTGGCGGCCGTCCGCGTCCTGCGCGGCGAGCCGCACGCCCTTGGCCAGGTAGGTCGACACCCCGCGCCACGCGATCTCGCCGTCCGTGCCCACCTCGGTCACCAGGTCCACCTGCGTGCCGGACGCGTGCGCGCGCAGCCCGCTCGCCCAGGCGCGCACGTGCAGCACGTCCCCGAGCTGCAGCTCGGTCCGCTGCTCCACGCGGTTGGCCAGGTGCACCAGCCCGAGCAGCGGGAGCGGGAAGTCGTCGCGCGCCATCAGCGCGGTGGCCACCGGGAACGCCAGCACGTGCACGAACCCGGCCGGCAGCGCGTCCGTGCCCGGCTCGCCCAGCAGGTGCTGGTAGGCGGTGAGCCTGTCGGCGTCGGCGCGGACGCCGCGCACGGCGTAGGCGACGTCCGGCAGCACCGCCGGACCGCTGAGTGGGGCACCGGCCCGGGAACCGAGGCGTCCGACGACGGCTCCGCGAGCGGCCGCGGTGAGCGCGCGGCGGTAGAGGGACCCGAGCGCCGGAGCCTCCGGCAGGTCCACCGTGCGCTGCGGCTCCGCCGGTGCGGGGGCCGCCGGCCCGCTCACTGGCCCACCAGGTTCTGCCCGCACACCCGCACGGTCCGCCCGACCATCCCGCCGGCGGCCGGTGAGGCGAGGAACGCCACCGCCTCGGCCACGTCCTGCGGCAGCCCGCCCTGCTGCAGCGAGCTCAGCCGCCGCGCGACCTGCCTGGTCAGCGCCGGGATCCGGGCCGTCATCTCCGTCTCGACGAACCCCGGCGCGACCGCGTTGGCGGTCCCGCCGAACGGCACCAGCAGAGGAGCGGTGGCTCGGACCATCCCGATCACGCCGGCCTTGGACGCGGCGTAGTTCGTCTGCCCCCGGTTCCCGGCGATGCCGGAGGTGGAGGCGGTCGCGACGATGCGCGGCTCGTCGGTGAAGTCGCCGCTGGTCAGCAGCGCCTCGTTGATCCGGAGCTGCGCCTCCAGATTGACGGCGAGCACCGCGGCCCACCGGTCGGGCGACATGTTGACCAGCAGCTTGTCGCGCGTGATGCCGGCGTTGTGCACCATCACGTCGAGGTGGCCGTACCGGGTGCGGGCGTGCTCGAGGATCCGCTCGCCGGCGTCGGCCGCCGTCACGTCCAGCTGCAGCGCGGTGCCGTGCACCTCGTTCGCCACCGCCGCCAGCTGCTCGCCCGCGGCCGGCACGTCCACGGCCACCACGTGCGCACCGTCCCGGGCCAGCGTCCGGGCGACGGCCGCGCCGATGCCGCGCGCAGCACCGGTCACCACGGCCACCCGGCCGGCCAGGGGACGGTCCCAGTCGGCCGGCAGCGTGCCCGCCTCGGAGTCGACCGTCAGCAGCTGGCCGTCGACGAACGCGGACCGCCGGGACAGGAGGAACCGGATCGCGCCGACGGCCGAGGGTGCCGTCAGGGGCACCGACCCCCTGAGCACCACACCGTTGCCGGTGGAGCCGCCACGCAGCTCCTTGGCGAGCGACCGCAGCAGGCCGTCGACCCCCTGCCGGGCCGCGGCCACGGCGGGGGCGTCGTCTGCCGTGGCGGCCCGCGACACCGTCACCACGCGCCCGCCGGAGCGCAGCGTCCGCAACGGGCCGGCCGCGGCCAGCACCGGCCCGGCCAGCTGGTCGGGGCGATCCACGGCGGTCAGCACCAGCACCACGGCGGCGTACCGCACGTCCGGGGACGGGTGGCGGTGCACCGGCAGGTCCCAGCCGTCCAGCAGGGCGGGCGTGCCGGTGCGCGTCGCACCCGTCGCCGCGGCCCCGGCCGTGCCCGGTCCGCCCGTACCGCCCTCGCCGGGCAGCGTGCCACCGGCGGGGCCGGACAGCAGCTCCGCCAGCACGTCCGCATCCGGACCGTCGCCGAGCAGCAGCACCGGTCCGTCCACCAGCGGGTCCCCGGGCGTGTACCGGCGCAGCACCGCCGGCCTCGGCAGCCCCAGCCGCTTCGCCAGCGTGCCCGTGGTCCCGCTGTTCACCAGGTGCAGGTAGGTGTCCGGCATGTCACGCCGCCTCGAGCAGCACGGCCACGCCGAGCCCGCCGGCAGCACACACCGTGACCAGCGCGCGCACCGGCGTGTCGTCGCCGGCCGCGACCTGCTCCGCGTGCCGCGCGTGCAGCTCCTTGGCGGTGCTCGCCACGATCCGCCCGCCGGTCGCGGCGAACGGGTGCCCGGCCGCCAGCGAGGACCCGTGCACGTTCAGCCGGTCCCGTCTCACCGACCCGAAGGCCCCGTCCAGCCCCAGCCTGTCCCGCCCGAACTCGTCGGACTCCCACGCCGCCAGGATCGTCAGCACGGTCGAGGCGAACGCCTCGTGGATCTCGACGTACTGCAGGTCGTCCAGCGCGAGCCCGTTCCGGGCGAGCAGCCGCGGCGCGGCGTAGGCGGGGGCCATCAGCAGCCCGTCCTCGCCGTGCACGAAGTCCACGGCCGCCACCTCGGCGTCCACCACCGCCGCGAGCGGCGTGAGCCCGTGGTCGGCGGCCCACTGCGCCGACCCGAGCAGCACCGTCGAGGCGCCGTCGGTCAGCGGGGTGGAGTTGCCGGCCGTCATGGTGGCCGGCGTGCTCAGGTCGTGGCCGAACGTGGTGCGCAGCGC
>DAIDJQ010000142.1 GCA_027451305.1 Cellulomonas sp.
GCCTTGCCGTTGGCGACGTCGTCGAGGAAGTCGAGCCCGTTGACCGAGCCGGCGACGTCCTCGTTCGGGACGTTCATCGCGGTCGCGTCCTGGGTGCCGGTGGCGACGATGACGGCGTCGAAGCCCTCCCGCTCCTTCAGTGCGGCGAGGTCGGTGACCGGCTCGTTGCACCGGATCTGGACGCCGAGCGACGTCAGGTTGGCGATGTCGGCGTCGACCACGTCGTGCGGCAGCCGGTAGGCCGGGATCGCGTGCCGCAGGTAGCCGCCCGGCTGGGCGCGCTTCTCGAAGATGGTGACCTCGTAGCCCTTGCGCGCCAGCTGCCAGGCGGCGGTCAGCCCGGCGGGGCCGGAGCCGACGACGGCCACCTTGCGCCCGTTGGGCGCCTCGACCTCGACCGCGGGACCGGACGGGGTCACGCCCTGGGCGGCGTAGTGCTGGTCGGCGGCGAACCGCTTGATCAGGCGGATGGGCACGGAGCCTTCGAGCTTGGTGCGGGTGCACTCCGACTCGCACGGGGCGTAGCAGGCCCGGCCCAGGGTGCCGACCAGGGGCGTCGCGTCCAGCACCAGCTGGAAGGCCTCCTCGTCCTTGCCGCTGCGCACCAGCGAGACGTAGCCGTGCGCCTTGATGCCGGCCGGGCAGGCCCCGATGCACGGCGAGGTCCCCTCACGGGTCAGCACCGCCTTCTTCGGCACCGCCTGCGGGAACGCGATGTAGGCGGCCCGGCGCGCGACGAGGTCGGCGTTGAACTCGTCGGGAACGGCCACCGTGCACGCGGTCTGGCAGTCGCTGCACCCGGTGCACGCCGCCCAGTCGACGAAGGTCGGCTTCTCCTTGACCGTGGCGTGGAACCGGCCGTCGCCGTCCCGCCTGATCCCGCTCACCTCGGAGTAGGTCTTCGTGGTGATGTTCGGGTGGTTGATCGTCGACGACATCTTCGGGCCCGAGATGCAGCTCGCGCAGTCGAGCGTCGGGAACACCTTGGACAGCAGGATCATCCGGCCGCCGACGCTCGCCTCCTTCTCGACGAGCAGCACCTTGTAACCCATGTCACCCAGCTTGATCGACGACTCCATGCCGCCGATCCCGCTGCCGATCACCAGGACGTCGTAGTCCATGAATGGCTCCCGCTCTTCCCGGCCGGATCAGATGAAGAGGTTGACGTTCGACTCGTCCGCGTCGCCCAGGTAGGACGCGACGCCGGCGTACTCGATGTCGTCGATCAGCTCTTCCTTGCGCAGGCCCATGACGTCCATCGACATGGTGCACGCGATGAACTTGATGCCCTGCTCGCGAGCCGTGGCGATCAGCTCCGGGAGCGTCATGATCTTCTGCTGCCTCATGATGCGCTGCATCATCTTCGGGCCGGCCCCGGCGAAATTCATCTTCGACAGGCCCAGCTTCTTCGGGCCACGCGGCATCATGAAGCCGAACATCTTCTGCAACGGGGTCTTGCCGGTGGTGGCCACGTACTGGTCCTTGCGCAGGGCGTTCAGCCCCCAGAACGTGAAGAACATGGTGACCTGGTCGTCCATCGCCGCGGCGCCGTTGGCGATGATGAATGCGGCCATCACCTTGTCGAAATCACCGCTGAACACGATGATCGTCTTGTTCGTGCTCTCCACCGCTGTGCCTCTCCTGGAAATGTGGTCGACTCAGCCGACTGCCACCGGCAGCGGGCCGAGCTCGTCGAGTGCTGCTGCGAACTCACGCATGTAGTTGGCGAACGGTTCGGCGCACACCGAGCACACGGCCGCCATCTTCAGGCGCTGCGGTTCGATGCCCTTCGCCTTCATCAGCTCCTGGGCCTGCTGGGTGATCCGGGCCGTGCGCTCGGCGCAGTCCGGCAGGTAGGCGCACTCCTCGCCGTCAGAGGCGATGAAGACGCCGTCCTGCCCGTTCTCGAGCGCGTGCAGGAGCCAGGAGGGCTTGATCCCGCTGCTGCACGGCACGGCAAGCACCGAGACCGTTGCCGGGTAGTGCAGGTGGCGGCTGCCGGCCAGGTCGATCCCGGGGTCCGAGATGTTGTTCGTGGAGAAGACCAGGATCCGCGGCATCGACCCGCCGGCGTCGGAGTGACCCATCAGCGGATCACTTCAGCTTCTTGAGGAACAGGCGCAGGTAGCCGGAGTCCTCGTAGTGGCCGAGGAACTCGTGGCCCATCTTCTTGGACCATGCCGGCAGGTCCTTCAGGGTGCCCGAGTCGGTGGCGAGCACCTCCATCACCCCGCCGACCGGAACGCTGCCGATGGCCTTCTTGGCGGCGAGGATCGGGCCGGGGCACGAGGTGCCGCGAGCGTCGACGACCTTGGTGTCGGTGAGGGCCTTGAGCTCCTCGATCGCTACCGACATGGTGAGTCCTCCTTGGGGGTGCACGGGTGCTGGACAGCCGGCGCCGATCGCGTCGGAAGCATGAGGGGGTCGGTCCGGTGCGCTGCTCGGACCCCTGCGTGACGAGAGCTGCCCACCTGGGCAGTCCGTCGCCGGGGGCCCGTCGTTGGGCCGGATGAGATCCGCACGGAACCAAGGCTTGACCAAGGTCAGCCCTCCGGTGAGGGCCAAACGTCCTGTACCCGGTGGGGTATGTCACCCGAGTGGTCGGTCGAGGCGGCGGGCCGCCGCGCGGGACGGACGCCGCCGTCCTCGTCGCGCCGTGTCGGTACCGTCGACGGCGCAGGTCCCGGGCGCGCTCAGACCCGGGTGATCCGCCAGGCGGAGGTGATGTAGGGCATCGGCCACGGCGGCGGACCGGTGAACGCCTCGTCCTCCGCGAGCAGCAGGTCGACCTCGGCGAGCAGCTCGCGACGACGTTCGTCGGACGCCGTGATCACGTAGCTGCGGGAGAGCAGCAGCTGGTGCAGCGCGGCGCGGTCGAACGGCTGGGACCAGCGGTGGGTCGTCGCGACGACGGGCCCGAGGCGCGTCGGCACCGTGTGCTCCTCGCCGGGGGACCGCCGGCCGGCCGCGTCCGGGGCGAGGATCGCGCTGAGCCGGCGCACCCAGCCGACCGACTCGTCGCGGGTGTTCCAGACGAGCCCGAGCACGCCGCCCGGACGCAGCACGCGGGCCACCTCCGGCACGGCGCGGTCCTGGTCGACCCAGTGCCACGCCTGCGCGACCAGCACCGCGTCGACGCTGGCGTCCGGCAGCGGGATCGCCTCGGCGGTGCCGATCGCGGTGGGCACGCCCGGCACCGCGGAGCGCAGCTGCTCCAGCATCCGCGGCGACGGGTCGACGGCGGTCAGCCGCTCGACCCGTCCCACCAGGGCGCGGGTCAGCTTGCCGGTGCCGGAGCCCAGGTCGAGCACGGCGCGTGGCCGGGTGGCCAGCAGCCAGTCGACGACCGGGTCCGGGTACCCCGGCCGGGACCGCTCGTACACGTCGGCCGCCGAGTCGAACGAGGCCGCCTGCCTCGCCCTGGCTGCGGTGCGCTCGGGCCGCTCGTCGCCTGCCACGAGGTCGATCCCACCACGTCCTCGGCGCCGGATCGACCGGCGGGGTCGGCGGTCACCGGCCGCTGGGGCCCGTCAGCGACCGTGGGCGAGAAGGGCTCGAGGTGATCGCGCCGACCGACGCGGTCGGCGCACCTCCGAGGCCGAGCACGCCGGCGCGATCCCGTACGACCGCCCGATGTGCTCCGAGCCGATGGCGGTGGCCGGGTACGTCGCCGGCCCCTGTCGTCGGGTCAGAAGCGGCGGGTCGCCGGCGGCGGCGGCCGCAGCCGGTACCACTGGGACGCGGCGATGCGCGCCGAGTCGTCGAGCACGGTGAAGGGGATCGGGTCACGGCCCTGGTCCCGGATCGCACGCTCGAGGTAGTCGCGCACCAGCCACACCACGGCGGGGTCGGACGTGGGCCGCATCTCCAGCGTCCGCTCGAGCTGCTGCAGCGTCAGCCCGAGGTCGTGCTGGATCTCGTCGCGGCGCAGGCCGGACAGGTTGTGGTTGGCCTGCAGCTCCTGGCAGGTGGTGAGGCGTTCAGTGGCAGTGAGGGACATGGCGTCACACGGGTCTCTGTGAGGGGTGGCTGGGCTGCTGGCGGGTGGTGCTAGGACGGCGCGTGCGGTCGGTCGGGCGGGTGGTCCGGCAACGGGGCCGACGAGGCCATCGCGGCGGCGCGCTCGCGCAGGTGGCCGAGCAGCTGCGCCAGCTCTGCCTTCTCGCCGGCGGACAGCTCGGCGAACACCTCGTCGACCACCTCGCGGCGGGTGGCCACCGCGTGCTGGTTCGTCTGCCGCCCCGCGGGTGTCAGGTGCACCAGCCGGACCCGCCGGTCGTCGGGGTCGGCGCCGCGGAGCACCAGACCGTCGCGCTCGAGGGCGTCCACGGCCTCGGTGATGGTTCGGGGGGCGAGGTCCAGGGTCGCGGCCAGGACGCTCTGCCGCGCGGGGCCGTCGACGAGCGCCCCGAGCACCCGTTTGCGCGCGACGGAGACGCCGTGCACCTGCAGCCGCGAGTCGAGCAGGCGCCGGATGCGGGTCACGCACTCGGCCAGCTCGTCGGCCAGGTCTGTCGTCTCCACCGATGTCGCCTCCCGCGAAATTGTACAGCCACAACGTGAGGGACCTCACGGACTTGGACGGGTGCCCAGCCGCCCCGCGCCCGACTCGCCTGCCCCGGCCCGGCGGACGAGACTGGCAGCAGCAGGCGCTGCCCTCCCCGGTCATGCCGGACCGGTCGCCGACCGTCAGGCGGCGCCTGGCGTTGGAGGAGTCATGAACGAGCAGCAGCTCCAGCAGATGGCCACCGGCCGCGGGTTCATCGCCGCGCTGGACCAGAGCGGTGGCTCCACCCCGGGCGCCCTGAAGCGGTACGGCATCGACCAGTGGGCGGACGACGCGCAGATGTACGACCTCGTGCACCGGATGCGGTCGCGCATCATCACGAGCACGGTGTTCGGCGGTGACCGCATCGTCGGCGCGATCCTGTTCGACCGGACGATGGAGAGCGAGGTCGGCGGCCTGGGGGCGGCCGAGTACCTCTGGCAGGTCAAGCACGTCGCGCCGTTCCTCAAGGTGGACAAGGGCCTGCTCGACGAGGCGGACGGCGTGCGCCTGATGAAGCCGATCCCGGAGCTGGACGACGCCCTCGAGCGCGCGAACGGGCACGGCGTGCTCGGCACGAAGATGCGCTCGCTCGTCGTGCAGGCAGACAAGGGCGGCATCGCGGCGGTCGTGGACCAGCAGCTCGAGGTCGCGCAGCGGATCCTGGCAGCGGGGCTGATGCCGATCGTCGAGCCGGAGGTGGACATCCACAGCTCCACCAAGGGCGAGGCGGAGGACATGCTGCGCTCGGCGCTGCACGACGCGCTGGACCGGCTGCCCGGGGATGCCAAGGTGATGCTCAAGCTGACGCTGCCGGACCAGGACGGCTGGTGGACGCCCTTGGTGGAGCACCCGCACGTGCTGCGAGTCGCGGCACTGTCGGGCGGGTACACCCGGGCCGAGGCCGTGCAGCGGCTGGCCCGTCAGCCCGGGGTGATCGCGAGCTTCTCCCGCGCGCTCACCGAGGGGTTGACCGCGCAGCTGAGCGACGACGAGTTCGACGCGACGTTGGACACGTCGATCCAGGCGATCTATGACGCCTCGCTGACCTGACCGACGACCCGGGCCGGCGGCGCGGACGCGCGACGGAGGTCGCCGCGACACGCCGGCGCGGGCCGCACGCTCGTTCCGAGAATCCTCTGAGAATCGCCTGGTGCCGTGGTCGCATGACGTCGAGCCGGACCAGCTGAGGCGGCCGTGACCGCACCGTCCCGTGGCGGGCGCCTGTACGCCGGCACCCTGGTGACCATCGCGGCGGCGGCCGGGGTCCGCTTCTTCACCACCTCGGCCGCGGCCCTCCCGGCGGTGCCGCCGACGGCCCAGGCCGCCGCGGCGGTGACGGAGTCGCCGACGCCGACCCCCACCGACCAGGGCACGTCGCTGAGCTGGGGGCGTGGCCCCCACGCGACCCCGACGCCGACCCTGAGCCCGTCGGCGACGCCGAGCGCGGTGCCGACGTCGGTACCGACCCAGCGGCCGGCGCCGACGGCCACGCACGGCCCGACGCCCACGGCGGCGCCCAAGCCCGCCGCCCCGCCACCGGCGGCCCCGGCTCCCGCTGCGCCGCCGCCGGCTCCGACCACCAAGGTCGTCGTCGGCTCGACCGTGCAGACGCCGTACGGACCCGTGCAGGTGTCGGTGACCTTCACCGGCGGCGTGATCGAGGCCGTGCAGGCCCTGCAGGCGCCGTCCGGCGGCTACAGCAGCCAGGTCAGCTCGTTCGCGCTGCCGACCCTCTCGAGCGAGGCCGTCGCGGCCGACTCGGCGAACATCGCCGCGGTGTCCGGCGCCTCGTTCACGTCGGCCGGGTACAAGCAGTCGCTGCAGTACGCGATCGACCACAAGGGCTGACGGCCCGGGGTGCGGCTCAGCCCCGCGAGCCGACCGACTCCCGGGCCAGCAGCAGGTAGCAGCTGGCCGTCCACGTGTACGCGCGGTCGCGCAGCCCCTCACCCGTCAGCGCGTCGAAGTTCTCGGCGAAGCCGTGCGTCTCGCACAGCCGGCGGAAGCGGGCGCTGACCTCGTCGGCCAGCGCGTCCCGGCCGGCCCGGCGCAGCCCGTCCACCAGCAGCACCGTCGACGGCGCCCAGATGGGGCCGCGCCAGTAGCCGTCCGCCTCGTAGTGGGGCGAGGTGGGCAGCTCGGTCGCGGGGCCCCACTGCGTGAGGAAGGGTCCGACGGCGTCGACCACGGTGTCGACCACGGCCGACGGCAGGTGGTCGGCGGCGAGCAGCGTGAGGTGGGGGAGCAGGCTGGTGGTGGTGCTGGCGCGGCCCGAGACCGGGTTCCGGGCGACGAACGACGAGCCGGTCCACAGCTCGGCGACCAGGGCGGAGGCGAGCGCGTCCCGCTCGGCGGCCCACTCGGCGGCCCGCGGGAGGCCGAGCTCGGTGGCGAGGGCCGCCAGGACGTCCAGCTGCACCACGAGGAACGCGACGAGGTCCGGCGCCTCCACCACGCGGTCCTCGTCGAACGTCGTCGCGTTGTCCCAACCGCTGTCGTTGCCGTGCTGGTAGTGCGGCAGCGCATGCCCCGGCACCCGCCGCGACACCAGCCAGAAGTCGGTCCACCGGGCGAGGGCGCCGTAGACCTCACGCAGGGTGCCGTCGTCGAGCGGCACCTCGAGGCTCGCGCGCAACCTGGTCAGCGCCCAGCCGTGGATCGGCGGCTTGACGAAGTTGTAGAGCACCTCGGAGTGGGCCACGGAGTCCGGCAGCGCGCCGGCCGCGTCCTGGTGGTCGAACGGCAGCAGCAGCTGGTCGACGGCGTCGCGCGGGCGGCCGGGGGCCAACGCCAGGGCGTTGAAGCAGTGGTCCCAGCTCCACACCTTGTCCATCCAGTGCTTGGACATCAGGACGGCCTCGCGGCCGAGGAAGCCGCCCGGCCGCACGGTGGCGGACCACATGACGTAGGCCGCGAGCTCCGCGGCGGGCGTCGACCCGTCCCGCCAGGCAGCGAGCTGGTCGGCGTAGGCGGCGAAGCCCGCGGCGGCGAGCCGGACCACCTCGTCGAACCCGTGGTGCGACCGGTACGGCGCGCGGGCGGTCTCGAGCTCCTCGACCGCCACCTCCCACGAGTCGCCCCCCACCCGCACCTCGCGCGCGGCCTCCCCGAGCGCCTCGCCGCCGACGACCGTCAACGCACCCTCCACCGCCGTGATGCGGTAGCGGTGGCCGGTCTCGTACGACGTCAGCACCGCCGACCCGTCGACCGGGTCGGCGAACAGGTAGAGGCCGGTGAACGGGGTCAGCGACGTCGTCGGGTCGGCCAGCACCAGGCCCAGTCGTCGCCCGCGCAGCCGGACGACGTCCACCGACTCGAAGGCCGCCTCGATCGTGCCTCCCGGGGCACCCTCGGCCGCGGTCCAGGTGAGCACCGCCGGCGATGCCGTCAGCGACGTGGCCGCCGGCTCGCCCGCCGACGTCGGCACCAGCCGCAGCACGGCGTGCATCCCGGTCCGGTGCGACACGAGGTGGACGTCGTCCGCGCGGGTGTGCAGCCCGACCACGGGGGAGAGGTCCAGCCACGACCCGGTCGTGCTGAACGGCACCTCCCGCACGTCGAACGCCGGTCCGGCCGGCATCCGTGACGTGCGGGTGCCCGTGCTCGTGGGGGCGCTCATCGGGCCGGGAGCCAGACGCGCATCTCGCCGGACTCGCGCTCGGCCCAACGGTGGTAAGGGATGAGCGGGAGCTCCAGGTGCTGTCCCGCGCCGTCGGGCTGCGTGCCGTCGTAGGGCCACGTCCGGTCGTCCGCCGGGAGCGCCCTGGCGGCCAGGACCACACGTCCGTCGCGGACGGCCGGCGGCACGGAGGGGTCGACGACGAGGTCGGCCAGGTCCAGCCCCGCCGGCACGTCGGCCTGCTCGGCGCACAGCACGAGCGGCCCCGCCTCCACCGCGAGGCAGCCGCGCACGGCGTCGATCCTGCGGTCCGGCCAGGTCAGGCGCGGTGCGACGTCGAGGTGCAGCGTCACGGTGTCGCCGCGGTGCAGCACCCGGCTGACCGAGACCGAGGCGCCGTCGGCGCGCACCCGCCCGTCGGGGGTGTCCAGCTGGGCGCCGGGGCTCCAGGCGGGCACCCGGAACGTGAGGGTCACCGGCGTGCCGGGTGCGGCCACCACGCGGACGGCCACGTCTCCTGCGTCGGGATAGGCCGTCACCACGTCGAGCGCCAGCTCGCTGCCGTCGTCGAGCGTGGTCCGCACCGACCCGGTGGCGTACTGCGCCAGCACCAGCTCCTGCCCGCGCACCGCCGCTGCGTACGTCTGCCAGCTCGCCAGCGTCCGCGCCACGTTGGTGGGGCAGCACGACACGTCGAACCACGCCGCCCGGCTGCCGCCCTCCGCGCGGGGGCTGACCTGCTCGTCGTCGGACGGCTGGCCCGGAGCCCGCAGGTGCAGGGGGTTCGCGTAGAAGAAGGCGCGGCCGTCCGAGCGCGGGGAGGTGGCGACGACGTTGTACGAGGTGCGCTCGATCAGGTCGGCGTACCGCATGTCACCGGTGGCCAGGAACAGCCGCCACGACACCATGGTGGAGGCGATGCCCGCGCAGGTCTCGCAGTAGGCCCGGTCGGGGGACAGCTCCCAGTCCTCACCGAACCCCTCGTCCTGGTGGCGGCTGCCCATGCCGCCGGTGAGGTAGGTGCGGCGCGCCACCGACCGCTCCCACTGGCGGACCACGGCGTCCAACAGCTCCGTGTCCGCGAGGTCGACGGCCACGTCGACCGCCGCCGCCGACAGGTACAGAGCCCGCACGGCGTGCCCGCGCCAGACGTCCGCCTCGCGGATCGGCACGTCGTCCTGGAAGTACGCGCGGCCCCACGGGATGTCCGCCAGCGTGCCGTGCCCGCGCCGGTCGAGGAACAGGCGTGCCTGCTCGGTGTACCGCGGCTCGTCCAGCGCCCGGCCCAGCTCGGCCAGGCCGACCTCGATCTCCGGGTGGCCGCAGATGCCCTGCGACCCGTCGGCGCCGAACGTGGCGCACACGTGGTCGGCGGCCCGCCGCGCGGCGTCGACGAGGAGGTCCGGGCCGTGGGTGCGCATCCGTGCCACCGCCGCCTGCAGCAGGTGGCCGGTGCAGTACAGCTCGTGCCCCGTCTCCAGGTCGCTGTACCGCGGGGCCTGGCCGGCGTGCCCGAAGCAGGTGTTGAGGTAGCCGTCGTCGTCCTGCGCCTGCACCACCAGGGCGGTGAGCCTCCGGAACGCGGCCTCCGCCTGCTCGTCGCCGGTCCGGCCGGACTCCCAGGCCAGCGCCTCGAGCAGCTTGTAGACCTCCGAGTCGGAGAACTGCCAGCCGGGCCGGTCCCCTCCGGTGGTGCCGGCCGCCACCCGGTCGAAGTTCGCCAGCCATCCGAGCCGCTCCATCCACCGCTCGCAGTGCTCGAGCGTCGCCGTGGCGTTGGTCCGCTGCAGCCCGGCCCAGAACCCGTCCGTCACGGTCACCTCGCGCAGGCCGAGCGGGCGCAGCGCGCCGTGAGCGGGGTCGACGGGGCGACCCCCGGTGGGGTCGACGGGCGAACGGCTGCCGACGCGGTCGACGTCGACGAGGTCCGAGGTCATGGGTGCAGAGCTCCGTTGTCGAGAGAGAGGGACCGACGGGCGCAGGGGTGCGCGGCCGTCAGTCCTTGATGGCGCCGGCCACCACGCCGGCGGCGACGTACCGCTGGGCCACCACCAGGAGGATCGCGGCGGGGATGGACGCGATGACCGCGGTCGCCATGATCGAGTTCCACTCGGTGGTGTTGTTGCCGATGTACTTGTAGATGCCGAGGGTGACCGGGATCAGGGCGCCGTTCCGGTTCAGCGTCGAGGCGAAGACGAAGTCCGACCAGGCCCACAGGAATGCGAACAGCGACACCGTGATCGCGGAGTTGCGGCTGATCGGCATGACGATCGAGCGGAAGACCCGCCAGGTGCCGGCGCCGTCGATCCGCGCCGCCTGCATCAGCTCGTCGGGGATGCCGTTCATGAAGGCGGTGAACAGCAGCACGCCGAACGGCACGGCCACCGTGGAGTCCGCGACGATCAGGCCCCAGATCGTGTTCAGCAGCCCTGCCTTGAGGTAGATGGCGTAGAACCCCATCGCCATCACCACGGCGGGGATCATCTGCACCACCAGCAGGACGAAGTTCAGCGTCCGTGCCCCGCGCGGCCGCAGCTTGGCCAGCGAGTACCCCGCCGGCGCCGCGATCAGCACCGTCAGCACCACCGAGCCGAGGCCGATCATCAGGCTGGTCCCCAGCGCGGGCAGCTGCTGCCGGAACACCGCGGCATAGCCTTCGAACGTCGGGTCGAAGGGGAACCAGTGCGGGGGGTCGGCGCGCATGTCCGACGTCTTGGTGAACGACACGTTCACCATCCAGTAGACCGGGAACAGCATCATCGCGGTCAGGACGACGCCGAGCGCCGTCCGCCAGCGGCTGTGGCGGGTCATCACGCCTCCTGCCGGCGCTGCAGGTGCAGGTACACGAACCCGAACACGAGCGCGATCACGATGAGCACGTTGCCGACCGCGGCGGCCGGCGAGAAGTCGGGCTGGCCCGTGCCGAACGCCTTGCGGTACGACCACGTGGCGAAGGTGGTCGAGGCGTCGCCCGGGCCGCCCTTCGTCATGATCCAGATGATGTCGACCACCTTGAGCGTGTAGATCAGGCCCAGCAGGATCGTCACCGCGGAGACGGGGCGCAGCAGCGGGAACGTGATCCGCCGGAACTGCTGCCAGCCGGTCGCGCCGTCCAGCGACGCGGCCTCGTACAGGTCGCCCGGGATGTTCTGCAGGCCCGAGTAGAGGATGACCAGGTTGAACGGGATCCCCAACCAGATGTTGGCGATGATCACCGACCACAGCACCCAGTGCGGGGACGTCAGCCAGTTGATCGGCGTCACCCCGAAGGTGCGCAGGACTGCGTTGACGATGCCGTTGTCGCTGTTCAGCATCCACGCCCACGACGAGCCGGAGACGATCAGCGGCAGCAGCCACGGCACCAGGAACATGGCGCGCAGCACGCCGTTCAGCCGGAAGCTGGTACGGAAGAACACCGCCAGCGCCAGCCCTATCGCGTACTGGAACACGAGGGAGACCAGCACGAACGCCGCAGTGTTGACCGCCGCCTTGGTGAACGTCGTCGACGCGACGATGTCGGCGTAGTTCTTCAGCCCCACCCAGGCGGCGTTGCCCTGGACGAAGGCCCGCGGCGTGTAGTCGTGCAGGCTGAGATCCAGGTTCCGGTAGAGCGGGTACGCGTAGAACACCAGCAGGTAGGCGATCAGCGGTGCGATGAACGCGAACGCCGCCCAGCGGGTGCTCGCGGGGGGCCGACGGTCCGGCCGGACGGCAGGCGCAGCCACGCGGGCTGCACCTGCCGTCCGTGCCGTCGTCCCGACCGCAGTGGTCAGGGATTCCATGAGGACAGTCCTTGCGTCGAGCGAGGTCTCGAGGGACCGGGCGTCACTTGGTGGCCGCAGCGGCCTTCTGCTGGGCCGCCTTGAGCGCGTCGGCCGGCGTCGCCGCGCCCGAGAGGGCGTTCTGCACGGCGGTCCACAGCTGCTCGGAGATCTTCGGGTACTTGGTGCCGAGGTTGTCGCTGGTGCGGCCCTTGGCGGCCTTCACGGCGTCCACCCAGGTCTGCAGCGACGGGTCCTTGGCCAGCAGGGCGCTCTGCCCCTCGGCCGTCGGCGGGATGTAGTACGCGAAGGTGGTCGCGGTCTGCACCATGCCGTCGGTGCTGGTCATGCAGTCGACGATCTTCTTGGTGGTGGCGTACCGCTTGGTGTCCTTCTGCACGGGCATCTCGATGAACTCGCCGCCCGTGGGTGCCGGCGCCGCGCCGCCCGTCTTGGCCGGGATGGTGATGACGCCGGTGGGGAACTTCGCCTTCGCAGCCGCGTCCACCTGCCACGTGCCGTTCTCGCCGAACGCGAAGTCGCCCGTGAGGAACTCCTCCCAGGTGGTGTTCTGGGAGTTCTGGATCACCGAGTTCGGCGCCAGCCCCTGCTTGACCCAGTCGGTCCACAGCTGGAGCGCGGAGGTCGCCTCCGGCGAGTCGAGCTGGGTCAGGCTCGCGCCCGCCCCCCAGAACCAGGGCAGGAACTGGAACGAGCCCTCCTCGGTGCCGATCCCGGCGAACGTGATGCCCTTGTGGCCGGCCGCCTTCACCTTCTGCAGCGCGGCGGTGAGGGTGTCCCAGTCCTTGATGGACGCCGGGTCGACGCCGGCCGCGTCGAGGATCGTCTTGTTGTAGTAGAGCGCGAGCGTGTTGGCGCCGATCGGGATGCCGTACGTCTTGCCGTTCAGCTGGCCGGCGGCGAGCAGGTTGGGGTCGATCTTGGACGTGTCCAGCCCGAACTCGTCCGTCGTGGTGAGCATGCCGGTGTCGGCCAGCGTCGAGACGGCCGGGTTGTCCAGCAGGATCACGTCCGGAGCGGTGCCCTCCTGCGCGGCGAGCAGAGCCTGGTTGGTCAGCGCCGTGGTGTCGTACGCGGTGCGCTGCACGGTCACCCCGGCCGCGTCGCCGCAGGACTGCACGCGCTTGGCCCAGTCGGACGACGCGTCGTGCTGCGGGTACGGGTCCCACCAGGTGTAGGTCCCGCCTCCCGCCGCGCTCGCGCTCGACCCCGTGCTCGCGCCGGCGCTGGACGAGCACGCGGCCAGGCTCGCTGCGGTCAGGGCGATGCCCAGCGCGCCGAGCGTGCGCCGGTGGGTGGAGATACGCATCACGGTGTTCCTCCTCGAATCTGTGATGGATGCAGCTGCGCCGGCGGGTGGGCCACCGGCGCATGACGTCAGCGGGCGCCGGTGGGCGGCGCCGCCGTGCTCCCCCTGTCCACGAGCTCCGGCGAGATGAACCGGACCACGTGCGGCTCTGTGCGTCCCGACGGGGACTCGATCCGCCGGACCAGCTGGCGCACGGCCATCTGCCCGAGGCGGTCCGGCGCGCTCTCGATCGAGGAGAACGGCAGGGAGAAGGTGCGGGCGAACTCGTCGGAGTAGCGCCCGATCACCGACATGTCCCGCGGCGACGTCAGCCCGCGCTCGCGCAGCACCGCGGGCAGCGCGGCGGCGGCGGCCTCGTTGTTCACCAGCATGCCGGTCACCCCGGGGTGGGCGTCGAGGGCGGCGTGCAGGTCCCTGCCCACCTGGGGCTGGTGGGACGCGCCGAAGACCGAGTGCAGCGTCACGTCGCGCAGCTCGGCCTCCTCCGCGGCCGCGTCGGCGAGCCGCCAGACGTAGGCGCCGCCGCGCTCGACGACGTGCTCCGGCTGTGAGACGAGGAGCAGCTCGCGGTGGCCGAGGCGGGCGAGGTGCTCCACCATCAGCCGGCCGGCCTCGGCGAAGTCCAGGTCGAAGACGTCGAGGTGACGCGGGTCGCCCGGAAGCCCGACGAGCACGCCCGGCTGCTCCGCCGCGCGCAGCACCTCGAGGCGGTCGTCCCGGTCGGCGACGTTGAGCAGCACGACCCCGTCGACCATGCGCGAGTCGGTGATCCGCTTCAGTGCGCGGGCACCGTCCGGCTCCGAGACCAGCAGGATGTCGTAGCCGAGCTCCCGGGCCGTGTTGGAGACGCCGAGGATGTACTGCAGCATCGCGGGCGCGAACTCGTCCTCGAAGAACTGGGCGAGCAGGCCGATGACCTGCGTCTGGGCCGTGGCCAGCGCGCGCGCCCCGGCGTTGGGGGTGTAGCCGAGCTCCTCGACGGCGCGACGGACCCGCTCCTGGATCTCGGCAGAGGTGGACTTCTTGCCGGACAGCACGTTGGAGGCCGTGCTGCGGGAGACACCCGCCACGCGGGCCACATCCCCGATCGTCGTCATCGTCCATCCTCACGGTGCGTCAGCGAACCGGTTCGCAGATTACGCACACCGCCGGATGCGGTGCAAGTCTCGTTGTGGTGCGAGTCACTCGGGCGTCAGGCTG